>CAITPI010000015.1 GCA_903894295.1 uncultured Acidimicrobiaceae bacterium
GCGGTCGTCATGGATCCAGCGTAATGCGTGGGCAACGCCGGTGTGCCGGCAGCGGTGTTGGGGACGGTGGTGACGGCAGGTCGAATGGTGACGGGACACGGTCCCCGCAACCTCTCGGATTGTCAGCGCCTACCGGGGATTCGAGGAGCGGGCGAGACCCCGGTCCTGGCCCGTCCCCGAACGGCACTTCGGGGGTGCTGCGCACTCCACACGGGTCTTTCGGCCCTGCCACATGACTGCATCTGGTGGGATGATCACGCCATGACCAGACGACGCGTGGTGGTTGGGGCGACGATCGTCGCCCTCGCCCTGTCTGCGGTCGGGTGCAGCAGCAACACGTCCACTTCGTCGTCCACCACGGCATCGTCGACGTCAACGTCGACTTCAACGACCGCACCGTCGACGACAAGCACCACATCGCCCGTCTCGGACACGTGGATGGCGGTGTGGCCGACACCGGCCAGCAGTGTTCGTTACCTGACGCCGGGGGCCGCTGCTCTTGGGTTCGCCACCGACTACCTCCACATGGTCAATCCGGTGATCGGGCCGTTCCAGGAAACTGGTTCCCTTTCGGGCCAGGTGCCCGTCGCGCCGAACGCCAACGGACCCGAGACGAAGGTTCTCGTGAGGAGACTGGGATCCGACAACTCGTGGTGGGTCCTCGGGGCAAAAACGGACACGATCCAACTGACGGAACCGGTGGGGAACGCCACGGTCACTTCACCGGTCACCCTGGTCGGGGCCGCCATGGCATTCGAGGGTACCGTCCGGACCGAGGTGCGTGAGGACGACAACGCCAACCCCATCGGTACGGGTACCGTCACCGGCCGGGGTGATGCCATGGGTCCGTTCAGGGGATCGCTGGCGTTCACCAAGGCCACCTCGAAGTACGGAGCAATCGTGCTCTACACGGTCTCGGCCAAGGATGGATCGGTGGTGGTGGCATCGGTCACCCGGGTCCGCTTCGGTTGACCGGTTCCGGCCTCCACGGCTTTTGCCACTCATTGGTCCGTTTGGACTCGTGATGTGACAGTTGCCGATGGGACAGGTCCAACCTTGGAGCGCCGCCATCCACCCAAGGCCCCCGGACTGCGTCGGAATCCGGTCCTCTGGGGTGCTGACAGCACCCGGGCGCTCCCAACGGGCTCGGCCCCAGGCGTGTGAGCATCGGGACCGTCAGGAGAAGGATCCTTGGACGTCGCGCCCTGATCTCGTACCAGGATGTCGGGATGCCACCGGGATTCACCGTTGTTCAGGAACAGGAGGGATCTGAATGCCGGCCCACTTCCGGCATTTCGGCTTCCTGACCTTCACCGCAGGGTATCCCTGAACGCTGGGTCGGTGGCTACTTGGGGCTCAGACGAGGAGGACCCGCTCGAGGGTCCAGAGGGCTGGTCCGGATGCGGAACCGATCGTAAGTCCAGGCCATCGATGTGTTCGAAATTGGCCGGGTTGCACATGAACAGCGGAAGGTCGTTGGCGAGCGCCACGGCAGCGATCATCGCGTCGTAGGACCGGACGCCGGTCTTGCGTCCTGCACGGTGGAGCGACACGGCGACGCGGCCGAACGTCCGGGCCGCTGCGACATCGAGGGGAAGTGGGTCGAAGTCGGCTTCCGCCTGTTGGAGCCGCACCTGGCGCGTCGCTCGCTCGGCTGGCTCGGTCGCCACGAGGGGACCGCCGGAGAGCTCGGCGAGCGTCACAGTCGTGATGAGCGGTTCGGGTGAAGGTGCCGGGGATCTCCGATCCGCTCAAGCAGCACCACCGTGCTGGTGTCGAGGATGCCTCGGTCTGAGGTGCGCACAGCGAGGAGCCGGTCGCAGCGTCGATGTCTCGACGGAGGGACTCCGGGTCCGTCGCCCGCTGAAGTTCACTTATCGGCGGTGTTCGGCGGGGCGCCCAGCAGAGGTCTGAGCCACGCTGCGGTCCGTTCCTCGTCCCATTCGCTGCTGGAGACGGCGAGGACCGCTTGCTCGGCCTCGTCGACACCTGGGTAGGTGCGCCATGTCCAGCCATTCATTTCTACGAACAGTCGAAGGGTCACCCACGCCGCCCGTTTGTTGCCGTCGAGCAGCGGGTGGTTCTTGGCCAACCGGACGAGGAGCACAGCGGCCTTGTCGATGAAGTCCGGAGAGAAGTCCTGATCGATCCAGCAACCGGCCGGTGCATGGAGAGCGGAGTCGGCGAGGTCGGCCTTCATGGTGGCCAATACGACACCAGGCTCGATCTCGGTGACTGCGCTTGCAACTGCGATGTAGTCGGCGAGGTCGGGATACTCGACCGTCACCTGGCCAAGCGCTCGAGCAGCTCCCGGTCCTCCTCGATAATCCTGGTCAGCCTGGCCTTGAACTCCGGGCTCTTCCGCCGCCGTTCGACCTCCTGAAGCAAGGATCGTTTGACGGTCTCATTGAGGCTCGTGCCGTCAACTCGGGCCAGGGCCTCTGCGTCTGCCGCCAATTCATCGGGCAGGCGCACCGTGATGTTCTTCGTCATGGTGTCATGATACCACACGACTGTCCACGATTTCCGCGTCGAAGTGGATGAATACCGTGGCCCACCGGTGCCGTGGGGCTGGTCTCTCCTGGGCTGTCTGGCGCACCGCCGACCAGCGGTTTGCCGTCCAGATTCCCGACAACGCTCAAGGTGACTGGTCGACAACGGGCACGGCAGTCGACCCGGCGTTCCGCATCGGTTGTGTCAGGGCGTGGACGTCCAACCCCGCTCCTACGACCACCTCAGCCATGTCGTACCGGAGCGAGAACACCCGTGCGATCGACGTTGATCACGCCGGTCGAATCGGATCGATGCCCGACACGTCCTGGGTTCTTCGGCTTGACGGCCCTCTGTCTGTCGCGCTTTCGTCGACCGGCCCTTGTCATGGTGAACCTACGTCCCCTCTGTCACGTATCTCGAACGGGAGTTGGTCGGCTGGGACGGCCGCTGCGCTGGCGGCGGTCGAACGTCGGAACCCCAGGAGTCGACTCGATCTGGTCCCCTGGCGTTACGGAATCACGTGGTCGATGGTGGTGCACTGCGGAGAACTCCCAGGTGGCGACCCCGACCCGGGGCCGATCCGGTCCTCACGACGTCGTCGGATCCTCGAAACGTCCCCGGGGTTTGAGGACCTGGGTGGACGACAGTGGACGCTGGAGGCCACCAGCAGACAGGCAAAATGCCTTGGTGGATGCCCATCGATGGAAGTCCCGTGGCAGGTGGTGACGGTGAGTCGGCCTGTAGGCGGGATTCTGTCCACCCCGTGACGGGGATGGGTGGTCATCCATCTAAGCGGTTTACCTGGAGGTGGAGTCCTGCGACTCCGGGCGGGCCGCCCATGCCCCCTGTTCAACCTTGCTCCGGGTGGGGTTTACCTAGCCGACCAGGTCACCCCGGCCGCTGGTGCGCTCTTACCGCACCGTTTCACCCTTACCTGTACCCCCAAAAGGGCCATCGGCGGTTTGTTTTCTGTGGCACTGTCCTGCAGGTCACCCCGACTGGCCGTTAGCCAGCACCCTGCCCTGTGGAGTCCCGACCTTCCTCGACCGGGAAACGAACCGACCGAAGCCGTCTCCCTTCCTGGCCGCGACCACCCGGCCGACTCACCGTCACCTCCATCGTCCCACACCGGAGTATCCGGGACGAACCGACACCTTTTGGAACAAGTGACATCCGGGGCCGAACGGACAGCGAAGTCGACCGGTCGGAGTTGGTCGTGAGTGACCATGCAAGACGTCGGGATTCCGGAAGATGGCGGGTCAATACCAATGGTCGTGGTCCGGGGTGTTGTCTCTCCGGCGGGCCAACCGGTGATCCGGCCAATGACCCAGCGTGGTGGCAATGGCCTCTAACCTGAATGTCGTGTCACTGGAAGAGCGGGCGAGAGCGTTGGCGGAGCGGAACGGTGGACCGGCGGGCGTCGATGCCCTCACCGTCACCCAGTTCTACGGTCAGGTGGAGCGCGCCGTCCTCTCGGCCTTTTCCCGGTCACTCTGGATCACCGGTGAGATCCGCTCCCTGAAGGTTCTGCCCAAGGGTCACTGTTTCATCGACCTCGTGGACCCGGCCAACGCCAATGAACCAGGCGCCCCGGTGCTGAGTGTGAAGTGCTGGTCGACCAAGTGGCGGAGCGTGAAGAACTCGCTCGACCAGCTGGGCGTCAACCTTGAAGTCGGGATGGTGGTCCGTGTCCGCGGTGACGTCGGCTTCTACAAGGCCCGTGGCACCGTCGACTTCACGTTGTCCGAACTCGACACCGAAGCCCTGCTGGGCAAGGTGGCGGCTGAACGGGCCCGGTTGATCCAGGCCCTCGTGGACGAGGATCTCTTCGACCGTCAGAAGCGTCTCTCCTCGCCCTTGCTGCCCCTTCGCATCGGACTGGTGGCGAGTCCCGGCACCGAAGGGTGCAACGACTTCCTCGGTCAACTCGAGGCCAGCGGGATGGCCTTTGCCGTGACGCTTGTCCCGAGTGCGGTCCAGGGCGCCGATGCACCGGCCTCGATTGCCCGGGCCATCGCGTTCCTGCAGACCCGGCCCCTCGACGTCGTGGTCCTGGTGCGTGGCGGTGGGTCCAAGGCCGACCTCGCCACGTTCGACACCGAGCCGGTGGTGCGGGCCGTGGCCACGTCCAACATTCCGGTGGTCACCGGCATCGGCCACACCGGCGACCTGTCCCTGGCCGACGAGGTGGCCCACCGCTACTTCATCACTCCGACCGAGTGTGGTCAGAGTCTCGGCCGTCAGGTTCGGGAGTTCTGGGAGCGCAACATCGACCGGGGTGCCCGGATTGCCCGACTGGCGGCCCACCGTGTCGAGCGTGAAGAACAGGTGGTCGGCCACCACCGGCAGCAGTTGGGAACCTTCGCCCGCCTGTCGTTGGTTCGCCACGGCGACCGGTTGCTTCAGCGCCGGGGGCGCCTCGTGGAACTGGCCCGTCGAAAGATGGAGACCGAGGCGGAAGGCCTGGCCCAGCGTCGACGGCTGCTGAACGCCTATGACTACCAGCGGCTGCTGGAACGGGGTTACTCGCTGACCCGCGACGCCAACGGAGTGATCGTCCGTTCGGTGGCCGATCTGGCGCCGGGATCCACGTTGGTGACCCAACTGGCCGACGGGGCGGTGACCTCGAACGTCGTGGAGGTTGCCTCCGCCGGGGTGGGTGAACCGTGAGATTGACGTGTTTTCTCCAGAAACCCGCGTCACCGGGGAGACTCCGCCGGGAACATCTCTCCGGGGTTTGCGGGCGACCGGTGGACCGGAAGTCGGGGACCCGCCACCTGATTGAAACCACGAGCAAAGGAGGCCGGAATGGCCAGCAGGAAGAGTGACGAACCGGGCGAGGTGGCCGGCCTCTCGTTCGCCGAGGCCAGCGCCGAACTTGACGCCATCATCGTGGAGTTCGAAACCGGGAGCGTTGACGTGGACCGGTTGGTCTCCCAGCTGGAACGGGCGACGGCCATCGTGGACGAGCTCGACGGCCGGTTGCGGGCCACGGCCCTGCGGGTTGACGAGATCACCCCCCGCCTCGAAGCCATCGGATCGACCGAAGCATCACCCCGGTCCGAGGACGAAGCAGGCGACGGGGACAGCGACGGGGTGACCGGAGACGACGGGCCACAGGGGCTCTTTTGAGCCTTATCGACGGGTCGGGTGAGACGTCCGACCTGATTCTCACCGATCGGTTGGTCCTGGTTCCGGTCGATCTGGGCGTGATGGCAGCCCTGTTGGCCGGGGACGTGCCACGGGCCGAAGGATTGCTTGGGGTCAGCCTGCCCGACGAGATCCTCGCCACCCTCACCCCCCGCCGCCTGGAGCGCTGGAGCGAACTTCTGGCCGGACGACCCGTGCCCGAACACTGGTGTGCCCGGTTGGTGGTGCTTCGCAACGGGCCCCGGGTGGTGGGCCACGCCGGGTTCCACGGTCATCCGGCCGACGTCTCCCGGGCCGAGATCGGCTACACGGTGCTCGAGGCGGACCGGCGTCAGGGGTATGCCACCGAAGCCGTGTTGGGCCTTGTCGACTGGGTGCGTGACCGGGGAGTCGGCGAGGTCTATCTGTCCATGACGCCGGACAACGCGGCCTCGATCGGAGTGGCCACCAAGGCCGGCTTCACCCACGTGGGTGACCAGATGGACCCCGACGACGGCCGGGAACTCGTCTATCAGCTGATGTTGCGGGACTTGCCTTCCCAGAAGGGGGCCCGCAACTCCCGTTTCAGGATCTTGCCCGAGGCGTTCCGGGGCAGGACGTCGACGAAGTCCACCGAGGTTGGACACTTGTAGCGGGCGAGCCGCTCCCGGGTTGACTCCATGATGTCCCGGGCGAGGTCGGCCTCGTCCTGGCTGGCACCGGCCGGGGAGCGGACCACGATCGCCTTCACGGTCTCGCCCCACTTGTCGTCGGGCACGCCGATCACGGCGGCATCGGCCACGCCCGGATGGGCCAGCAGGGCGTTCTCGACTTCGGCGGGATAGATGTTCTCGCCACCCGAGACCACCATGTCCTTGATGCGGTCGTGCAGGAAGAGGTAGCCGTCGTCGCTCATCCACCCGGCGTCGCCGGTGCGGAACCACCCGTCGACGATCACCGCGGCCGTCTCGTCCGGCTTGTTCCAGTAGCCCAGCATGTTCTGGTTGGACAGGGTCCAGACCTCGCCGACCACGCCGGGCGCCACCACCTCGCCGGTGTCGGTGTCGCGGATCTGGAGTTCGACGTGATCAAAGGGTCGCCCGGCCGAGCGAAGGAGGTTGGCGCGCCCTCCGTTCGGATCGTGGTCCTCGGGCATGAGCGACGTGATGGCCCCGGTGGTCTCGGTGAGTCCGTAGACCTGGGCGAAGTTGCAGCCGAGGGCGGCCATGGACTTCACCAGGACGTCCTCGCTGATCGGCGAGGCGCCGTAGAAGATGGTGCGGAGCGAGGAGACGTCCGTGGTGGCCAACTCCTCGGTGGCCAGCAGGAACATCAGGACGGCCGGCACGATGAAGGTCTCGGTGATCCGGTAGGTGCTGATCAGCCGGAGGATCTCGGCCGGGTCGACGTCACGCAGGATGATGGAGTGGCCGCCCTGGGACATGCCCGAGATGGCCCATCCGGTGCCGCCGATGTGGAAGAGCGGCATGGCCACCATCGAAACGGTGTCGGCCGTGATGGTGAAGACCCGGACCGCCTCGGAGAGGATGGTCTCGATGTTCTTCCCGGAGATCATGACGCCCTTGGGAAGTCCCGTCGTGCCCGACGTGTAGAGCTGGGTGACCACATCGTCGTCTCCGGCGTCGAACCCGGGGTCGTCCGCTTCTGCCCGGTCGGGCTGGAGCCACGCGTCGTAGCCGGTGATCGGGACCCAGGTGGAGACGCAGTCGACCGTCGAACGGATGATGGCCGCGGCGTCGTCGTAGTCGCTGCTCCAGATCAGCACCTCGGCCCCGGCATCCTCGATGATGGCGGCCATCTCGGCGGGGGCCAGGCGCCAGTTGAGCGCCACGCTCACCGCTCCGAGCAGGGCGCAGCCGAAGAAGACCTCGAAGTACTCGATGCTGTTGCGGTCCAGAAAGGCGACCCGGGAGCCGGGTTCCACGCCGGCCTCGGCCAGTGAACGGGCGACCCGCCGGGCCCGGTCGTAGGTCTCGGCCCAGGTGCGGGTAATCCCGCCGTGGGTGAGCATGGGCGCATCCGGCGTGGCCGACGCCCAGTGCCGGATCAGTCCGGCGGCCGACGTGATGGCGGTGTCATCATGGGAACTGCTCGTCACGGTGTTCTCGTTTCTGCCGGGCCCGACGGATTTCGAGCGGGCCAGTGGCCTCGCCCGGGCGCCTTGAGCGTAGAGGAAACGCACCGGTCTTGGCCGAGGTGTCGTCCCGCCTTCGGGGTCCTGGAATCTAAGGTGGGGCCATGGGTGTGACGGAACGAAACGACGCAGACGATCGACTGTATTTCCGCCAGTTGCTGGCGGGCCGGGACTTTGCCGTCGACGACCCGGTGGCCCGGCAGATGGTCAACTTTGTCTACCTGATCGGTGACCGTCAGAGTGGCGAAGCCGTGGTGGTGGACCCGGCCTACGGCGTCGACGACCTGTGCGACCTGGTGGAGACGGACGGGATGCGACTCGTGGGAGCGCTCGCCACCCACTACCACCCGGATCATGTCGGCGGCGAGATGGCCGGGTGGCAGATCGAAGGGATCACCCGCCTGCTCGAGCGAACCCAGGTGCCGGTGCATGTCCAGGCCGACGAGGTCGAGTGGGTCGAACGGGTCACCGGGGTCGGTCCCGGCGATCTTGTGGCGCACCAGGGCGGAGACGTGGTCACGGTCGGGGAGATTCCGGTCACCTTGCTGCACACCCCGGGCCACACTCCCGGCAGCCAGTGCTTTCTGGTGGAAGGCCGGTTGGTGGCGGGAGACACCCTCTTCCTCGAGGGGTGCGGTCGGACCGACCTCCCGGGCAGTGACCCGATGCAGATGCACGAATCCCTGATGACCCGGCTGGCCCGGGTTCCCGACGAGACCGTCCTGTTCCCCGGGCACCTCTATGCCCCCGAACCGTCGGCCACCATGGGCCACACCCGGGCCACCAACTACGTCTTCCGTCTGAAGACCCCCGAACAGTGGATGACCATGTTCGGGGCCTGACCCGGGGTTTCAGGCGATTCGGGTCGAGGAGAACCCGATGGTTGGTGACCTCAGCCCGACTGACAGTCGGCGCAGGTGCCAAAGACGGCCAGGTGGTGGGGATCGACCCGGAATCCGTGGTCGGTGAGGGCTCGGGCCTCGAGTTCGACGAACAGTCCGTCCGGGGCTTCGACCCGGTGTCCGCAGGTGTTGCAGATCAGGTGGGCGTGGGCGTGGCTGGCCAGTTGGTAGGTGACGGGGCCATGCCCCAAGTGGGTGTGGGTCACGAGACCGAGGCGCTGGAGTTCGTCCAGATTGCGGTAGATCGTCGAAAGGTGGACCTCGGGGGAGCGCTCGTGCACGCCGGCGGCCAGTTCGTCCGCCGTGAGGTGCTGGTCCGTGGCGTACAGGGCCTCCAGGAGGAAGCGCCGGGACGGAGTGGCCCGGCTGCCCCGTTGGCGCAGCAGCGCAACGGCCTCTTCCGCGCTGGCCGGGGCGGTCGTGATCACCTCGGCGTGGAGCGGTGTCCTCGACATGCCCGAACATTAGACGGTGCCGGTGGGCGGCCACCCGGCACAGTGACCCGGAACGGTTGCCCGGACGGGTGACCCGAACCGGTGGCCCGGACCTGACCGGGTCCGGCCGGCGGGGATCCGGTCGTGGACGGCCGAACAGCCGTCCACCGACGGCTCCGGTTTCTGCGCTGCTCTCGTAGTTGCGAAGAAGTTGCAACTGGGTAGGATGACCCCATGTCGATCCCGACCCGGGTCATTCCGTGACCGCCACCCTGGAGGCGGCGCCGTTGGCGGTCGGTCGTATTGAATGGTTGCGTAAGTCCCTGACCCGGGCCGAGTGGCGCCGGGTCCAGTGGATGCTGACTGCGGTCATCTCGCTCAACATCATCGGATTCGGCCTCTTCATCGGCTTCGTGGTCCCCGGGCACTACAAGGGCCTTGGCATCGGGGTGAGCGTGCTCGCCTACACACTCGGACTTCGCCACGCCTTCGATGCCGACCACATTTCGGCCATCGACAACACCACCCGGAAACTGATGCACGAGCGGCAGGGCCGCCCGGATGAAACCAAGCCCCTCAGTTGCGGGTTCTACTTCTCGCTCGGCCACTCCACCATCGTGGTGGCCATCGGGATCGGCATCGTCATCGCCGAGAAGGCGGTCTACGGGGCGGTCTCCAACCGGCATTCGGGCCTCGAGCAGTTCGGCGGGATCTTCGGGACCCTGGTCTCGGCCGGCTTCCTGTTCCTCATCGCCGCACTGAACCTGGTCATCCTCTTCGCCATCCTGCGGGTGTTCCGGTCGATGCGCCAGGGCGTCTACGACGAGGCGGCCCTGGAAGAGCACCTGGCCAACCGCGGCCTGATGAACCGGTTCTTCTCGAAGTGGATGCGCTCCATCACGAAGGAGTGGCAGCTCTACCCGGTCGGCGTGGTCTTCGGACTGGGCTTCGACACCGCCACCGAGGTGGCCCTGCTGGCCACGACGGCCCTGCTCTCGACCCAGCACCTGCCCTGGTACGCCATCATGTGCCTGCCCATCCTGTTCACGGCCGGCATGACCCTGATGGACACTCTGGACGGAATCTTCATGAACGTCGCCTACGGATGGGCCTTTTTCAACCCGGTGCGCAAGATCTACTACAACCTCACCATCACCGGCCTGTCGGTGGCGATCTGCTTCTTCATCGGCTCCATCGAGGTGCTGGGCCTGCTGGCCGGCCAGCTCAACTGGTCGGGCCCGTTCTGGGACTTCATGGCCAACTTCAACATCAACCTCGCCGGCTTCATCATCGTGGGACTGTTCATCGTGACCTGGGCCGGTGCCCTCGCCTATTGGCGGTGGGGTCACGTGGAAGAGCGGTGGAGCGCCGGCCTGGACCAGGGCCCGGCCTGACCTCCGGGTGAACCCGGAAACGCACCCGGGTCGGATGTCGGCCGTATGCCGGGGCGACCTCTGGCCCCTACGATGGCGCCATGAGTGATCCTTTGGCCCCTGATGCCACCGTCGTGGTGGTCGGAGCGTCCCTGGCCGGCCTGCGGGCCGCCGAGGAGTTGCGCCACGAGCACCACCAGGGACCGGTCATCGTCATCGGCGACGAGTCCCATGCCCCCTATGACCGGCCACCGTTGTCCAAGCAACTGCTCTCGGGCAAGTGGGACGTGGAGCGGATCCACCACCACACCCCGGACGCCATGGACGCACTCGGCATCGAGTTCCGGCTCGGGCAGCGGGCCTCGGCCCTCGATCTGGCCGGCCGTCAGGTGCACCTCGCCCACGGTGACCGGGTGGACTTCGACGGACTGGTGATCGCCACCGGAGCGGCGGCGCGGACGTTGCCGGGGACCGGGTCCATTCCCCGGGTCTGGACCCTGCGGACCCTCGATGACTGCCTTGGTCTGAAGGCCGATCTCGCCGAGGTCGGCGAGGGCGCCCGGGTGGTTGTCATCGGTGGAGGGTTCATCGGTGGGGAAGTGGCGGCCACCTGCCACGGACTCGGGGCGAAGGTGACCATCGTCGAAGCTCTGGCGACCCCACTCGAGCGGATCCTCGGCGCAGAGATGGGCCGGGCCTGCACCCGGTTGCACCTGGACCAGGGCGTGGCCGTCCGGGCCGGCGTCGGGGTTGACCGTCTCGACTCCTATCCCGATCCGGCTACCCCGGTGGCCGTCCACCTGGAGGACGGCTCCATGCTGGCGGCCGACGTGGTGGTGGTGGGCATTGGAGTGGTTCCCTCGACCGGCTGGATCGAGGGTTCGGGTCTCACCCTGGAGGACGGCGTGGTCTGTGACGAGAACCTCTTCGCCGCCGAGGGTGTCGTGGCGGCCGGCGACATCGCCCGCTGGTTCCACCCCGGCCTGAAGGAAGTGATGCGGATCGAGCACTGGACCAATGCCGCCGAAGGTGGGGCGGTGGCCGGCAAGAACCTGGTGGCCGGCTCGGCCGGAGCCACGCCGTATGGACCGGTTCCGTTCTTCTGGTCGGACCAGTACCAAACGAAGATCCAGGCGATCGGCCGACCCGGGCCGGACGACGAGGTCGTGGTCGTAGACGGGGCGCCGGACGGCGGCCCGATGGTCGCCCTTTATCGCCGGGGTGACCGGCTGCGGGCCGTGTTGACGTTCAGCCGGCCCCGCCAGCTGATGGCCTACCGGCCCCTGCTGGCCGCCGGTGCGTCGTTCGACGAAGCCTTGGAGCTCTCCCGCAGCTGACACCATCCTCCGGGTCGACCTCCCCGGAATCTGCTTCCACTTCCAGGTCGGGATGCATCCGTCAGCGTCCGGCGGGCGTGTGCTCCTGCACCTCACCGGCCTGCTGAACCTCACCGGCCTCCTGCATCTCACCGGGTAGGGCGGTTGAACGTTCCTCCTGTCTGGAGGACGTGGTTGGTATTCCCCCTCCGCCGACCGACCGGTAGGTCCCGGTGACAGCCGCCCGGCGGGCCTCGCGGCGTGCGCCACCGTGGCGGAACCGACGGGCGAAGCCGAGCGCCGTTTCGAGCGCGAAGGCCGACGGCTCTTCTCCGCCGTAGAGGGCGGCCTGGGTTGCCGCCACGGTCCGGGTCAACTCCCCGGCGTCTTCGGGAAGGTGGGAGGCGAGGCGGTCTCCATAGTGGGTGAGGGTCTCGCCCGGACGGCGGGGTAGGCCCCGGCGGGCTCCTCCCTCTCCGAGGTCGACCGCGATCCGTTCCGTCCAGGGCACCGGACGTCGCCGGCGCCGTCGGATGGCGATGATGGTGCCGAGGGCCGCAAGGACAATGAGTCCGACGGGGATCCAGGGCAGGCGACCGAGGGCGTGGCCGAGGTCACCGAGGAGTACCTTGCCGGGCGCCGGGTTGGCGGCCGGCACGTCGGCGGTCGGATCGAAGTTCTGCCAGCCGTAGTCGGGAAACCAGACCTGGACCCAGGCGTGGGCGTCCTTCGCCTGCACGTCGTAGAGGTCGGTGATGGGGTTGAACGAACCCGGAACGTAGCCGACGGTCTCCCGGGCAGGAATCCCGAGCGACCGCAGCATGACCACCGTGGCGGTCGAGATCTGCTCGCAGTAGCCGGTGCGCGTTCCAAAGAGGAACGAGTCCACGGCATCCTGGCCAGGAGGGAGTGGCGGAATGTCGGTGGAGTAGTGGACGTGGGTGGCCATCCATCCGTTGATGCGGCTCACCGCCTGGTAGGGGTTGATCTGGTGGGTGGCGCTGCCCCCGGTGATCCGTTCGGCGAGCGCAGTGACCCTTGGGTAGGCGTGGGGCAGGGCGAGATAGCGGTTGAGGTTGGCCAACCCGAGCACAGGCAGGGCCTGGGCCGAGGCCGGGAGTTCGGGCAGGAAGGCACCGGTCAGTTCGTCGGGAGTGGCGTTCGAGTCAGCCGAGACGACGGTGTAGATGGTGCCCGACCCCATCGACTCGGCCGAGGTGATGGTGTCGCCGCCGGTGAGGAAGAGGGCCCGGGAGTCGATGTAGACCTCCTGGGCGTTGTCGGCGTGGAAGACGAGATTGGGTCCGGACCGGGCCAGGTAGTAGGTCTGGATGTCACTGGTGGCCGAACTGGCGGGAGCGACCTGGTCCCGGGACAGGGGGATCTGGTAGGGGGAGCCGGTGCGGAGCACGGCGGTTCCCTCCCCACCGGTCCGGCTGAACGACTGGGACCAGGTCTGGCCGTTCCAGTGGTCAAAGGTCTCGCCAACCCAGTAGTTGGGACGGTCGGCCCGGACCCGCATGATCAACTCGTTCCCGAGTTCCGTTCGGGTGCCGGTGTCAAGCGCCGAGGCAAACCCGAGAAATCCGCCGATCCCGTTGTGGCCCTGCGCCGGGGCGGCGTGGGCGGGCAGCCCCGAGGCCCCGTCGCTCAGTCCGGCCGGCTGGGTGACCGGGTTCGAGTTCTGCGCCGTCGAAGGAAAGCTGAGATCGGTCGACACCCGTGGCGCCGGCAGGAGGACCAGGACGACCAGGGCGACCAGGACCGAGACCACGGTGGCCAGAAGGTTCGACCGCCACGCCGAACCGGTGAGGCCCGACATGGACCGCCACATGGCCCGAAGGCCCCAGAGTCCGCACGCCGACCAGGCCAGTACGTAGAGACCGAGCGTGAGGGAGATGGACTGGGCGGCCGCCACTGCCATCAGGGCCGCCGAGCCGGCCAGGGAGTAGGCGATGTCACGGCGGGCGGGTACGTCAAAGGAGTGGGTGGAGAGGATCCAGGCGAACAGGACGGCCAGCGGTCCCTCGATGGTGGTGATGTTGCCGGCGTTGGCCGAGTGGAGGGCCGTCGAGATGAACCAGGTGAAGCCAGCCACGGCGGCCAGGGCCAGAATGACCTTCACCCCGACCCACGGCCGGGCCCGGCGTCGCCAGGACCAGAGATTGCCCGTCACGGTGAGCACGATCGTCACGGCGAGCACGGTGGGGCCGAGTTCGCCCTGGCTCCACGCCGCGGTGGCCGCCACGACCACACTCAGGGCGGCGGCCAGCCGGAACGAGACGGAGTGTTCCGGAGGACCGGGCTGGTTGGCCTGGGCGATCCACTGGCCGAGCTTCATCGGGGACCGGCCCCCGAAGCGGAGCCCGGCACGGCCCGGGCCAGACGTCGGCCGGCGTCGCGCCGGCCGTGAACCACGTTGGTCACCGGACCGTTCGGTTCACTGGTGCGGAGCGTGACCTTCCGGCCGGCCTCCAGATGACCGAGAATGGCGCCGAAGGCGACTCCCGCCTGACGCTCGGCCCGTTCGGGGTCGTCGGACAGGTCGAGGGCGATCACCACCTGGTCGTCCCGGGTCTGCTCCCACTCCCGGACCATCAACTCGCCGACGTGGGCGCTGGTGGGCCAGTGCACCAGATGGCGGGAGTCACCGGGTCCATACGGTCGAAGCGAGCGGGGTTCGCCGGTCGGAGCAACCATCATCCGGGGCACGTCGCCCGGACGGGCCTCGCCGCCAGGTTCCGGATCTTCCCCGGCCACCGGCCGGGGGGCCACCAGCAGGGGATGGTCCAGGGGTAGGGCGACCCGACGGGCCCACCAGAGCAGTCCGAACGGAGCCCCGGTCGCCACCTCGATGGTTACCGACGGATGCACCCCTCGATGGCGGGGTTGGACGTCCACCACGGTGGTCCTTGCCCCCCGGGTGGGTCCGGCCGAGGTGGTGGCCGGCCCGGGCGGATCGAGGGGGCGGAGCCGGACCGGAGCGTTGCTTTCGAGGACGAGTTCGGCGCTCTGTCCAACCTCGGCGTCGCCGGGCACCTGGCGGACCGCCACCGTGATCCGCCGGAGTTGCAATGCCGGTCCGACCAGTCCGACCAGGAGCACGCCGGCCAGGGCAGCTCCGATGGCCTGCACCCAGCCCGAACCGCTTGAGTGGGCCACCAACTCCCACAAGCCGAGGGTGAGCAGACTGCCGAAGACCGGCCCGGCCCACTGGACCGGTCGGATTCGACTCCGTTGCCCCGGAGCCAGCCGGCGACCGGCCGGGTCACCCCGGCCGGCGGGGTCCTCCGGGCCGTCGGTCATGCCACCGGTGGTGGCGTTTCGACGAGCAACCGACGGACTGCCTGGTCGGAATGGCCGTCATCGGTGAGCAGGCGATGGGCCAGGACCGGCGCTGCCATCTTCTGCACGTCGTCCGGCGTGACGTAGGGACGGCCGGCCAGCACGGCGGCCCCCTGGGCGGCGGAGATCAACGTGATGGCGGCCCGGGGGCTGGCCCCGAGGCGCACACCGGACAGGCTCCGTGAGGCGCGAACGAGGGCCACCGCGTATTCGGCGACCACCGCGGACACGCCCACCGTGGCGGTGGAGGCGATGGTCCGCTCCCATCCGAGGGGGTCCGTGACCGGAACGAGTTCGGCCAGGGCGGTGCGCCCGCCATGGTGGATGACCAGTTGCGCCTCGGTCGGGGCGTCGGGGTAGCCGATGGAGGTGGAGAGGCCGAAGCGGTCCAGCTGGCTCTCGGCGAGGGGGTAGGTCCCGAGCTGTCCCAACGGATTCTGGGTGCCGATGACCAGGTGCGGCTGGGGCAGGGCCCATGATTCGCCGTCCACGGTCACCTGACGTTCCTCCATGGCTTCCAGCAGGGCCGACTGCGTCCGCGGTGGGGTGCGGTTCATCTCGTCGAGCAGGATGACGTGCCCGAAGACCGGCCCAGGTCGGAACTCCCAGGACTGGGTGGCGGGCGAGTAGATGGTGACTCCGGTCACATCGGACGGCAGCAGGTCCGGATGACCCTGGACGCGGGAGAGACGAACGCCGAGGGCGGTGGCAAGGGCCCGGGCCAGCACGGTCTTCCCGACCCCGGGAACGTCCTCGATCAGGAGGTGCTGGCCGGTCAGGGCGGCGACCACGGCCACCTCGATGGCATCGGCGGCACCGAGCACGACGCCGGCGAGGCCCTGGCGGAGGCTCTGGGCCACCCGGGCCGTCTCGGCGAAGACGACCGAATCACCGGCGCCGGCCGGAGCTCCGGGGACCAACCCTGAGGATTCGTAACCTCCGGGAGACGGGTCCGGGAACGAGGCGATCTCTTCGGTCATCGTCTCCCCGTCATGCCTCGTGCTGGCGGGCCGGAAGCCGACTGTTGTTGTGCGCTCTGATGGTGCCCATGAGGTCCGGTTTCCTTGCCGTCGGTGGCGGCGATTCGCACGCAAAGGCCCACGTGAAGGCCCACGTAAAGGCCGCTGTGGCCGCCGATCACCTGTCTTCCACCCTATGGTCCCCCGGTCAGGAAGGACAAGGGGCTGTGGGGATCACCGGTCGAACCGGTCACCGTGGAGGCCGGATGTCAGAACTCGATGCCGGAGAGTTCGGGCAGGGTGGCTTCGGCCCGGGACCGGGCTTCGAGCCAGCGGGCCCGCCGGTCGGACCGGACGGCCTCGGAGATGGCGGGGTCCACCACTTCCTTCGGATTCCAGGTGGCTGCGATGTCTTCGGTGTCGGCCCAGGTGCCGAGCGCCAGGCCGGCCAGAAGTCCGGCGCCGAGCGTGGTGGCCTCGAGTACCGGTGAGACCTCGACGCGGCGCCCGGTGGCATCGGCGAGAGCCTGGATGAAGACCCCGTTGGCCGACATGCCTCCGTCGACCCGGAGGGCGCCGATGTCGAGTCCGGAGTCAAGTTCCGCCGCCTCGACGAGGTCGGCTCCCCGGTGGGCCACGCCTTCCAGCACGGCCCGGACGACCTCGGCCCGGCCGCTGCCCCGGGTGAGTCCGAGGATGGTGCCCCGGGCCCCGAAGTCCCACACCGGCGAACCGAGTCCGAGCAGGGCCGGGACGAACCATACGTCACCGGTGTCGTCGCACCCGCTGGCCACGGTGGCCGAAGCCTCGGCCGAGTCGATCAGGCCGAGGTCGTCCCGGAGCCACTCCACGCACGTACCGGCCGAGAGCATGATGGCCTCGACTCCCCAGGTGAGGTGACCGTCCTGGCGCCAGGCCACGATCGGAATGGTGCCGCCGGGACCCCGGACGGCGTGGGGCGGCCGGACGGGGCCGACGCACTGGTCCAGCATGCCTCCGGTGCCGAACGTCGCCTTGGCGAGACCCGGCCGGGTGCAGCCTTGTCCGAGCAGGGAGGCCTGCTGGTCTCCGACGATGCCCGTGATGAGCGGCGACTCCTCGAGGGCGATGGCCGTTCCCACCTCGCCGACCGAGTCGACGATGGCAGGCATCATCACCTCGGGGATGGAGAGGGCGGCCAGTGCGGTCGCGCTCCAGCCGGCGCCATCTCCCGACAGCAGTCCGGTGACCCCGGCGTTCGAGGCGTCGGTGACGTGCACGTTGCCTCCGGTGAGCACCCAGGTGACCCAGGTGTCGATGGTGCCGAAGCACAACTCGCCCGCTTGCGCCCGACGCCGGTCAGGGTCGACGGCATCGAGAATGGCGGACAGCTTGGTGGCCGAGGCGTTCGGGGCGAGGCGCAAGCCCTGGGCCTGGAGTTCAAGGCACGTGCCGACCGTTCGGAGATCCTGCCAGCCGATCCCCGGGGCGACCGGGGACCCGGTGCTGCGCTCCCACACCAGGGTGGACGCCCGTTGGTTGGCGATGCCCACCCCGCGGACCGGTCCGCCTTCGGCCAGGGCCTGGCCCGCCACCTCGAGGACGGCGTCGGCCATGGTCCGGCCGTCGAACTCGACAAGACCGGGAAAGGGGGTGTCGGGCAGGACCGGCACGTGGTGAACCGAATCGATGGAGGTGTCGCTGCGGACAATGCCCGAGCGGACGCCCGACGTGCCGACGTCGATGACGAGGATGCTCACGGCCAGTTCACCCCACCCCGGTCGGTGGGCAAGCCGAGTTTGCCCGGATTGAGCAGGTCCTTTGGATCGAGCGCGTGCTTCACGGCCTCCAGTATGGCGAAGGCGGGACCCATGGCGCCGGGAAGGAAGCGGGCCCGGTTGAGACCGATGCCGTGATGGTGGCTGATGGCCCCACCGGCGGCCTGCGTGGCCTCGGTGACGGCGTCCCAGGCGGCGCGGTAGTACTGCTCGTTCCACTCCACCAGATCGTCGGGAGGAGGCTGGTCGCGCTCCATGCCCGGGTGGCGGCCGGCAAAAGTGAAGTAGAGGCACGCCCCGTCGGTGTAGGCGTGGGACTGGTGGGACGAGGCGACCAACGTGCCCTCCTGGGCGAGGAGGGCGGAGCAGACCGCGTCGTAGAGGCCGGGCAGGGCCGACCACCGGGCCGAGATCTCCACCGTGTCCACCACCACGCCGCCCTGCCAGAGAGGCCCGAGCGACGATACGTCGTTGCGATGTCCGAGCCACCGTTCGACGAGGGCGACGTCGAGTGGGTCGGAACCCCCGCACTCCTCGTCGACCACGACCATGGTGGCGGCGAGCAGGACCGGGTCGGCTTCGTCGAGGACGATCAACACGTTGGTGTCGACGCCGAAGGAGCGCACACTCTCGGTGGTGTCGTAGAGGCGGAGCACGGCGGGTGTGGCACCCCGACGGAGGATCCGGCGACACGCCTCGAGTCCATCGGCAAACGACGCAAAGCCGAACGCCCGTCGCTGGTCACCCGCCGGTCGGGGGTGGACCCGGAAGGTCGCTTCGGTGATCACGGCGAGTGTGCCTTCACTGCCCACCAACAGTTGGGTGAGGTCACTGCCGGTGGCCGAACGGGGTCCGGCGCCTCCGGTCGTGACCACGGTGCCGTCGGCCAGCACGGCCTCGAGGCCGATCACCATGTCCTCGATCTTTCCGTAGCGGTTCGAATACTGGCCCGCCCCCCGGCAGGCCAGCCAGCCGCCCACGGTGGACAGTGCCATCGACTGGGGCCAGTGGCCAAGCGTCAGTCCCGAAGCGCCGAGGATGGCCTCGACGTCGGGGCCGTAGGTGCCGGCCTTGAAGGTGGCGATCAGTGATTCCTCGTCAAGTTCCACCAGCCCGTCGAGGCCGGTGAGGTCGAGGGCCACTCCGCCATAGAGGGGAACGGATGCTCCGCACACCCCACTGCGACCTCCGAACGGGGTGACCGGAATGCCGGCCTCGTGGCAGATCGCCATCACCGCCGAGACCTCGTCGGTGGATCGGGGAGTGACCACGACGGCCGGCCGCGAGGCCACCTGGCCATGCTCCACCCAGAGGATGGACAGGGGCCACCAGTCCCGCCCGGCCGCCGCCCGGTCGTCCGGATCCGTGCTGACGGCGGCTCCCGTGGTCCGCAGCCGGTCGAGGGTCACCTCGTCGACGCCGACCTTCCCACCGGTCAGCCGGTCGGAGAGCTCGGTTGCGGGTGTGGCGAGCGGGGTGACCGGCTCCGGTCGGTTCATGGGGACTCCTTGCCTGCCGGGCTGCCCGCCGGGCTGCCCCCGGGGTCGGCCGTCGGCCGCTCCGGCTCCAGTCCTGCCACCACCAGGGTCTGGCGAAGGTGGTTGGCGTACGCCTCGGCCTCTCGGGTCTGGCGGTCCCGGTCCCAGCCGAGGGCGGGCCCGATGAGCTCGGCCACCCGGGGCGCGGCCCGCATGGCCGCCCGGGCGTCCCGGAACGACGCCTGGGTCCGACGGTCCAGGACGTCGGCGATCGAGGTGGCCATCTCCCTTTCCGCGGCCCAGACCACTTCGACACCGAGATAGGGCAGGCCGTCGACGACGGGTGTGAGCAGTGAGGGGTCGGCGTGCGTTTCGGCGAGGGCCACCACCTCGGCCGCCTCGCTTCCGTAGCGTCCGGCCAGGTGTTCCTGGCGGCCGGGGTGTTCGACGTTCCGCACGATCTCGGCCTTCACCCGGGATTCGGAGCCGGCGCCACGGAGGCGCAACCGTTTGGTCGAGCAGGATCGCCCCTTGCCTCCGAGGGCCTTGACCACCACATCCACCGTGTCTTCGGCCATCTTCCGGTAGGTGGTGAGCTTGCCCCCGGTGATGGTCACCATGCCGTTGGGCGAGACCTTGACGCTGTGGCGGCGCGAGAGGTCGGCCGTTCGTTCACTCGGGGCCGACTTGCCGGCCGACGGCGCCAGAAGGGGCCGGAGTCCGGTCCAGATACCGGTGATGTCGGACCGGGAGATCTTCTTCGTGGAGATGGCGTTGGCGGCATCGAGGATGTAGTCGACGTCTTCGGGCAGGCAGGCCGGATCGTCGAGTGGGCCGTCGTAGGAGGTGTCGGTGGTGCCGAGGTAGACCTGGTCACCCCAGGAGACGACGAAGATCGATCGCTTGTCCTGTCGGACCGGGATGACTGCTGCAATGTCGCAAGGGAACGCACTCTGGGGCACCGTGATGTGGATGCCCTTGGCCGGACGGATCGAGTGCGGGTCCTTGCCTTCGTCGAGGGTTCTGACCTCGTCGGTCCAGACGCCACTGGCGTTCACGACGGCGGAGGTGCGGATCTCGAAGGGCTCACCACCCTCGGGCACGACGGTGACCCCGCTGATCTTCCCGTCGGGTCCGGTGGAGATCCCGGTGGCGGCCGTGTGGTTCGCCGCCACCGCATCGTGCTCGAGGACGGCGGTGCGCAGCACCGAAAGCGTGAGGCGGGCATCGTCGCTCCGGGCATCCCAGTAGAGGAATCCGGCCACCAGTCGCTCGGCGTTCAGGGTGGGCAGATGGGACAGCGCTTCGGCGGTGGTGACCTTCTCGTGTCGCTTGCCGATCCGGATGCCCCCGGTCAGGTCGTAGAGCCAGAGGGCGGTCAGGTAGACCCGGGCCACGCTGCGGTTGACCACACCGTCCTTGCCGAACAGGGGGATCAGGAAGGGAAGGGGGGTCACCAGATGGGGGGCGTTCTCCAACAGTCGCTGGCGTTCGGCCAGGTTCTCGTACACCAGGCGGTACTCCCGTTGGCTCAGGTAGCGCAGCCCGCCATGGATGAGTTTGGAGGACTTGGACGACGTCCCCGACGCAAAGTCGTCCTTCTCGACCAGCGCCGTGCGGAGTCCACGACTGGCGGCGTCAAGGGCGACGCCCGCTCCGGTGATGCCACCGCCGATGACCACCACGTCGAAGGTCTGCGAGGCCAGACGGGAGAGGCTGGCGGTGCGGTCAAAGCGGTCCGACTCCGATGTGCCACCGCCCCGGCCGGAGTCCGTTGTTGGGTTGTTGCGTGGGTCCCGACCGACGTTTCCTTCCATCCTTCAAGCCTGCCACAGACGGGCCCGCTGTCCGCCCGAAGGTGGCACGGGCCCAAGTTGTGTGCGGGGAACCGTTCTGCCTGTCGGGTCCCGATGACCCGGGAGCCACTACCGTGGAGATTGCATTGGTGACACAGGCCGAGCCGGAAGGGAAGCAGATGCCCGGATTGAAGAACAGCAAGACCGAGGAGAACCTGAAAGAGGCGTTTGCCGGCGAGAGCCAGGCCAACCGCCGCTACCTCTACTTTGCCCAGAAGGCCGACGTCGAGGGCTATCCGGACGTGGCAGCCCTGTTCCGCTCGGTGGCCGAGGGAGAGACCGGCCACGCCTTTGGCCACTTCGACTTCCTCCGTGAGGTCGGCGATCCGGTGACCGGTGTCCCGGTGGGTGCCACCGAGGACAACCTGAGGTCCGCCATCGAGGGCGAGACCTACGAGTACTCCGAGATGTATCCCGGATTCGCCAAGATCGCCCGGGAAGAGGGATTCGACGAGATCGCCGAATGGTTCGAGACCCTGGCCCGGGCCGAGAAGAGCCACGCCGGACGTTTCAACGAAGGCCTTTCCTCGGTCGCCTGATCCGGCCGGCATCCCGTCGGTTCCCTGTGCGATCCGGAACCTCTGATCGTGCCGATGTCGTCTGGAGGCGCATAGCCCGATGAGCACCACCTATGACCCTGGCCACCCCAGGTACTTCGACGAGGCGGACCTGAGGCAAGAACTGGGCCGGGTCTACGACCTGTGCCACGGCTGTCGTCTGTGCTTCAACCTCTGCCCGTCGTTCCCCACGCTGTTCGACTTCATCGACGCCCGCGACGGGGACGTCGGGGCGATGACCAATGCCGAGCAGGACCAGGTGGTTGACGAGTGCTACCAGTGCAAACTCTGCTACCTGAAGTGCCCCTATATCCCCCCTCACGAGTGGGAACTCGACTTTCCCCGACTGATGATGCGGGCCCATGCCGTGCGCCGCGACCAGGGGGTTTCGAGGAAGCAACGCATCACCGACCAGGCCCTGGGCCGGACCGACCTGGTGGGCCAGGTGGCCACGAGGGCCGCCCCGGTGGTGAACGCCCTGACCGGCCGGCCCGGGTCGATTGCCCGGCGGGTCATGGAGAAGACCTCCGGTCTGGCCGCCCAACGCATGCTCCCGCCCTATGCCCGTCAGCGGTTCTCGGTCTGGTTTCAAAAGCGGACCGTCACCCGGGCCGCCAAGGGTCCCCGTTCCTACGCCGTCTCTGGAGAGACCCCGGCCACCCAGGGTTCGGCGTCGATCTTCCCGACGTGTTTCATCGAGTACATGGAACCGGCCATCGGACAGGACCTGACCAAGGTGCTTGAGAAGAACGGCATCGAGTGTTCGCTTCCGCCGGGCACCGCGTGTTGTGGTGCCCCCTGGCTCCATCAGGGCAACGTCAAGGAGTTCACCAGGGCGGCCCGGAGGAACGTGACCGCCCTGGCCGCCGAGGTGGCCGCCGGCAAGGAGGTCGTGGTGGCCCAGCCGACCTGCGCCTACGTCCTCCGCAAGGACTACCCGCTCTACCTCCAGGACACCCCGCTGGCCGAGGCGGCCCGTCAGGTGGCGGAACACACCGTCGATCCGGCCGAGTACCTGATGAAAATCCACAAGTCGGAGGAGCACGAACTCGACACCGACTTCCCGGGGCGGGCCGATGGCACGGTCCCCGACGAAGTGACGTATCACGTGTCGTGCCACCTGCAGGCCCAACAGGTCGGCCTGAAGAGTCGTGACCTGTTGAAGGTGGCTGGGGTCAAGGTGACCCTCGTGAACCGTTGCTCGGGGATCGATGGCACCTGGGGATACCGCCGGGAGAACTACGACCTCGCCGTCAAGGTGGCCCAGCCACTCAAGCGGGAGATCGAAGCGGCCGGACACGGCGTGGTCTGTGGCGACTGCCATCTGGCCAACGGAGCCATCGGGGAAGAGACCGGTCTCATCCCGGTGCACCCGATCCAACTGGTGGCCCGGGCCTATGGCATACAAGAGGAGGGCGCAGGATGAACAACCAACCGGAACGTCGGGCCGACCCTTCGGGGCCACTCACCCTGTCCGACATCGCCGACAGTCGTGCCTACGAGCGGGAACGGGACGCCTTCCGTCGCCACGTCATCGCCGTCAAGAAGCTCCGCCGGGTCTCGGTTGGTCCGATCGTGACGCTGACCTTCGAAAACCGGCTGACCATGCGGTTCCAGATCCAGGAGATGGCCCGGGCCGAAAAGATGACGACCGACGAAGCGATCCAGCACGAACTCGACGTCTACAACCGGCTGCTCCCGGGACCGGGTGAGCTCTCGGCCACGCTCTTTCTCGAACTGACGACGGCCGAAGAGCTTCGGACCTGGCTGCCGGCCCTGGTTGGCGTCGAGCGGTCGTGCGAACTGCACATCGGACCATCGGCATCGGCCATCGTGGTGGCCTCGGTGCCCGAAGCGGACCACGATGCCCGGCTGACCCGGCCCGAGGTGACCTCGGCCGTCCACTACGTCCGCTTTCCCATGTCCGCTTCCGCCGCCGCGGCCTTCGAAGCCGGACCGGTTCGCCTGAAGGTGAACCATCGGTCCTATCCACCGGGTCACGAGGGTGCGGAACTGTCCGATGAGAGCCGATCCGAGTTGGCCGGCGACCTGATCTGAGGGGGGTTGTCCCGGGCTGGATGGGGGCCGGGTCGCCGGAGCGCAATCCTGACCGGTCAGGATCCGCCTTCCCGGCGGGCGGCCAGTTCGGCGAGCACCTCGTCGGTGTGCTGGCCCGAGGTGGCGGCCGGTCGGCGGACGACCGGTCCGGTGGCTTCGGAGAACCGGACCGGCTGGGGAATGACCTTGTAGCGACCGGCCAGCGGGTGTTCGTCTTCGGGCAGGGCCTCGACGAGTTCGGCCAGGGAGGGCACCGGAGCCACCGGGACCCCGGCGTCCGCACAGATCCGGAGCCACTCGTCGGTGGTGTAGCGACCGGTCAGTTCGGCGACTTCCCGGTAGAGGTCCTCGGCATGGGTGATACGGGACCGGGCGGAAGCAATGCGCTCGTCGGCGGCGAGGTCGTCCCGGCCTCCGGCCCGGAAGATCACTTCGAAGTTCTCCCGGGTGTAGGGGAGGATGTTGATCCAGCCGTCGGCGGTTTGCTGGGGTCCCCGGGAGGGACTCAGGATGCGGCCGTAGCCGGCGGATCCGAGCGGAGGCTGCGGGATGGCGGCCCCTCCGTGCTCGCAGAGGGTGAACGCCGTCATGACGTCGACCATCGGCACCTCGATCCGCTGGCCGACTCCGGTCCGCTCCCGCTGGAGCAGGGCGGCCATGACCCCGTAGGCGATGGTGAGGCCACAGACCTTGTCGGCGATCAGGCTTGGGGCCAACTGGGGTCGGGCGCCGGCGAGGCGGAAGGCATCCGGCAGCCCGCTCTCCGCCTGGATCACGTCGTCGTAGGCGGGGGCATCGGCCCGATCGGAGTCCGAGGGGTAGCCCTGGGCCTGGCAGTAGACGAGGTCGGGCCGGACCTCGCGGAGCACGTCGTAGGTGAGGCCGAGGCGGGCGAGGGTTCCCGGTCGCAGGTTGGTGACGAAGGCGTCGGCGGTGGCGACAAGATCGAGCAGGTGACCCCGGTCGTCTCCGCTTTTCAGGTCGAGCACCACGTTGCGCTTGTTGCGCAGGAGGTTGAGCGCCAGGCCGGACAGTCCGGGTACCGGCCCGGCGGTCATCACCCGGGCCAGGGTCCCGCCGGGATCCTCCACGGTGATGACGTCCGCCCCGAGGTCGCCGAAGATCTGGGTGGCGAGTGGACCCATCACCACCGACGACAGGTCGATGATCCGGATGCCCTCGAGGGGCCCGGATCCTGCCCGGACTTCTTCTTCCATCGGTTCGTGTCCTGTCTCGTTCATCTGGTGGGGTCTCCGGCGGTGCGCGTTATCTGTCGACCGTCGACCGGCAGTCACGGTCCTCGGCCAGCGGATTGGCCACCGGAGGCCCGATCCGCTGCAACGTGTTGGCATCCCTGTGGTGGAACGGCTCGGCCCGGTCAGCCACCTGGAGCAGCGCGTCCTGTCGGTAGGACCAGGTGTTGTCGTCGTGAATCATGACGGTCATCTCGAAGCTGACGGTGTGGAATCCGGCATCGAGGAACGGATTGGACAGGATGCCGAAGTGGGGGTCACCGGCGGTGGCCCGGACCGTGAACTCCCTGGCATCAGGGCGGGCCTGTCCACCACAGAGGGCGACCTGGCCCCGGGGGATGGCAAGGGAGAGCAGGATGCGATGTTGCGCCGGCTCCCACAGCCAGTAGCCGACCTGGTCGTGGAAGGTTTCGACGCCCCCGGTCTCCACCACCCGGACGTGGTACCGCAGGCCATAGAAGAGCTGGGGGCCGTTGGTCTGCCGGTCGATGGGCCGGAGGTCAACGGTCTCGCCGTAGGTCGCCGGCTCGGCCCCGTCGGCCACCGGGTGGGAGTCGCCTCCGGAGGCCGGACCACTGCGCCACCGGCCGGCCAGCGGGGCGAGGGGACCGAGATGGGCCAGGGTGTCGGGGCTTCCTGCCGGTTCGTCAAAAAGATCGTCGCCGTAGGGATCCGGATCCATCCGACCATCCTACGGCGCACGGAGCGTGCTCCGGGGGGCCGACGGCCGGCGTTCGTGGGTCAGTGGTTGGTCAAGGAGTCGGGCAAGGTGGCCCGGGCACCGTGGCGGCCGGGCCCCACCCCGGGGACCGGCCAGAGGGAAAGGAAGCATCATGACCACGACCACCACCATCATCGGGAACCTCACCCGGGATCCCGAGATCCGCTACACGAGAGACGGCCAGGCGACCACATCGTTCGGCATCGCATCCAACCGGCGGTGGGTCAACCGCGACACCCAGGACTGGGAAGAAGCCGTCTCGTACTTCGACGTCGTGACCTGGCGCGACCTCGCCGAGAACGTAGCCCTTTCCCTTGTCAAAGGGGTCCGGGTGGTGGTCACCGGTCGCCTCGAGCACCGGAGCTGGGAGACCGAAGAAGGGGAGAAGCGGTCGAAGGTGGAAGTGGTGGCCGACGAGGTCGGCGTGGCGTTGCGCTATGCGACGGTCGACGTCCACCGGGTGGAGCGACCCCACCAGGGCGAGGCGGACGACGACGGGTTCCCCACCTGGGAAGGACGGCGGTCGCGGTGAGGACCGCGGTGCCCACTGCCGTTCCCGAAAAGCCATCACCCCCGGCGACCGAAGCCGCCGGGGGTGATGGTCATCCTGGATCTTGCGCTTCCTTCTCCGACCGGCTCCCGGCCCTCCGGGAAGACGACGGGGCCGCATCAGGGGCCGAACCCGGGGCCGAACCCGGGGCCGAATCCGGGAGGCCTTCCGGCCCGGCCGCCAGTCCTCCGTTGTCCCGGGTCGACTTCTGTCCGACCATCGAGCTCACCAAGGGCGAGGTCTTTGCCGCCTGCCAGGTGCTCGTCGACGTCGACCGTGTGCTCTCCCCGGCAGGTCACGCCGAGGAGCACCGGGCGCTCGTCAGGCTCTTCGAACTGCTCGAAGACCGCCTGACTGCATGTCAGTCGGCGTCCGGCGTGAAGTCGATCGACAGCGAGTTCACGCAGTAGCGCTGGCCGGTCGGAGCCGGTCCGTCCGGGAAGACGTGGCCGAGGTGGCCTCCGCAGCGGGCGCAGGTGATCTCGGTACGCTTCATGCCGAACGAGCGGTCCTCGTGCTCGTTGATGACGCCGTCGGTCAGGGCCCGGAAGAAGCTGGGCCAGCCCGACCCCGAGTCGAACTTGGTGGTCGACGGGAACAGTTCGGCCCCACAGCCGGCGCAGGTGAACATGCCACTGCCCTCGGTATGGAGCAGTTCGCCCGACCAGGCGGGCTCGGTGCCCTTCTGACGCAGCACGGCGTACTGCTCGGGGGTCAGACGGGCCCGCCACTCCTCGTCGGTCAGTTCGACGTTTTCGGTGTTGGTGTTGTCGGTGGTGCTCATGGGATTCCTCTCGTCTTCGGCGATTCCGGAGAATCGCTGGTGTGCACGGTACAACGCACCAGGTGGCCCGCTTGTTCCCGCCGGAGCACAAATGGCGCTTTGCTAACGTCGAAGAATGGACTTGCGTGACCGGCCCGAAGACCAGGCATTCCGGGAGGAAGTGCGCGAGTGGCTGGCCGACCACGTCGTAGGCGAGTTCGCAGCACTGGGCGGTCGCGGCGGATCCGGTGACGAAACCTTCGGCTTCGAGGTGCGCCGGGAGTGGGAGCGGGTCCTGGCGGCGGACCACTGGATCGGCATCGGCTGGCCGGTGGAGCATGGCGGCCGGGGAGCCTCCATCGCCCAGCAGGTCATCTTCAACGAAGAGTACGTGCGGGCCAAGGCTCCGGGGAGGGCCAGCATCCTCGGGGAAGGACTGGTCGGTCCGACCATCATGCAGTACGGCTCGAAGGAGCAGAAGGAGCGCTTCCTCCCGCCGATTCTCGCCGGGGAAGAGCTGTGGTGTCAGGGGTATTCGGAGCCGAACGCCGGCAGCGATCTGGCCAACGTGGCGACCAAGGCCGAACGGGACGGCGACGAGTGGGTGATCACCGGCCAGAAGGTCTGGACCTCGCTGGCCCACCAGTCCGACTGGAGTTTTGTCGTCTGCCGGACCGAAGCCGGATCGGCCCGCCACAAGGGCCTCTCCTACCTGCTGGTTCCCATGGACCAGCCGGGTGTGGAGATCCGTCCCATCGTTCAGGTCACCAGGACGGCCGAGTTCAACGAGGTCTTTTTCGACGGGGCCCGCACGGCAGCCGCCAACGTGGTCGGCGAGGTCGGGGATGGCTGGCGGGTGGCGCTTGCCACCTTGTCCTTCGAGCGGGGCGTGGGCCTGCTCGGCCACCAGCTCTCGTTCCGCCGGGAACTCGACCATCTGTTGGCCACCGCCGCCGGAAACGGCCGGAACGCCGAACCGGTGGTTCGTCAACGCCTGGCCCAGAGTTTCATCGAGCTCGAGATCCTCCGCCTCAACACCTTGCGTTCGCTGTCGGGATTCGACGGTCCGGGTGCGCCGCCTGAGGCCTCGATCGCCAAGCTCTACTGGGCGTCCTGGCACCAGCGGTTTGCCGAGTTGGCCATCGACGTGGTGGGCCTCGACGGAGTGGTGGCCGAGGGCTTTCCCTACGAGCTCGACGAGTTCCAGCGGATCTTCCTCTTCAGCCGCTCGGAGACCATCTACGGAGGCTCCAACGAGATCCAGAAGAACATCATCGGTGAGCGGGTGCTCGGCCTGCCACCCGAACCCAAAGGAACCGCCCGATGAGTGCACTCCGTCCCTGGCCGGCCACCCCGGACCGTACCGAAGGACATCAACTGCTGGCGGGCAAGATCGTCGTGATCACGGCGGCCGCCGGCACCGGGATCGGTTTTGCCACCGCCGAGCGATGCCTGGATGAAGGCGCCACGGTGGTGATCTCCGACACCCACGAACGCCGGTTGGGTGAAGCGGCCGACGCGTTGGCCGAACTGCCGGCGTCAGGCGGGGTTCGGCCTCTGGCTGTGGTGTGTGACGTCACCAAGGAGGAGCAGGTCCAGGCGCTCTATGACGCGGCGGTGGCCGAGCACGGACACTTTGACGTGGCGGTCAACAACGCCGGACTCGGCGGGCAGGTCGACGTGGTGGAGATGACCGACGAGCAGTGGGCCCTGGTGCTTGACGTCACCTTGACCGGGACGTTCCGCTGTACCCGGGCAGCCCTCCGCCACTTCTACGACCGCGGCCAGGGCGGCGTGATCGTGAACAACGCCTCGGTGCTGGGCTGGCGGGCCCAGGCGGGCCAGGCCCACTATGCCGCCGCCAAGGCCGGGGTGATGGCCCTCACCCGCTGCAGCGCCGTCGAGGCGGCGCCACGCCATGTCCGGATCAATGCGGTGGCTCCGAGCCTGGCGGTCCATCCGTTCCTGAACAAGGTGATGGCGGACGATGACCTGGCCGTCCTCGCCGACCGGGAGGTCAACGGGCGCGGGGCCGAGGTGTGGGAAGTGGCCAACGTGATCACCATGTTGGCCAGCGACTACACCTCGTTCATGACCGGCGAGGTCATCTCGTGCAGCAGCCAGCATCCCTGAGTCGGGTCGTTCGGGCTGCACTAACCTGACGGCGTGTCAGATCATCAGGACCCACCGGTGACCAGCGACGTGGAAGATCCGCGGGGCGATCTCACGTGGTCGTCCCTACCCGATCTGGTGCGCGACGCCGCCGCCCGGTTCGGCGAGGCACCGGCGGTTGTCGACCGTTACGGTCCGAACGGGTCGACCACGACCCTGAGTTGGGTGGGACTGGCCGATGCGGTGGAATCCGCCACCCGGAGCCTGCTCGCCCACGGCATCGACCGCGGCGACCGGGTGGCCATCTGGGCTCCCAACTGCGCCGAGTGGATCGTGGCGGCCCTGGGTGCCGTCGGGGCCGGTGCCCTGCTGGTGCCGTTGAACACCCGCTACAAGGGCACTGAAGCGTCCTATGTGCTGCGCGAGTCCGGGGCCCGGGTGTTGTTCACGGTGGAGGGCTTCCTCGGGCTCGACTTCCCGGCCATGCTGCGGGCGAGCGAGGACCAGGGCGAACCTCTGCGGGACCTCGAGCAGATCGTGGTCATGCGGACCGAAGACGGCGGAGACGTCTCCGCCTCGGGAGCAGACCGCAACTACGCCGTGGCGTCCTGGGAGGCCTTCCTCGAGGAGGGTTCATGCATCTCGGCGGACGTGGTGGCCGGCCGGATGGCCGCCATCACGTCGGGAGACCTGTCGGACCTGGTGTTCACCTCCGGCACGACCGGCCTGCCCAAGGGCGTCATGACCACCCACGGCCAGACGTTGCGCACCTTTGCCACCTGGGCCCAGGTGGTGGGCCTGCGCGAAGGCGACCACTACCTGATCGTCAACCCGTTCTTCCACACCTTCGGCTACAAGGCCGGCATCCTGGCCTGCATCATGAAGGGTGCGACCATGTATCCCGAGCCGGTCTTCGACGTGGAGCGGGTGATGCACCGGATCGCCTCGGAGAAGATCACCGTCCTGCCCGGCCCACCGACCATCTTCCAGTCGATCCTCGACCGGGAAGACCGCAACGAGGTCGACCTTTCGAGTCTCCGCCTGGTGGTGACCGGGGCCGCCGTGATCCCCGTGGAGTTGGTGGAGCGGATGTGGTCGGACCTCAAGGTCGAGACGGTGCTGACCGCCTACGGACTGACCGAGGCCACCGGAACGGTCACCATGTGCCGGCGGGGCGATTCGGCCGAGATCATCTCGGGCACTTCGGGTCGGGCCATTCCCGACGTCGAGGTCCGGATCGTCGATGCCGACGGCATGGAGGTGCCCCACGGCGAATCGGGCGAGATTGTGGTGCGGGGCTACAACGTGATGAAGGGCTACTTCAACAACCCGGCGGCCACCGACGAGACGATCGACCTCGACGGCTGGCTCCACACCGGCGACATCGGCGTGATGGACGCCGAGGGGAACATCGACATCACCGACCGGTTGAAGGACATGATCGTCTCCGGCGGGTTCAACGTCTACCCGGCCGAAGTGGAGGCCGTCCTGCGCCAACACGAATCGGTCGGTCAGGTGGCCGTCATCGGCATCCCCGACGAACGGATGGGTGAAGTGGGACTTGCCGTCGTGGTGCCGGCCCTCGGCCGGGCCGGCAAGTCGGTCGACGAACTCCTGGCTTGGGCCAGGGAGCATCTGGCCAACTTCAAGGTGCCCCGGCGCATCGAAATCGTGGACGCCTTGCCACTGAATGCCAGTGGCAAGGTGTTGAAGCGCGAATTGCGGGAGCGCTACGCCACCGAGGCCGCCGGAAGGACAGGCGGGAAAAAGACCAGGAAGTAGGCCTCAACCGGACTCCGTCCAAGCGGTCCGCTCCGGGTTCCATCAGGCGGATCGGGGGCAACACCAGGTGTTCGGGAAACCAGTTTCATCAGCAGGAAACGACGATCAGCAGGAAACGACCATCAGCAGGCAACGAGAGGAGACCGCCATGCGGGGCATCGTCTACACCGGAAGTGATGTGGAAGTAACCGACGAGTTGACCGTGGGTGATCCGGGACCCAAGGAAGTCCGCGTCGCCATCGGGGCCGCCGGGGTGTGCCACAGCGACCTGAGCGTGATCAACGGGACCATCCCGTGGCGGGCTCCGTCGGTGCTGGGCCACGAAGGGGCCGGCGTTGTTGAAGCGGTGGGCTCCGAGGTGTCGTCGGTCAAGGTGGGCGACCACGTGGTGATCGCCACGTTGGCCGCCTGTGGGACGTGTCGGGCGTGCAACACCGGTCACCCGACCTGGTGCGTGAAGACCCTCGGCAACGTCTCGACCCCTTTCACCTACAAGGGGGAGCCGGCCTCCAACTTCGCCGCCACTTCGGTCTTTGCCGAGTCGACGATCGTGAAGGAGGTCCAGGCCGTCAAGATCTCGAAGGATGTGCCGCTCACGTCGGCCTGCCTGATCGGCTGTGGCGTGCTCACCGGCGTCGGCGCGGTTCTCAACCGGGCCAAGGTCCAGCCGGGCCAGACGGCGGCGGTCTTCGGGGTCGGTGGCGTGGGCCTCAACGTCATCCAGGGACTGCGGCTGGCCGGCGCCAGCCGGATCATCGCCGTGGACACGTTGGCCTCGAAGGAAGGACTGGCCCGCCAGTTCGGTGCGACCCACTTCGTCGATGCGTCCGACACCGACGCCGTGGCGGCCATCCGGGAGATCGTGCCCCCCGGACCGTCCCGCATCACCGGGGCCCTCGGCTGGACGGGTGGCGTGAACTGGTCGTTCGACTGTGTCGGTCATCCGGCCGTCCTGCGGAACGCCCTGGATGTCCTCGACTGGGGCGGCAACGCCCTGGCCATCGGGATTCCGCCCCAGGGTACGGAGGTCTCGGTCGACGTGAACGCCCTGGCCTACGTGGACCGGGGTCTGCTCGGATGCCGGTATGGATCGGCCCGACCGCACCACGACATCCCCCTCATGGTCGAGATGTACCTGTCCGGCAAGCTGATGCTGGACGAACTGGTGACCGAACAGCGTCCGCTGGAGGGTTTCCGGGAGATCGTCGAAGACATGGAGGCCGGAAAGCTGGCCCGGGGGGTCCTGACCTTTTGAGTCCGACCGGGCCGGAGGGTTCCATGGCCGATGACCTGGCCGCCCGTGCCCTCTCGTTCGGCTCGGTGGCCGCCACCTACGACCGCTACCGACCGGGCCCACCGATGGAGGCGGTCGAATGGCTGCTGCCGACCCCCGGTGGCCTGGTGGTCGATCTGGCGGCCGGAACCGGTGCCCTGACCCGTCAACTGGAGGCCCGGGCCGACCGGGTGGTGGCCCTCGAGCCCGATGTGAGGATGCTCGAGGTGCTCTCTTGTCGCTCGCCGCAGGTTCCCGGAGCCCTGGCCCGGGGCGAGGCGTTGCCGGTGGCCAGCGGGACGGTGGATGCCCTCTATGTCTCCTCGGCGTGGCACTGGATGGACGTCGGGCCAACGGTGGCCGAGATCGCCCGGGTACTGAAGCCGGGGGGCTGGTTCGGGGTGATCTGGAACGGGGCCGACCGCAGCGTCCCGTGGGTGGCCGACCTGCTGGGAGTCGGTGGCATTCCGGCCGAGACCCTGACCCAACAGGTGGCCTGGCGCCGTCGGATCGAACTTCCGAACGGGGCGCCGTTCGGCGAGCCCGAGACCTGGCGGTTCGAGTGGGGTCTTCCGGTCACCATGGAAGAACTGGTCGGACTGAGCCAGACCTACTCGACCGCCATCGTGCTGGGCGAGGAGGCCCAACGCGGAGAAACCGAGCGGGTGCGTCGCGTGCTTGAGGGGGAGATTCCCGACCGGCTGCCCATGCGGGTCCTGGCCTGGCGGGCCCAACGACTCGCCGGAAGGTAGCGCACGACCCCCCGAGTTGTCTTCGGGGCGGCGGGTCCGTCAACCAGAAGGGCCCGGCCGGCCTGTCTTGCCACCGGCCTTGGGCGGCAGACCACCGACAAACCCGAGGGCCAAAGAGATCCAGGCATCGAGTTGGTGGTCTTCGACGAGGACGTCGGGGGCGACCATGACCATGCCCCGCAGCGGTCGCTTGGTGAAGTTCATCTCCCGGGCACCGGTCAGACGGAGGGAGGCCTCGTAGGCGTCGGGGCCAACCCGGACCATGAGTTCGTCGCCCAGGATGCCGAGCGCCATGTTGCCGTGGTGGAGTACGCAGAGACCACCGAACATCTTCTTTGTGGAGATGGCCGGATCGGGACCGAACCACTCGATGACCCGTTGGGCGAGGCGTTCGTCAAAGGCCACCGGGCAAGGCTAGCCAGCCGGCGGGCGGTCTTCGCCGTGGGGACCAACCGGGTCGTGATGACCGAAGTGCGCTCGGAGGTGGAGTTCGTGGCCGGCCGCCAACTCCTCCTGGTAGGACTTCTGCTCGCCACGGGCGATGGCCACCAGGCTGAAGATCACCACGCCGGCCCCGAGAGTGGCCTGGAGGGACATGGTTTCGCCGAGGAAGACGACGGCCCCCACGAACCCGGTGACCGGCGTGATGGCGAGGAACTGGGCCGCCGTTCCCGGGGGGATGTGGCGAAGGGCGGTGAGATAGAGCCAGAAGGTGAGCGAGGTGGAGACCACGCCAAGGGCCGGGACAGCCACCCACAGCCAGGCCGAGGGATGCGAACTTCCCACGGCATGACCACTCGGGGCATGGGAGGCGTGACGGTGGAGAAGGAGGGGCACGAGTACGACGGGGACGACCAGCACCAGTGAGGCGGCCTGCTGCACGAAGGTGGCTCCCAGGGCGGACAGGTCCGGATCGACCCGGCTGGATCCGAGTGCGTAGGCCGAGGCGCTGATGATGCCCCCGGCCACCAGCAGGTCGCCGATGACGGTCGCTCCGGAGTTTGGCGCATGGGCGGTGACAACGGCAACGGAACCGGCGAGCACGGTCAGCATCGGAATCAGCACCCGGGCCGGCAGGTGGTGACTCAGCAGCAGCCAACCCAACCCGGCCACGATGACCGGTTCGGTGGTCTGGATGAGGGCGGCGTGCACGACCGACGTGCGGTTGAGTCCGGCGTTGATCAGCAGGTAGGTGAGCCCGGGCTCGAGCAGACCGAGGACCAACAACATGGGGTGCTTCCGGGGCGAGGGAATCCGGGTGCGGCTGACGAGCAGGGCGAGGGCAAGGAACACCACGCTGGAACCGATCTCGACCACGGTGAACACTCCGACCGGGATGCCGTGTTTGAGGATGGCGGCGGTGACCACGGTCCCGGCTCCCCACAGGAACGAGGCCAGTGCCACGCAGGCGATGCCGACCCGGGGAGTGGAACCCATGCGGGCAGTATGGCAGTCGGCCTGTGCTGTTAGGGTCACCGTTCGTGCAGACGGTCCCGACCGCCGGGAAGACGCCCGAAACCGTGGTGGATGTCCTCGTTGCAGCCGCGCGGACCCGAGGAGGACACGAGGCCTACGTGGAGCCGGCCACGGCCACGACTCCTCGCCGGTCGGTCTCCCTCGACGAGTGGGACCGGGCGTCCTCCGGCCTCGCCGGTCGCCTCCAGATGCTCGGCGTTGGTCCGGGAACGGTGGTGGCGGTGGTCCTGCCGAGTTCCATCGACTACATGGTGGCCTACGCCGCCGCCCTGAAACTCGGCGCGGTGACCTCGGGAATCAACCCCCGCCTCGGCGAAGCCGAGATGTCCTCGATCGCGGCGCGGACCCGACCGGTGGTCACGGTGGTGGACGACGAGTTGTTTCCTCTCTGGGGGAGCAGTCCGGCGGGCCCGTGGGGCACCACGCTCTGGCGATCGGAGATCGCCCGGTGGTCGGACGGACCGGGACCTGCGGAGTTTCCCCGACTTGAGGCCGATGACCCGGTGGCGGTGGTGTGGACCAGCGGCACGACCGGACTTCCGAAGGGCGCCGTGTTCAGTCATCGTTCCCTGGCTGCGGTGGCGGACGGCACCGACGTGCTGTCCGAACCCGGCGACCGCCGATTGTCGCCCTTGCCCTTCGCCCATGTGGGATCGATGACCCGGACCTGGGACGAGATCGCCAACGGCATCACCACGGTGATCACACCGACGCCGTGGCGGGCCGCCGATGCGCTGGCGGTGATGGAGACCGAGCGGATCACCGTGGCCCAGGGGGTGCCAACCCAGTGGGCGCTTGTGCTCGCCCGGGACGAGTTCGCCTCCAGTGACCTGTCTGCCCTGAGGATCGCCGGGACCGGGGCGTCCCGGGTTCCGCCGGAACTGGTGGCCGAGATGCGCGAGCGCCTCGGGGTTCCGGTGGTCGTCCGCTACACGTCGACCGAAGCGTCGCTCGGAACCGGAACCCGACCGGGCGATCCCGACGAAGCGGTGGCGGTGACGGTCGGCCAGGCAGTGCCCGGCGTCGAGATGCGTCTGGTCGATGACGACGGTGACGAGGTGGCAACCGGAGAGGTCGGCCGGGTGACACTTCGTTCACCGGCGGTCATGACGGGCTATTGGGGCGGCCCCCTGACCGGAGTGGGAGCCGACGGCGTGGTCTATGACCGGGAGGCAACGGACGCCGTGCTGGACGGAGACGGCTGGTTGACCACCGGGGACTTCGGCTACCTCGATTCCGATGACCGGCTCCATCTGGTCGGTCGGGCCAACGAACTCTTCATCCGGGGTGGCTACAACGTCTACCCGGCCGAGGTCGAAGGGGTGATCGGGGAACACCCCCGGGTGACCCAGGTGGCGGTGGTGGGCCGGCCGGATCCGGTGTTGGGGGAGGTGGGCGTGGCGGTCGTCGTTCTGGGTGACCCAGCTGGCCCGGACCCATACGACGGGCTGCTCGAGGAACTTCGGTCGCTGGTGAGGGCCAATCTGGCCGACTACAAGGCACCGGATCGCCTGGTGGTGGTCGATGCGTTACCGCTGACCTCCATGATGAAGGTAGACAAGAGGGCACTGATGTTGCTGCTTGATGAACGAATGGGAGCCTGAGACGCGATGACCGGCCACTCCACCCCCGCCTCGGGCGGGGTCACCGACGATCCCATCCGGATCGGCACGATGCTCTTCACCCTGGTGGAGCCCCACCGGGGCCACGAAGTCGACTACAACCGCTGGTATGAGCGGGACCACTTCTACGCCGGGTGTCAGATCGGGGCGTTCAACTTCTCCGGTGCCCGCTTCGTGTCGACGGCCGATCTGAAGGCGCTCCGGTTTCCGACCGGCGAAAGCGCCCTGGTGGCCGATCCCGAGGCCGGTTCCTACCTCGGCGTCTACTACGTGCTGGCGGGCCACCACGACGAATGGAACCGGTGGGCGGTGGACCAGGTCAATACGCTCCACGCCGCCGGAAGGATGTTCGAGCACCGGGACCACATCCACACCGGGCTCTACCGGTTCGCCTGGGAAGCCCGTCGGGACCAGGACGGTGTGCCGGCCGAGTTGACGCTCGACCACCGGTTCCCCGGGATGGTCTCGGTCTTCGTGGAGGCGGCCGAGGGAGTCGGACCGGAAGAGATTGCCGACTGGTTCCAGAACCGGTTCTTCCCTGATGTCCTGCCGGGGTCTCCGGTGGCATCGGTATTGGCCTATACCCCGATTCCCCTGTTGGCCGATGCCCCGGGCGACGTGCCCCGTGACGAGGTTGCCGATCGGCGGACACTGTTGATGTTCTTCGTCGACGAGGCGCCCGAAGCGGCCTTTGCGAGCGTCATCGTTCCCCAGGGGACTGCGCTGGCCGAGGCCGGCCTGGGCCGGATCCAGTGGGCCTCGCCGTTCATTCCCACCGTGCCCGGAACCGACCGCTACACCGACCAACTCTGGGCCTGAGTTTGCGGCCGGGGGCCAGCCGGGTCCCCGGCCTTGTGCCCGTCCCCGGGCTGGCGCCCGATGGATGATGTGAACCGTTGAGAAAGGAACCTTGGGACATGACCGACTTCGTCGATGACCTTTATCGCCGCTGCGCTGAACGGGGTTGGCTGGCGGCCACCAGCCTGTGGGAACTCATCGAGGTGCGGGCGGCCACCACGCCCGATGCCGTCCTTGCCCGGGAGGACACCGGGAACGTCCTGACCTTTGCCGGATACCGCGACGCCTGCCTGGTGGCCGCCGCCGGGCTGTTTGCCGACTTCGGCGTGACCGAGGGAACCAGCGTGAGCTGGGAGCTGCCCACCTGGAACGAATCCCTGGTGTTGGTCGGAGCCCTGGCCCGTCTCGGGGCCCGCCAGAACCCCCTGATCCCCATCTACCGCAACCGCGAAGTGGCGTTCATTACCGCCCAGTCGGAGGCGGCCCTGCTGATCGTGCCCACCGTCTACCGGTCGTTCGACTACGAGGCCATGGCCCGCGAGATCGCCGCCGGGCGCGAAGGCATGGCGGTTCTGGTGGTCCACCGCGACCTACCCGAAGGCGACCCGGCCGTGCTGCCTGAGGCTCCGGCCTCACCGTCGGCTCTGGCCGAAGCGTCCATCAGGTGGCTGTTCTACACCTCGGGCACCACGGCCGATCCCAAGGGAGCAACCCATTCGGACCTGACGGTGATGGCTTCGGCGCTGGCCATGGCCGAGTGCCTCGACATGCGGGCCGACGACATCTCGGCGCTGGTCTTTCCCTTCACCCACATCGGCGGCATCGGATGGTTGCTGGCTGCCCTGATGACCGGCTGCACCCTTCTCACCACCGAGGCGTTCGATCCGGTCGCCACACCGGCCTTCCTGGCCACCAACGGCGTCACCCTGGCCGGTTCGGGCACGCCGTTCCACCTGGCGTATCTGGCCGCCCAGCGGGCGAAGGGGGAAGGAGCTCCGTCGATCTTTCCGTCGGTCCGTTCCTATCC
>CAITPI010000016.1 GCA_903894295.1 uncultured Acidimicrobiaceae bacterium
CCGTCGACCTCCTCGCCCGGCGCGACCTGTCGTCCCTGGTCACCCACCGCTTCGGGCTCGACCGGTTCGACGACGCGCTTGGCGTACTCGTGGACTCCAAGGACTGCGGCAAGGTCCTCGTCACGCTCGATCCCGGTCAGTGGTGAGCCCATCGAGCCCCGACTGACCCAGTTCCAGCACCTGGAGGCTGACAGCATCCAGATCTTCCGAGAGGCGGTGGCCGAGGTTGGGCGGGGCCTGGTCGACGCCGGGCTGATCGTGCTCACCTGGTTCATCTCGCCCATCCGGACCGAGCGCCGCATGGCCCGCGACCTCTTCGACGACGGACAGTTCATCGAGGTCCACGTCGACGTGCCCCTCGCAGTAGCCGAAGGGCGGGACCGAAAGGGCCTCTACGCCAAGGCACGCCGGGGCGAGCTCACCAACTTCACCGGCATCGACTCCCCGCACGAGGCGCCGGAGTCCCCGGAGCTCCACATCGACGCCTCGACGTCGACGGCGGAGGCGAGTGCCGGGCGCATCGTCGACTACCTGTGCGAGCTTCGGTTGCTGCGGGGCTGACCGGCCACACGCGGCCGTGACGTAAGTCCGCGGTCTCCTCGTAGGGGAGCCGGGTGTATCTTGCGCCGGTCCTCGTAGAAGGGCCGGAGGCGGAGGCGGACCGGGGGCAGGGCCCCGTAAACGAGAACGCCCTGTCCGGCCGGGGTCCGGCGCAACCCGTCCGGGCTGATCAGGCGATGGTGTTCCTGGGAGGTTGTCACCGACCGGCCCGACGGCCCGCCGGAGGTGGTGGAGGACCGCCGGGTCATTGCGTCACCGATCAGGGCACTGGCGTACTCGAGGGTGCCGGGATCGGCGATCCCCGACAGGAACAGCCGGGCCCGATGGTTGTTGGCGACGGTCATGGCCCGACCGCCATACCGGGCGGTGACCTGGGCCAGGTCGTGCCAGATGGTGACCAGCTGGATCCCGTGCCCGGCCGCCGTGGCGGCCAGTCCGTCGAGATCGTCCAGCGGAGCGATGTTGGCCGCTTCGTCGAGCACCAGGAGAAGCGGCGGATCGAGGGGTCGTCGACTGTGGGCCACCTCGTCGTAGGCGGCCTCGACGATCTGGCGGATCACCCCGACAAACAGCGGAGCCAGCCGGCGCTGGTCGTGGGCCGGCGCACACAGATAGAGGGTCGAAGTCCCGGCCCGCAGCCACCCCGGATCATCGAGCACGGGTTCTGTCCGGTCCAGTCCGACAAAGGGCTCCAGCACCGTCTCCAACGTGGCGTAGACCGACGACCGCTGGCGCTCCTCCCGGCCGAAGATGGCCCGGGCCGCACGGATCGCCTCGGTGGCATCGAGTTCGACCAGCCGGTCGATCACCTCGGCCACGACCTGCCCGTCGACCCAGGCCAGAACGTCGTCCATGGTGGCCCGGGTGCCGGCTGCGGCCAGCAACAGCGGGGCGGCCAACTTGGCGGCCGAGCGGTACCAGAACTCGGCATCCTCGGCGCCCGACGACGCCATCCGGCCTCCTTCGGTCAGGGCGGCGGCCATGCGGCGGGCCCCGGGCCAGGTCCGGGAAGCTCCAAGCGGCGACCACCCGCTGGCCGGCAGGCCGGTCACCCCGGTCGGGTCGAACAGGCGGACCTCGCCGAGGGCCGACCGGGCGGCCATGGTGTGGTCCAGCAGGTCCCGTTTCACACTGGCCGCCACCACCGGTCCGGCCCAATCTAACAGGGCCGGTATGGCGAGCCCGGTGGTCTTGCCCGATTGGGTGGGTCCGAACACCATCACCGAGGCTCTGGCTTCGGCCGCCACCAACGTCGACCCCGACCGGCCCAACACCAACCGCGGCGGTCCGGCTTCCGCCCGGCGGGACCCCGGTCGGGGAACCCGGAGCGGGGCCAGATCCCGCCCCCTGGCCCACTCCACGCCGGAATGGGACATTGACACCCGGCGCCCGGGAGGGGGCAGGGACGAGCGCCGGGTGTCAAACCGGGTGGCACCAATGCGGTGCCAAAGGTGGAGCGCTCCACCGAGGGCGAGCATCACCACAAGAATCCGGAGGGTCACCGTGAACCCCCCATGGCGGCATCGGTGTCGACGAGGGCGAGTTCCCTCGCCGTGAGCCGGTGCTCCACCAGAAACGACCGGGACCCCACCTTCCACAGGCCGACCCCCCGGCGCAGGTCGGCCAGCAACCCGGTCTCGGTGTCGGAGAGGTCGAGCAACGCCGCCGAGCGCTCGAGCTCCGAGGCGCTCTGGGCGTAGATCACGCGGGTCTCCGAGTCGGCCAACAGGCCCTCGGCGAGGCCGACCTGTTGGGAGCCGGCCGAGCCCACCGAGTGGAGGTCGGACAGGCGGTGGAGCACCGCCATGTTCGCCACGCCCCAGGCCCGGGAGAGCTTCCATGATGCCTGCAGCCACCGGGCCACGGCCAGGTCGGCCAGGATGGCCCACGCCTCGTCCACCACCAGGATCACCTGGTGGTCATGCTGGGCCCGCAGGGCGCTCTGCAGCCACGCCGCCGCGCACGCCATCAGCACCCCAAGGGCCGGCGAGTGGTACACGGCGGAGAGGTCGAGGACGACCAACGGTCCGTCCAGACGCAGGCCGGGGGTGGTCGGACCGTCGAACATGCCCCGGAGGTCGCCGTGAACCAGGCGGCGCAGTTCGAGCGCCACGTCCCGGCCATCGGCCAACAGTTCCGACGTGGTTGTCCGCAGGCCGTCCGCATGGTCGGAGGACGGGTCCAGCAAGGCGTCCACCACCATCGGCAGGGTCGGGGCCCCGGCCCGGGCCCACTCCCCGGCCCGGTTGACCGCAAGGTCAAGGGCGGCCCGCTCACGGGGCAACAGGCTCCGGCCCAGACACGCTTCGGCCAGTGATGCGCTCAGTTCGGTCCGCCGCCGGTTGACGGCCGAGACGTCGTCTCCGTCCCCGGGAATCGCCTCCAGCGGATTCAGGCGCACCGGCCCACCCGGGCGCAGGTGCACCGGGGAGACGCCCCAGGCCCCGGCCAGTGCCCCGTACTCACCCTTGGGGTCGATCACCCAGGCCCGGCGACCGAAGACGGCCTGGCGCCAGAGGTAGGACTTGACGAAGGAACTCTTTCCCCGGCCGATCTGGCCGGCCACGATCATGTTGGGATTGGTCAGCACCCCCGCCCGGTAGAGGACGAACGGGTCGTAGACGAACGCCCCACCGAGCAGGTCCCGGCCCACCAGCACCCCGGCGGCTCCGAGGCCGGCTTCGGCCACGAACGGGTAGGCGGCCCCCAGATGACGGGTGGTGGTCACGTGGGCCGGCACCTTCATCACGACAGCCCCCGGCCCAATGGCAACGAACACCCATAGGCCCGGTCCTGTTCGCCGTAGAGGAGGCGGAGTTCCAGGTGGGACTGACCGGCCGTCTGTTCCACCAGGGAACGGACGTCGCGGAGGGCTTCCGGGTTCGCCGCCGAGACCGTGACGTAACCACTGAACCGGAACTGCACGTGGCCCTCGGCCAACTCGTCGTCCCGCTCGTCCGCACTCTGATGCTCCCGGCGGTGACGGGCCGTCACGAGGAACCCGCCCCGCCGCCGCAACTCGGCGTCGGCCCGGTCCGCCGTGCGGGCGTGGGCCACCTGTCGGGCGGCCCGTAGGGCATCGGTCGGCTCCATCACCACGGTGAAGGTGCGACGGACCGGCGCCAGGAGCAACGGGCCCAGGAAGTCCGGTGCGACCTCGATCCGGGGCCACTCGGCGATCCAGTAGGTGGCGTGCCAGGCGTCATCAACGTGTACCCGGTCCCACTCCTCCACCATCGCCATCGGCCACGGTTGCCGAACGGTCCCTGTCGAAGTGGCCGGCGTTCCGTCGTGGCCGAACCCACCGGCGCCCTCTCCCGATCCCGGGAGGCGGCCGTCGGCGGTCGTGGTGACGGCGATCACCTCGGCCAGGCGTTCCGGGCCGAGTACCCCGTCGATCGTGAGGTCGGCCTGTTCGAGGGCCCGGGACACCCCCTCCACCTCCCGGGAGAGGACCACGCCAAGGCCGGCCACGCCGCCCCCGGCCGCCTTCACCACCCGGGCCGACCGTCCGGTGTGGACGGTCAGGACCAGGAACACTTCGTGACGTTGGGTCCGGACCCCAACCTCATCAACCAGTTGGCCGTAGGAACGTCCGACCTCCGAGTCGGGGTCGACCACGGCGTGCTCCTCCCAGAACCGTCGCACCGCCCGGCCGTCGTCGGGCGTACACCGCTCGATGCACTGGATCCGGTGGATCTCGGAACCGGCATGGGCCACCGAAGCCAGCACACGGGACCAGGTGGCCACCCGGGACTCCTGACCCCGGCGGCCCAACAGGGCGAAACTGTGGGACGAGACGGCGAGCACCACCGAGGCGGTGTGGCCCGGAGCGTCGGCGACGAACCCCACCCGGGTTCCCGTTCCTGGACCGTGGCCCGCAGTCGTGACCGTTCCGCCGAGTTCCAGCACACCCAGGCGGACGCCGTCAAGCGCCCCGGCCGGTCGGCGGGAACCAACCACCGCTTCCCGCAGCGACACGGTGCCACCGGGACCCGGCCGGAGCACGTGACCCCGGACAGCACGGGTCAGACCGGGTGACGGCGCACCGACCACCACGGCAACGACCCGGCGGATGACGACGGGTATCCACTCCTCGCCGGTGCGGCCGGCGACCGGCCAGAAGGCGAGCGCCAGGGCCGCGGCGATCAGGGCCAGTCCGGCCACCACGCCGGCCAGCGACGGAGCGGCCCGGAACGCCACCACAGCGAGGACCAGGCCGATGGCCACCACCACCAACTGGCCACTCCGCCACCCGGCGATCACGCCCCGTCGCTCCAGGGGAGGGAACCGGAACCGGACCGGTGGCGGGGTCACGTGACCTCTCCGGGGGACCGGCGGTCTCCGTCGGACTCCCTCCGGCGCCAGGAACCGGCGTTCGCCACGTCGTCGAAGGGAATGCTGACCAGTCTCGGTCCGTAGGCATCGAATCCGATGCCGTCCCGTAGACGGGTGCCGCTCGGGGCCGGGACCGGCCGGGTCCCGACCAGTTGGGCCGCACTGGTCGGCGGCACCTCGGCCCGGAGGGCGGCGGTCGCTTCTTCGTGCACCGGCCACAGCGGTATCGACGATCCCGGCGGGGCGGTGTCATGGCTCCCGACCGGTCCTTCGCCCACCGGGGCCCCTGAGAAGGCATCGGCTCCGACGGGTGAAGAGTCCAACGCCGCCCCGCCTGCTCCGGCCGCCAGAGCACCGCCGGCCAGACCACCGGCGGCCAACTGGGCGGCAGCGGCTCCCCGCAGGGCCACCTGGGCCAGTGGCCGGACCGGGGCCGTTGCCCGGTGGCGGACCCGTTGGGCCATCCCTTCGAAGTGGCCGATGGCCCCGGCTTCGGCCATGGGCAACAGTTTGAACAGCGAGAACGGGGCAAAGGCGGCCAACAGCAACAGGGCGGCGCCAGCCAGGATCGTCCGGAAACCGGCGGACGTCGACGAGGAGACCCCGGCGTCAACGGCCCCGACCGCCAGGGAGAGCACCGCCACGATCACGAACTTCGAGAGCACCAGCGCCACCAGGGTGTCCACCAGTCGTCGGCACCAGTGGGCCACCGCCGGCCAGGCCAGGCTGATCAGGGCCAGCGGGAGGAAGAGGACCGCCACGTAGACGGCGGCCGAGCGGATCACCAACTCCAGCCACACCATGGTGGCGCCGAGCATCACGAGCAGTCCCCCAAGAAAGGTGATCGCCGCAGGAACGGAAGCGTTGGCTGCCGCCGTAGGCGCCAAGGCCCCGGCCACCGAGGCCAGTATGTGTCCGGCATCGAGCCCGCTCCCCTCGGCCACCCAGGCCGACAACGAGTCCACGAGGGCCAGACTCCACTGGACCAACTGGACCGCCACGCCGGTGAGCAACAGGGCGAGGGGGACGTGGACCAGCACCGAGCGGATCAGCCGGGAGAGGTCCTGGCGCCACAGCGCCTGGACGACCCCGAGCAGGAGGAAGGGCAGGATGACCACGCCCGACAGGGTGACCATGGCCTGGTAGTGGCGGGCGAACCAGGGGGCACCGAGATCGATCGCCGTCGTTGACTCCAGTACGGCACCGATCTGGTCGATCAGCCACTGGGCGCCCGAGGCCACCCAACTCCCCAACGCACCCAGAACGTCGTTGGCCCCCGAGGTGATGATCGAACCGCCGAGAGATCCGGCCACCGAACCGACAACCGAGCCGGCTGCACCACAGACGGCGGACGCCCCGACCCCGGCCAACGCCACGGTGGGATCCGGGCAGGTGATGGCGGGGATCATCAGTGCACGCCCTGGCCGGTGGTGAAGAAGAAGTTGACGATGGCCGGTCCGGCCCCGATCAACAAGGCGGCCAGGCCGGAGATCAGTACCGCCCGTCGCCCGACGTAGCTCTGCTGGTAGTTCTGGCCATGGGAACCGAGCGCCCAGACCCCCGCCCCCACCACCAGTCCCACCAGCGAGGCGATCAGGGCCCATCCGCCGATGCCGTTGGTGAGTTGCTGGAGGACCTGGCCTCCCGGCAGGTCGGTGGGGGTGGGCGTCATCGTGACCGACGCCACCAGGGACCCGGTTGGACGCCCGGGGAAACCAAACGGATCTCGCACCAGGAAGCGGAGCGTTCCAAGCGGAACCCTGGGCCTTCCCGGTGAAGGGAACAGGGTTGGGAACAGGGTCTGAATCCGGGCCGCAATGAGGGGGTGGTGGGTGATCATGGCGGCAGCGTAAGAGTCGCTTTGTGTTGTTTCAATGTGTTTGATGTTTTGTCATGCTTTCCGGCAAGGTCACGGTTGGGTTCCCACCCGTTCCCCGGGACCGGACCGGCTGTCACGGGCGTCTCTTCCCGGCCGGGGGTTGTTTGGTCCGCCCCCGGCCCGGTGGTCCGTCCTCGGGCCTGCGGTTGGCATCTCCGGCCGGCTCGCCCCACAAAGGCCCCCGCCACCTGCCATGCTGTAGCCGTGAAGTCGTACATCGTCGGGTACCTCGTCATCGCCGTCGTGGCCGTGATCGCCGTGGTTGTGGCGGGTCGTCTGGGCCGACGGTCCGGCCAGCGCAGCCTGCAGCAGCGCCTCACCGCGCTCTCGGTCCGCCTCGGCGTGGAGACCCCCGACGAAGCAGGACTCGAGCCCTTGCTCAGCCATCTGGAAAAGGTGACCGGCGAGGCATCCGAAGCGGTGACCGAAGCCAGCGCCGATGCCATCCGCCTCCGCCGGGCCCTCGACACGCTGCCCCAGGGCGTTGTGGTCTGCGACGAGCACGGCGAACTGGCCTTCCGGAACTCCCGGGCCGAAGACCTCATGAACAACCGCTACGGCGATGCCCTGACCGCCCAGGCGGTGACCGAGCTGCTGGAGAACGCCTGGCAAGAGGGTTCGGCCGAGCGCACCCTCGACCTCTACGGTCCGCCCCGCCAGACCCTGACCGTGCGCACCCGGTTGATCGATGACGGACGGCGTCCCCTCGGCGTCATCGCCATCATCGAAGACGTCTCGGAGCGCCGGCGACTCGAGGAGATCCGCCGCGACTTCGTGGCCAATGTGAGCCACGAACTCAAGACCCCGATCGGCGCCCTCGGGCTGCTGGCCGAGACCCTGACCTTCGAACCGGACCCCGAGGTGGCCCAGCGACTGGCCTCCAGGATCCACAACGAGGCCTTCCGGGTCAGCCGCATCATCGACGACCTGTTGGACCTCAGCCGGATCGAGTCGGAGACCGCCCCGCCCCGGGAGCCGATCTACATCAACCTGATCCTGGCCGAGGCCGTGGAGCGGGTCCGCAACGCCGCCGAGCAGCGCAACGTCACGATCGAGCTCGACGAGCCCGACCCGCCGGTCCACGTGGTGGGCGACCGGCGCCAGCTGGTCTCGGCCATCCACGCCATCCTGGAGAACGCGGTGAGCTTCTCCTACGAGGAAGGGACCGTCACGGTGGCTGGCAGCCAGAGTGACGGCGAGGTCTTCCTCTCGGTGACCGACAAGGGAGTGGGCATTCCGAGTCGCGATCTCGAGCGCATCTTCGAACGCTTCTACCGGGTCGACCACGGAAGGAGCCGGGCCTCGGGCGGCACCGGACTCGGTCTGTCCATCGTCCGTCACGTGGCGAGCAACCACCAGGGACGGGTCGAGGTTGACTCCCGGGAGGGTGAAGGCTCTACCTTTACCCTTGTGCTTCCCCTACCTCCCGACTACAGCGCATGAGTACGAACGAACCTGAACGCATCAAGGTCCTGCTGGCCGAAGACGACGAGTCGTTCGTCGACGCCCTCGCCATCGGACTGGCCCGCGAGGGCTTCGACCTCACCGTGGCCACCGACGGGACCGAGGCGCTCCGCCAGTTCGGCGAGGTCGATCCCGACATCGTCCTGTTGGACCTGATGCTGCCCCGCCTGAGTGGCATCGACGTCTGTCGGGCCATCCGGGCCCAGTCCAGTGTGCCCATCATCATGGTCACGGCCAAGAGCACCGAGATCGACACCGTGGTGGGCCTTGAAGTGGGGGCCGACGACTACGTCACCAAGCCCTACCGGCTCCGCGAGCTCGTGGCCCGGATGCGGGCCGTGCTGCGGCGCATGCCGCCGGGCGAGGCGCCGGACGAGGCCGACCCCAACGTCCCGAGCCTGCCCAAGAAGCTCGGTTCCCTCGATGCCGAGGAGGCGGTCGAGTCCGGTGGCATCCGCATCGACATCGACCGTCACGAGGTCTGGGTCCGGGGCGAGAGCATCCATCTGCGCCGCAAGGAGTTCGACCTCTTGCTGCTGCTGGTCTCCAACGCCGGTCGCCTGATGACCCGGGACGTGCTGATCGACCGGGTCTGGGGCTCGGACTACTTCGGCGACACCAAGACGCTCGACGTCCACATCAAGCGTCTCCGGGGCCACGTCGAGGAAGACCCCTCCAAGCCGGTGTTGATCACCACCATCCGTGGTGTCGGCTACCGGTTCGACCCACCGAAGGCCTGACCGGCACCGAGGCTCCACCCGGCCGCTCCTGGCGGGTCCGACGACGGCCTCGACGGCCGTTGCCGGCGAGGAGTTGGTTGGGAGGAAACGTCGCCGCTAGGCGGCGGGAATCACCCGCTCGCCCCGGAGATAGGGGGCGAGGACCTCGGGCAAGACGATCGAACCGTCGGCCTGACGTCCCGTCTCGACCAACGCCGCCCAGATGCGGGCCCAGGCCAGGGCCGAGCCGTTCAGGGTGTGGACGAAGGCAAGGTTGCCGTCAGCCTGGCGGTAACGGATGTTGGCCCGACGGGCCTGATAGTCCGAACACCAACTGACCGAGGAGACCTCCAGCCACATGTCCACGCCCGGGGAGTAGACCTCGAGGTCGTAGGTGTGGGCGGCCGAGTTGCCGGTGTCCCCGGCACACAGTTCGAGCACCCGGTACTGCAGTCCGAGGTCTTGCAGCATGCGCTCGCCCCGGGCCACCATCGTCTCGAGCAGGTCCCGGGCCTGGTCGGGGGTGCAGTAGGCGAAGAGCTCCACTTTGTCGAACTCGTGCACCCGCAACAGTCCCCGGGTGTCCCGGCCGGCCGCACCGGCTTCGCGCCGGAAGCACGCCGTGGCCGCCGTGAGTCGCAGCGGCAGGTCGGCTTCGTCGAGGATGTCGCCCCGCCACATCGATGTCAGTGGCACCTCGGCCGTCGGGATGGCCCAGAGGTCGTCGCGTTCGAGGTGATAGGCCTCGTCGCTGAACTTCGGCAGGTGACCGGTGGAGATCATGGTGTCGGTCAGCACCATGGTGGGCGGCCGCACCTCTTCGAACTCTTCGGCGTGCGAGTCGAGGGCAAAGGAGGTGAGGGCCCGCAGCAGTCGGGCGCCGTAACCCCGATAGAGGGGGAACATCGAACCCGACAGCTTGGCCCCCCGCTCCATGTCGAGGAGACCGAGTTCCACTCCGATGTCCCAGTGGGGAACCCGTTGGTGGTCGGCGTAGGTCGGGGCCGTCTCGGGCCAGGACCGGAGTTCCACGTTCTCGTCCGGCCCGGCGCCGTCCGGGGTCTCCTCGGCCGGCAGGTTGGGCAGGTACAGCAACTTCTGGCGGACCGCCTCCTGGGCCGCTTCGGCTTCGGTGTTGAGCTCACGCTCCCGCTCACCGGCAGCCCGGCTCTGCTCGGCCAGGGTCTCGGCCGTTGCGCTGTCTCCGTCCCTCCGGGCCTCGCCCACCTGTTTGGAGAGCACCTTGATCTCGGCCCGGACCTCATCCCGGGCGCCGACCGCGGCCCGCGAGGCGGCGTCCAGGGCGACGAGGTCGTCGATCTCGGACGGGTCGACGCCCCGTCGGGCCAACGCCGCCTTGATGTTGCCTGGGTCTTCCCGCACCAACCGAATGTCAATCATGGTGCCCCTAACGGTAGCGTGACCTTCCGTGAGTGACGCGCCCACCGATTCCATGGCCAGCATCTCCGTAGACGACCTGCGGATCACCTACGGCGACACCGTGGCCGTTGACGGCCTCTCCTTCACCGCCGACGGCGGCCGCATCACCGCCCTGCTCGGCCCGAACGGTGCCGGCAAGACCAGCACCGTCGAAGCCCTCGAGGGCTACCGGCCCATCGCCGGCGGCACGGCCCGGGTCCTCGGCCTCGATCCCCACCGGGACCACCACGCCCTCGTTCCCCACCTCGGCGTCATGCTCCAGCGGGGTGGGGTCTACCCGATGATGGGACCGGCCCAGGCCCTCGGTCTCTTCGCCCGCTACTACGACGACCCCGCCGATCCGGCCGGCTTGCTCGACCAGGTCGGACTCACCCGGGTGGCCCGCACCCCGTGGCGGCGCCTGTCCGGAGGCGAGCAGCAACGCCTGAGCCTGGCGTTGGCCCTGGTGGGCAAGCCCAAGGTGCTCTTCCTCGACGAACCGACGGCCGGAGTGGATCCCGAAGGCCGCCTCCTCGTACGGGAACTCATCGCCGCCCAGCGGGAGCAGGGGATCACCGTGCTGTTGACCACCCATGAGTTGGCCGAGGCGGAACGTCTGGCCGACCACGTGATCATCATCGACCACGGCCGGGCGCTGGCCTCGGGCACCCCGGCAGAGTTGGCGGCCGGCGCCAACGACGGATCGATCCGGTTCACCACGGTGGCCGGCCTCGACCTCGATGCCCTTGCGACCGTCGTCGGCGCGGGAAGCGTCCTCGTTGAATCCGCCCCCGGCTCCTACCGCCTCCGGCCGGCTCCCGGACTCACGGTCGGCGATGCGGTGGCCCGTCTCACCACCTGGCTGGCCGAGTCCGGGCACACCCTGGGAGACCTTCGTACCGGACCCTCTCTCGAAGAGGCCTACCTCGCCATCACCGGATCCCGGGGTGAGCCCGAAGAGGTCATCGACCAGACCCATGGCCGTCGCCGGGGACGGGGCGGGAGGGGAAGTGGGGGAAGTGGGGGAAGCCGGAGAAGAACCCGGTCGACCACCGGGTCCACCGGGGGTGACCGCTGATGCGCCCGCTGCTGGCCCAACTCCGGGCCGAGATCACCATGGTCTTCACCAACGGCGAGACGGTCTTTCTCACCCTCGGCATTCCGGTGGTGTTCCTGTTGTTTTTCTCGGTGGTCCACGTGCTCCCGACCGGGGTCACCCATCCGGTCGACTTCCTGGTGCCCGGCATCCTGGCCCTGGCCGTCATGTCCACCTCGATGACCGCGCTCGGGATCGGGACCGGATTCGAACGGGGCTACGGCGTCCTGAAGCGGCTGGGCTCCACGCCGCTCGGGCGGGGCCGCCTGCTGGCCGCCAAGATCCTCTCGGTGCTCGTCATCGAGATCTTCCAGGCCATCGTGCTCGTGCTGGTCGGCTACGCCCTCTCGTGGCACCCGGCCAGCGGCGCCTCGACCGGACTGGCGCTCGTGGTCATGCTGCTTGGCACCGTCGGCTTCGGAGGCATCGGCCTGCTGCTGGCCGGGACGTTGAAGCCCCTGGTGAACCTGGCGGTGGTCAACGCCCTGTTCGTCCTCTTGCTGCTGCTCGGGGGCATGCTGATCCCGCTCGACAAACTGCCTGGCTGGCTGGCCGCCGTGGCCGAAGTCTTCCCGGCCTCGGCCCTGGCGAATGCCCTTCAGCAGTGTCTCGAACATGGCGGATCGGTGAGTGGCCGGGACTGGATCGTCCTGGTGCTCTGGGCCGCCCTCGCCCCGGTGGCGGCCGCCGTCACGTTCCGCTGGGAGTAGGTGGCGTTGTTCATGACCCGGTTTCAGGGACCCGGTTCACATGGCCCGGGCCCTGTCCTCCCGGTTCTTCAGCGTCACCTACCGGGTGATCTGGCGGATCCCGGCCTCCAGGCTGGCCTGGGTCACGGCTCCGATGGTGTGGGCGACCACCACCCCGGAACGGTTGATGAAGAAGGTCTGGGGAATGTTGGCCACTCCGTAGAGGCCGGAGGTGACCTGGAAGTCGGCATCCTCGGCCACCGGGTAGGTGATCCCCGCCGAACGGAGGAACGGCACGGCCCCGCTGGGGGGATCGGCCGCCACGACGCCGACGAACTGCACCGGTGAACCCCTGGCGGCCAGCGCCGCCGAGGTCCGGCCCATCAAGGGAGACTCCTTCTGGCAGGGCACGCAGGTGGACGAGAAGAAATTGAGGACCACCGGCCGACCCCGGTCCCGGCCAAGGGCGTAGAAATGGACCGGCGCACCGGTGGTCACCGACGGCAAGGTCCAGTCCGGAGCCGTACTCCCGGTCTCGACGGTGGGTGACTGCCCGCTGTTGTCCGTCGTCGACGCCTTGTGGCCCAGTCCCCAGTAGAGGACGATCACCAGCACCAGGGCGATCACCGAGCCGATCATCAACGAGCGAAGTTTGCGGACTTCCTGCTGCCTGGCTGGGCCTTGTGGGTCGACCGGTCCGGTGGCTTCTCTGTCCGGGGCCGGATCGGCATCGGCCGGAGGGGTGGGCGCCCCGGTCACTTCACAAAGACGTCGACCGCCATCACCACGAACAACAGCGACAGGTAGGTGATGGAGTAGCTGAAGAGTTGCATGGCCGCCTTGTTGGTGGCTTCCCGCCACAGCCGCACCGCCAGGAAGAGAAACACCGCACCGAGCACGGCGGCCGAAACCACGTAGACCAGACCCAGCTTGGCCACCGGGGCCAACACCAGGGAGACGGCAACGAGGATCACGCTGTAGACGAAGATCTCCCGGGCCGTGCGCTTGAACGAGGCCACGGCCGGCAGCATGGGCACCCCGGCGGCCTGGTAGTCGTCCTTGTACTTGTAGGCCAGCGCCCAGAAGTGGGGCGGGGTCCAGATGAAGATGATCAGGAACATCACGACCGGGGCCCACGACAGGGAGTCGGTCACCGCCGCCCAGCCCACCAGGACCGGCACCGCCCCGGCGGCTCCCCCGATGACGATGTTCTGGCTGCTGGTCCGCTTCAGCCACAGCGTGTAGATGAACACGTAGAAGAGCGTCGCCGAGACCGCCAGGCAGGCCGACAGCAGGTTGACCCAGGCCCAGAGTTCGACAAAGGCCAGAACCTCGAGGGTGATGGCAAAGGTCAACGCCGCCCGGGGTGTGACCATGCCGGTCACCAGCGGACGCTTCTCGGTCCGGTGCATCAACCGGTCGATGTCGCGGTCGATGAACATGTTGATGGCATTGGCACCCCCGGCGGCCAACGCCCCACCCAACAGGGTGGCCACCATCAACCACGGACTGGGCCACCCGTGCTTCGCCACAAACATCGTGGGCAGGGTGGTGATCAGCAGCAGTTCGATGATGCGGGGCTTGGTCAGGGCGACGTAGGCCCCAAGTCGCATCCGCCAACTCCGGGGACCGCTCACCTCTACGGTCATCTCCGACATGGCCCCAACCCTACTTCCCCACCTGCCACCCTGCCGTTCCGCCCGGGTTGGGGAGTTCGTCCGTCGCTACACTGGCCCTACCGTGTCGAAACTCCGCCTGAGCCCGAGAGCCTTCCTCTGGTGCACCCGCATCACGCTGGCCACGGTGATCCTGAACATTCTCACCGGAGCAGCCGTCCGCCTTTCGGGGTCGGGACTCGGCTGCCCCGACTGGCCGGCGTGCCAGCACAACCAGATCACCCCGGCGCTCAGCTTCCATCCGGTCATCGAGTTCTCCAACCGGATGGTGGTGGTCCTCCTCGTGGTGGCCTGTGGGGGCACGGCCATCGCCGCCTTCTTGCGCCAAACCCGGCGCAAGGACCTCGGCCGCCTCTCCCTCGGCCTCATCCTCGGCGTCATCGCCGAAGCGGTGCTGGGCGCCTTTGTCGTCTACTCCAAACTCAATCCCTACGTGGTCATGGTCCACTTCATGGTGGGCATCGCCCTGCTTTCGGTCTCGATGATCCTCGCCCTGCGGGCGGCGCACGGGCCCGGAAGCGGCCCACTGCTCGTCTCGGTGAAGGTCCGCCGCACCGTTCTCGTCTACCTCGGCCTGCTGCTGCTCGCCGTCGTGGCCGGCACCGCCACCACCGGGGCCGGGCCCCACGCCGGTGGCCCGGGAGCGAAACGCATCCCGTTCCGCCTTGACGAGGTGGCCCGCGTCCACGGCGAGACCGTGCTGGTGACCGGCATCGTGCTGTTGCTCCTGCTGTGGATGCTCCGGTCGACCGATGCCCCGGCCGGCATCCAGGACGCCGGAAAGATCCTGCTCGGCGCCATGGTGGTCCAGGGCCTCGTCGGCTACACCCAGTACTTCACCCACCTGCCTCCCGTGCTGGTGGGCATCCACGTTCTCGGCTCGACCCTCGTCGTCTGCACCGCCCTCTGGTTCCACCACCGTCTGTGGGCCCACGGGCCCATCGAGAACCAGGACGGGGACACCGGGCTGACCCACTCCATTTCCACCGCCGGAGTTCGGACTCCGGCCGACGTGGGTCGGCGGCCATGACCAGGTCGGGCGAAGCGACCCGACAGGCCACCGACCAAAGCGCCGGGGGGCCGGTCCCGATCGGGCCGGTGGGAAGTGCGGGTGCCACCACCGTGCCCATGGAAGTCACCCTGGCCGATCTCGCCGAAGACATCGCCACCGATACGCCCTGGCTGGTCATCGTCTGGAACGATCCGATCAACCTGATGTCGTACGTGACCTTTGTCTTCCAGAAACTCTTCGGCTACTCGAAGGCCAAGGCCACCGCCCTCATGATGGACGTGCATGTGAAGGGCCGGGCGGTCGTGTCCTCGGGTCCGAGGGAGCGGGCCGAGCTTGACGTCTTCCGGCTCCATGAGCACGGACTGTGGGCCACCATGGAGCAGGCATCGTGAGCGCCCCGCTCAGGCGCAAGCGCAACGGCACCTACGCCCTCCGCCTTCCCGTCGCCGTCCGGGACATCCTCGCCAACCTGGCGGGCCAGCTCGAAGCCGGTCTCGACGCCGACGATCCGGCCACGGCCCGGCTCTTTCCGCCGGCCTACCTCAACGAGGCCCACGTGGCCGAGGAGGCCGGCTACCAGGCCCTCGTGCACGGCGTGCTGGCCAACCATCACCGCCAGGCCCTTGAGACCATGCGGACGACCGCCCAGGCCACCTCCCTCGACGAGGAGCAACTCCAGGCGTGGCTGTCGGCCACCGCTTCCCTCCGTCTGGTGCTCGGCACCCGGCTGGGGGTGAGCGAGGACATGGACCAGATCGACCCGGAAGGACCCGACGGGGCCGAACACTCGATCTACCTGCTGTTGAGCAGTCTCCAGGAGATGATCGTCTCGGTGCTGGCGGAGGATCTACCCGATGACGGGCGTCCGGAAGGCAGCCTCTGAACAGTCTGCTAAAGTTCCAAAGCCCCAATAGGGTTTCTGGCCCCCATCGTCTAGCGGCCTAGGACGCCGCCCTTTCAAGGCGGTAACACGGGTTCGAATCCCGTTGGGGGTGCGTAGTACCCCAGCCCAGTGCTGGTTGGGGACCTGTGGTGCAGTTTGGAGTGCACGCCGGCCTGTCAAGCCGGAGGTCGCGGGTTCAAATCCCGTCAGGTCCGCCACCCCGGTTCGCCGGGGCGAGGTCGGGTAGCTCAGTTGGTAGAGCGCGCGCCTGAAAAGCGTGAGGTCACCGGATCGACGCCGGTCCCGACCACCAGAAGTGCACGTTCCCCGGGTCAGGGCCGGAACGAACCGGACCGGATGGCCGGTGTGACCGTGGCGGCATCCGGGCCGCGGAACGGTCCATGTGGAAAGTTCTAAGGGATCATGGCCTTTGTCAAAGGCAAGGCTCTAGGATCGCCGTATGCGCATCCATTCATTCCGGACCCCGGCCCTCGTGGCCACCTCGGCGTTGACCCTCGTGCTCCTGGCGGGCTGCTCGAGCTCGTCGACCACCTCGACGACCTCCACGTCGAACTCGTCCAAGACCTACCCGGTGGACACCGTGCCCAACGTCCTGCCCGCCACCGGCAGCGTGAATGGCGTCACCGTGGCCGTCGTCTCCACGCCGGCCAAGGGCAATGTGGGCCTGACCATGAACGTGACCGCCACCATCAACGGCACCGTCCACCCGTCCACCCTCGACTTCCAGATCACCGATGCCGCCTATTTCGGCAAGGGCAAGCCGGCCACCAACCAGAGCCTCACGGTCAACGGTCCCGGCGTCTACAAGATGCCCAAGGGCTTCAAGCCGCCTTCGGCCGGCACCTGGTCGGTCACGGTGAACTACCAGCCGACCGACAAGAAGTACTCCAGCCTCTCGATCTCGGGTCTGCCCCAGACCGAAGGGGGCAAGCCCCCCTTCCCGCAGCTGCAGACCATCGTCACCAAGTAGTTCCCAAAACGTTGGCCGCGGTTCAGCCGCCTTCGTAGGGGAAGCCGAGGTCCTCGGCGCTGAGCAGGGCCCGGAAGGGAATCCCTTCGGCTTCGGCCATGGCCGCCACGGTGCCACCCCGGTCGACGATGGCCACCAGCAGCACCGGCGTGGCACCACTCTCGATCACGGCGTGCGCCGCTTCGAGCAGCGACGTACCCCGGGTGACCGTGTCCTCGGTAACCACGACCCGGTCGCCGGGATCGAGCGCCCCGGCGATCCGGCCACCGCCACCGTGGTCCTTCGCTTCCTTGCGCACACTGAAGGCCTTCAGCATCCGGCCCCTGGCCGCGGCCACCCCGGCCGTCACGAAGGCCACCGGGTCCGCCCCCATGGTGAGACCGCCAATCGCCGTGGCGTCGTCCGGGATCACCGACAGGATGCCTTCGGCCACCAGCAGCATCGCTTCGGGCCGACAGACCGTCTGCTTGGAGTCGATGAACCAGCTGCTGCGTTTGCCCGACTTCAACACGAAGTCGCCCCGACGAACCGAGTGCTCCAGCAGATGGTCCCGCAAGGCATCGAACCTGCTGGGTGGCAGGGCCGTCCCGTTCTCGTCATTCATGACTTCTCCTTCTCCGGTCCTGCCATCTCGGGGCCGGTCTTCTTGATGGTCGTGGGAACTCTGGTGGTCATGGGGTTCCGGCCACCGGTTGTTGGGATCGGTGGCGGTTCCACCGTCACAGGAACCGGTTCCTGGTCAGTTCCGCCCCGGCCGGGTCGTGCCGTGCCGGGCACTCATGCCGGGGAAGTCGGCCACAGGGGAGGACCGACCAGTTCGACCCCCCGGGGCCCGGTTTCGACGTGGCCGACCACGACCGCCGGACAACGCGCGCCAGCCAGGGCATCGAGCGCGGCGTCGACGGTGTCGCCTTCGACAGCCAACACCATGCCGAGGCCGAGGTTGAACACCCGGGCCATCTCGTCATCGTCCACCGGGCCGAGTCGTCGGATCTCGGTGAAGATCTCCGGAATGACCCAACTGCCGCGCTCGAGCACGGCCCGCAGTCCTTCGGGCAGCATTCGGGGGATGTTCCCGTCGAATCCACCACCGGTGATGTGCGCCACGGCGTGCACTTCGGCGGCCGCCATGGCAGCCCGCACCGCCGGCGTATAGATCACCGAAGGCCGCAACAACTCGTCGGCCACGCTGACGCTGGCCCCGTCCCAGGCCGGATCGCCGTAGGAGCGGCCGGCCCGTTCCAGCACCTTTCGGGCCAGCGTGTAGCCGTTGGAGCGCAGGCCGGGCGACGGCAGTCCGATGAGCACGTCGCCGGACCTCACCCGGGCCGACGAGAGGACATCGTCCCGGTCGACCACGCCGACGGCAAAGCCGACCAGGTCGAACTCCTCGGGAGCCATGACCCCGGCGTGCTCGGCCATCTCACCGCCGAGCAACGTGGCGCCGACCTGACGGCACCCTTCGGCCACTCCGGCCACCAGGGCGGCCATCCGCCCGGGTTCGACCACGCCGGTCGAGATGTAGTCCAGGAAGAAGAGTGGCTCGGCACCCTGGCAGACCAGGTCGTCGACGCACATGGCCACCAGGTCGAGACCGACGGTGTCGAAGCGCCCGACTTCATGGGCCACAACCGCCTTGGTGCCGACTCCGTCGGTCGAGGAGACCAGCACCGGTTGGCGGTAGCGGTCGAGATCGAGTTGGAAGAGGCCACCGAAGTCACCAAGACCCCCGAGCACTTCCTTTCTCCGGGTGGCGGCGACCAACGGCTTGATCAACTCGACGGCCCGCTCTCCGGCATCGATGTCGACCCCGGCCGCGGCGTACGTAACGGGTGCGGCCGCGGGGTCCTCGGCTGGCGGGGGGGTCATCGAAGGCTCACGACCGGGCCGTCGCCGAGGTCGCACCCTCCACCACGTCGTGGTCGCCGATGGCCACCGGGACGGCAACGGGATACTCGCCGGTCAGGCACGCTGCGCAGAATCCGGCGCCCGGCGCATCGATGGCCTTGACGAGGTGTTCGAGCGAGAGGTACTCGAGCGAGTCGACATTGAGGTACTCGGTGATCTCCTCGGGCGACTTGATGGCAGCCAGCAACTTGGAGCGGTCGGGCGTGTCGATCCCGTAGTAACAGGGCCATTTGAAGGGCGGCGACGAGATCCTGAGGTGCACCTCGGCCGCCCCGGCTTCCCGGAGCATCTTGACCAGGGCCCGGGTGGTCGTGCCCCGCACGATGGAGTCGTCGACCACCACGAGGCGTTTGCCGGCGATGTTCTCCCGCAGGGGATTGAGCTTCCGGCGCACACCGTTGGCCCGCTCGGCCTGGGTCGGGGCGATGAAGGTCCGACCGATGTAACGGTTCTTCACGAGTCCCTGACCGTAGGGGATGCCCGAGGCCAGGGCGTAGCCCTCGGCCGCCGGCACGCCCGAGTCGGGGACGCCCATCACCAGGTCGGCGGCCACCGGGCGTTGGGAGGCGAGCAACTGACCCATCCGGCGGCGGGCCCCGTGGACCTCGTTGCCGTACAGGGTGGTGTCGGGCCGGGCGAAGTAGACGAACTCGAAGATGCAGAGGCGGGGATCGACCCGATCGGCGGCAAAGGGCCGCTCGGACCGCACACCGTTGGCGTCGATCACCACCATCTCGCCCGGCTCCAGTTCCCGGATGAAGGTGGCGCCGATCACGTCGAGGGCGGGCGACTCGGAGGCCAGCACCCAGCCGGTCTCCAGTTCGTCCGTGGCATCGAGCCGTCCGAGACAGAGGGGCCGGAAGCCGTTCGGATCACGCACTCCGATGATGCGCTCGGTGTCGAGCAGCACGAAGGAGAAGGCACCTTCCACCAGCGGCAGGACCTCGCCGAGGACCCGTTCGAGATCGCCCGACTCTTCGGCCCGGGTGCGCTCGGCGTCACCCGACGGATAAGCCATCCCCATCATCTCGGCCACGAGATCGCTGTCGGAGGAGACCAGTCCGGGCAGGATGCCGGCCCGCTCTCCGAGTTCCTTGGTGTTGGTGAGGTTGCCGTTGTGGGCGAGGGCAAAGCCGGCCCGGCCGACGCCCCGGAACACCGGTTGGGCGTGCTGCCAGTCGCTCGAACCGGCCGTCGAGTAGCGGGTGTGGCCGATGGCCATGCTGCCCCGGAGCGCCGAAAGCTTCTGCTCGTCGAAGACCTTGGCCACGAGGCCCATGTCCTTCATGACCATGATGGCCTCGCCATCGCTGACGGCCATGCCGGCGGACTCCTGACCCCGGTGCTGCAGGGCATAGAGACCGTCAAAGGTGAGGTGCGAGACCACCCGGCCCGGGGCGTAGACCGCAAAGACTCCACACGCTTCCTTGGCCTCCATCATCGCCCGCCCACGCTACACCGACCCCGCCCACCGGGTCGCAGGGACTCCGGGGACTCCGGGGCCACCGGGAAGGAAAGGTCGGGGGCCAACTGGCCACGGAGCAACCCGGCGCTTCGACGGAACGGGGTCGCCGGCGGAAACGCAGGTACTCCCCTCCCGGGGTTCGGCGAAACGCCGGTCAACCCTGGACTGGCCGTCACCCCCGTCACGCCTCCACCCTATCCGCCGTGTCCAACCGGGCCGCCGTGTCCAACCGGGCCGCCGTGTCCAACCGGGCCGCCGTGTCAACCGGGCCATCGGGTCAACCCTCACCATGGGGACCGCCCGGCCTGGCGGGCCCGCCGCCGTCTCCTGGGAGCTTCGCCCGAAGGCGTGTCACCGCCGACCGCTAGCGTCGGGGCCACATGATCGACCTGCACACCCACTCGAACTTCTCCGACGGGAGCGAGACCCCGTCGCGGGTTGTCGAACTGGCCGCCGGGGCCGGGTGCTCGGCGGTCGCCCTGACCGACCACGACACGACCGACGGGCTGGCCGAAGCCCGGAGAAGGGCGCAACAACTCGGCATCACCCTGGTCGGAGGGGCCGAACTGTCCTGTGCCCACCCCTCGGGGGGTGGCATGCACGTGCTGGTCTACTTCCTCGACGACGGCCCGAGCCCGCTGCACGAGGAACTCGCCCGGCTCCAGGATGACCGGGCGGTGCGTAACCAGGAACTGGTGGACCGGCTCCAACAACTCGGGCTTCCGGTCACCTGGGAGGCCGTGGTGGAACAGGCCGGTCGGCCCGAAGGGGTCGGACGCCCCCACTTCGCATCGGTGCTCATCGCCGCCGGTGTCGTGGGATCCCAGCAGGAAGCCTTTGACCGCTATCTCGGCAACCGCGCCCCGACCTATGTCCCCAAAGCCCGACTGACCGGACCGGAAGCGGCCCGACTGGCCCGGGAGTCGGGAGCCGTTTCGGTGCTCGCCCATCCCCACACCCTCGGCCTCGAAGGACACGACCTGGCCAACGCCATCGCTGAGCTGGCCGGGGCCGGCTTTGCCGGACTCGAGGTCACCTATGGCCGCTACTCACCCCGCCAGCGGCAGTCGATGGGTCATCTCGCCGAACGGTTCGGACTGGTCCCGACCGGAGGCTCCGACTTCCACGGCCGGACCACACCGGATCTGACCGTCGGCACCGGCACCGGTGACCTCAAGGTGGCCGACCGGGTCCTCGACCAGCTACACGACCGCCGACCGGCCTGAGGAAATCCACCCTTCCGGGGTGACCACCGCATCCGGTGATCCGGACTTCCCGATCCGGAAGGCCAGGGCCTGGCGCACGGCTCAGGCCGGTGCGAGTTCGTCCAGCAGTTGGGGCAGGCGGTTCCGCCAGGACGCTGTCGTGGCCGCCAGGTCGAGGTCAACCAGCCCTTCCACCACCAGACGGTCGCCACCGGCGGTCCCGAGTATCCGGGCCCGCACTCCGGCCGATTCCGCCCGTTGGGTCAGGAACTTCGGACGGTTGGTCGCCACCACCACCCGGCTCGGCGCCTCGCTGAACAACTGGTGATGTCCGGTGATACCCGAGACCGAAAAACCGACCCCGCTCCGCACCGCCAACTCGGCCAGCGCCACCGCCAGTCCGCCCGCCGACACGTCGTGGATACCCACCACAAGATCCTCGACCCCGGGCACCGCCGGAGCCACCGCCTCGGCCACCAGAGCGCCCACGAAGTTGATCAGGCGCCGGTGGCCCTCGAGGTCGAGCGGCGGGAGGGTGCCATTGCGATGACCGCACACGCCGACCGCCCACCGGGACCCGGCAAGGGACGGCCCGTCGACCTCGACACCGCCATCGAGGAGAACCAGGGTGGACCCGGCCGGCATGGTGACGCCGGGCGGGCGACGGGCCAGGTGCTCGATCAGGCCGAGCGAACCGATCACCGGTGTCGGATCGATGTCCCGACCGAAACTCTCGTTGTAGAGGCTGACGTTGCCGCCAATGACCGGCAGGCCGAGGCCCCGGCACGCCTCGGCCATGCCGTCGATCGCTTCGGAGAGCTGCCACATGACTTCGGGATGTTCGGGGTTGCCGAAGTTGAGGCAGTTCACGACGGCCTTCGGCGTGGCCCCGGCGCAGGCGAGGGCCAGCGCCCCTTCGGCCACGGTGGCCGCCGTGCCCAACCGTGGATCGAGCGAGCACCAGGCCGGATTGGAGTCGGTGGAAAGGGCGAGACCCCGCTTCGAGTCGGGCAGTCCGGGGGCCGCCAGTTTCAGCACGGCGGCGTCCCCACCCGGACCCTCCACCGTGTTCAGGAACAGCTGGTGGTCATACTGGCGATAGACCCACGACGGATCGAACAGCAACTGCAGGAGGTCGTCTCCGCAGTCGGCCGGGGCCGGCATCACCCCGGGATCGTCGGCCAGGCGGACGTCGAGGTCGGCCGGCCGTTCGAGCGGACGCTGGTAAAGGGGGGCGTCATCGGCGAGCGCCACCGCCGGCACGTCACCGAGGACCTCGCCGTCGAAGCCGTCCATGATGCGCAGCCGGCCCGGACCGTCGGCCGGTGGCTCGGTGACGCGGCCCACCACGGCCGAGCGGACTTCCCAGCGGGCGCAGACCTCCTGGACCCGGGCCAGGTCTTCGGGGGTGACGATGGCGAGCATCCGCTCCTGGCTCTCCGAGGTCATCACCTCGTAGGCCTCCATGCCCGCTTCCCGACGGGGGACGGCCGACACGTCGACGTCCATGCCCACCCCACCGCGCGCCGCGGTCTCCGAGGTGGCACAGACCAGACCGGCGCCGCCCAGATCCTGGATGCCGACCACCAGTTTCAGGTCAAGCAGTTCGAGGCACGCCTCGATCAGTCGCTTCTCTTCATACGGGTCGCCCACCTGGACGCTCGGCCGTTTGGCCGCTTCCTCCTCGGCGCTCTCGCCGCCGAAGCCGGCCGAGGCCAGCACGCTCACGCCGCCGATGCCGTCCCGGCCGGTGGCCGAGCCGAGCAGCACGGCGAGGTTGCCCACCCCTGAAGCCTGACCCAGCACCAGCCGCTCGGTCGGCAGCACGCCGAGGCACAGCACGTTGACGAGCGGATTCTGGGCGTAGCAGGGGTCAAAGGTCAGGTCCCCGCCGATGGTGGGCACGCCGACCGAGTTGCCGTAACCCGAGATGCCGGCCACCACACCTTCGATCAGCCACTGCTGCTTCGCTTCGGTCGGGTCACCGAAGAAGAGAGGGTCCATGACGGCAATCGGCCGGGCACCCATGGTGAAGATGTCGCGCAGAATCCCGCCCACGCCGGTGGCGGCCCCCTGGTAGGGCTCGATGGCCGACGGATGGTTGTGGCTCTCGATGCGGATGGCCACGGCAATCCCGTCACCGGCATCGATGACGCCGGCGTTCTCACCAGGACCCACCAACACGTGGGGAGCCTCGGTGGGCAGGCGCTTCAGGTGGATCCGCGACGACTTGTAGGAACAGTGCTCGCTCCACATGACGGCAAACAGGGCCAACTCCAGATGGTTGGGCTCCCGGCCCAGCAGGGCTTCGATCTCGTCACGCTCGCTGTCGGTCAGGCCGAGAGCCCGGTGCAGGACCACTTCCTCACTCATCTACAAACACCTCTCTCGACCAGCGAGCCGGGGTGGCGTGGTCGACCTGATGAGCGTACCCGGGCGGACCCCGGTGCCGGGAACCCTTCAAGAGACGCCGGACGGCCCCGACAACGGCGGACCGACCGGCGCCAACAGGCCCGGCGATCCGGAGTCCTGAACCGGTCAGGTGGCCCATCCGGCCGAGGCGGCCAGGCGAAAAATCGCCCGCTGGACCTTCCGGAAACGGCAAAGCGGCCGATACAGTGAAACGACCCCGCCCGACGCCGTGGAGGACTTGTGTCGCACCAGCACCTAAGTGGACGTTGATGGAGGTTCTGGCCTTCTACCTGCCCCAGTTCCACCCCATTCCCGAGAATGACCTCTGGTGGGAACCGGGCTTCACCGAGTGGACGAATGTCACCAAGGGCCGTCCCCTCTTTCCGGGCCACCACCAGCCCCGGTTGCCGGCCGATCTCGGCTTCTACGACCTGAGGGTCCCCGAGGTCCGGGCGGCCCAGGCCGATCTGGCCCGGAGCCACGGCCTGACCGGATTCGTCTACTGGCACTACTGGTTCGCCGGCCGCAAACTCCTCGAGCGCCCGTTCGAAGCCGTGGTGGCCTCGGGCGAACCCGACTTCCCGTTCTGCGTGGCGTGGGCCAACCATCCCTGGAGCGACACCTGGATGGGCGGGACCAGGCGGATCATGGTCGACCAGCCCTATCCCGGGGCCGAGGACGACCGGGCCCACTTCGAGGACCTGCTCCCCGCCTTCTCCGATCCCCGCTACGTCCGCATCGACGGCAAGCCGGTCTTCTTCGTCTTCCGGGGCGAGCGGGTTCCCGACGGGGCCGGGTTCATCGATCGTTGGCAGTCCATGGCGTCCGAGGCCGGCCTCGGGGGTCTCTACACGATCGCCTGTGGCCCCTTCTACGACATCGAGGAGCCGGTACGGCGGGGATTCGACGCCATGGCCTTCATCGAGAAGCCCTTTGTGGCCCCGACCTGGTCATCGCGCCTCTCGGGCTTCATGGTCGACCGGCACCTGCTGCCCGGCCCCTACCGCTACCGCTACGCCGACTACTGCACCAGCAAGATCCCGGCCGACCTCACGATCAACGGCATTCCGACGGTCTGGCCGAACTGGGATGACACCCCCCGTCGACGGAGGCGAGGGGTGGTGGCCGTGAACTCCACGCCCGACCGGTTCGAGCGTCAGGTCCGCTCGGCGGTCGACATGGCGAACCGGGCCCCGGAGTCCGAGCGGGTGGTGCTCATCAAGTCCTGGAACGAGTGGGCCGAGGGCAACTATCTGGAGCCCGACCGGGAGTTCGGGCTGGGTTGGCTGGAAGCGCTCCAGCGGGGACTCTCCCCGACCTGACCCGTCCCACCTCGACCATCCCCGGCGACAGAACGTGGTCGAAGGGTCAGACCTTGCGGCGGGCCACCACGGCGAACTGGGTGAAGCGCATGTCCCGGAACGGACCGACGAGGAAGGCCGCCCGCTTCACGCCGATCGGGTTGATCCCGGTCAACGTCTCGATCTCGAGGCCGGCCCCGGTGAACAGCTTGGCGATGGAGGAACGGGTGAAGAACCGCAGGTGGGTCCGGTCCAGCACGCCCCAGTCGGCATACTCCCACCGGCCCCGGAGCAGCAGGTCGCGCACGACGATGTAGTGCCGGACGTTCGGGATCGAGGCCACGATGTGGCCACCCGGGGTCAGGCGGTTCACGGCGGCGGCCAACATCGACCACGGGTCCACGACGTGCTCGAGCACGTCGTTCAACACCACGCAGTCATAGTGCGAATTGTCGGGAAGATCGTCGGGGAAGTAGCCGCACGTCACCGATTCGTAGTGGTCGCCGACTTCGGCCGCCGTGGCCGGATCGGGCTCGATGCCGAAGAGTCGCCAGGAAGGATTGGCCCGCTTCAGGCTGGCCCCGAACAGGCCCCGGCTGCAACCGACGTCAAGGATGGTCTCCACGCCGTTCGGGATGAAGGGAACCATTTCGGTCCGGGACTGGCCCCCGTGGTGTTCCGAAAGCGGCGGTTGCATGGGGGCAACGTACCATCGGCCCCACGGTCCAGTGGGCCTTCCCGGACGTCACCGGCGACGACCCTTGCCCCGGAAGGGCGCCGGTCGGCTGCTACGGTCACCACTCGTGTCGGACCGCCTTGACCACCACCGATTCGTGTTTGTCGGAGGGATGCCCCGGAGTGGCACCACCTTCCTGACGGCCGCCATCGCCCGGTCGCCCGAGGTCTCGGAACTCGAAGGGATCGGCCCGGTGGCCGACGAGGGCCAGTATGTCCAGAGGGTTTATGCCACCCAGAACGAGGCCGGCGGCATCGCCCGCTTCGCCTACTCGCCCGACATCCACCTCACCGAGTCGTCCCCCCTGGCCACCGCAGCTTCCCGGGATGCCCTGTGGAAGGCGTGGAGTCCCTACTGGAACCTCGATGCCCCGGTGCTGCTGGAGAAGACCCCGTCCAACCTGCTGAAGATGCGGTTTCTGCAGGAACTTTTCCCCGACTCCCACTTCATCGTGATCGTCCGGCACCCGATCGCCCAGGCGATGGCCGTCAAGGGGCGGGGCTGGGCCAACGCCCCGGTCTCCAAACTCGTCGACCACTGGCTCGCCGCCCATGACCTGATGATGGAGGACCTCTCGTCCATCCACCGGCTCGCCGTGCTCCGCTACGAGGACCTGGTGAGAAACGCCGACGTGATGCTGGACCAGATCCAGCGCTTCCTCGGACTCGAGCCGGTCAACCTGGGCCAGGAGACGGACTCGGCCATCAACGACCGGTACTTCCAGCAGTGGCAGTCGGGCGGCGTCCGTGCCGGTTGGGACCGCACGAGGACACTCCGGAAGTACGAAGCCCGCCTCGCCCGCTACGGCTACAGCTTCTCCTCGCCGCTTCCGGTGGCACCGCTGTCGGGAGAGTTCCCCGGGCTACCCGACTGACCACGGTTCGCCCCGCGTCCGGTCGGATCCGTGAGGGCAGGCGGATCTTCTGGGGGGTTGCGACCGCCATTGATGCCAACATGTGCATGGCCGACGGGTCCCTTTGGCCCGAACATCGACCGGAGCACGTCACCCACTGGGCGTTGTCGCCATGGAGTCGCCACGGCGATCTCCACCAATGCCAACATCTATGGCTGTCCACACCGAGACCGCATTCATCACCGGCCGACAGGGTCTTTGGTCCCTTTCTTCCCGTCCACTGGCCAAGCGTCATCCAAAAAGCCGGATACCCCGGGCGGTGTTTCCTCAAATTACTCCCATCGTCAGCGACCATGGGTTACCCAACGGTAAGTCCGGTCGCCCCCATCTTGGTCAATCACAACGGCAACCCAAAGTCACTGATATTGACCATTCCCCAGGAGGCGATGATCCGCCCGGGTGCAATCCCGGCCAGGTTGTCGGCAAGGAAACCGGCATACAGGATTCTGCATGATTGCTCCAACAGGCAGCGCCGGAACTGTCCGCTTTTGGGAACGATGCCCGAACCGACACTGCCCAGGGCAGGGAGAGCGTCCCGGAAGTCGGCTCCGGTCCTCGGCGTTGGGGTCGTGGAACATTCGGCACACCGGTCGGATCCGGTTCTCCAATGGAAGGAACCGGCCAATCACACTGAGTGAACACCACCGATGACCTTCAAGATCTCGATCAATCAATGAACTTCAAGTTGCGTTCTATTCAATTTCGTCACCCCGTCAGGGAGAAAAGAGTTCACCAATGTGGCCCGATTTGAAGAAAAAGATTTCCCGTATAAACTGAGCCCATGCCTACCGCCACAGTAAAGCCACGCAAGAAGTCCACCATGACGAGCGAGCATAAGGATGCGCTCGCCAGAGGTCGTGAAGAGGGTCGTATCGTCCGTCAGTATCTCGAAGCCCTCGAGTCCAACAAGCCCAAGCGTGGTCGCAAGCGCACGCCGGATTCCATCAAGAAGCAGTTGGTCGACATCGACGCCAAACTGGCCAAGGCCGCCCCGCTGGACCGTCTGCACCTGATCCAGCGCAAGCAGGAACTCGAAGTTGAACTGAAGGGCTCCGACGCCGGCGTGGACCTTGGTGCGCTCGAGAAGAACTTCGTCAAGGTGGCCGCCTCCTACGGCGAGCGCAAGGGCATTTCGTACTCGGCCTGGCGCACCGTCGGCGTGAGCGCATCGGTGCTCGCCGCCGCCAGGATTCCCCGCACCCGAGGCTGAGAACCAGGCCGTCCGGCGACCCGGTTCCGCCGCAGCCACACTCTGCCGCAGCCACACTCCGTTCTGTTGCCGTCGCCGGTTCCATTTGGGCCGGCGACGGCAGTTTCGAACCGGCCCGGAGACCGGGCAGCATCCGGGTGGAGCTTGACGGTGGGGCGCTAGACCTTGGTGGCGGCCGACGCGATGAACGCTTCGAGCAGGGTGATCCCGTCGGTTGAGCCCAGCAGGACGTCGGTGGCCCGTTCCGGATGGGGCATGAGACCCACCACGTTGCCGGCCTCGTTGCTCACTCCGGCGATGGAGTCGACCGACCCGTTCGGGTTCTCGGCGTAGCGGACGACGATCCGGTCTTCCTCCTGCAGGCGCTGCAAGGTTTCTGCGTCACAGGTGTAGTTGCCCTCGAAGTGGTTGATGGGAATCACCAACCTGGTCCCGACCGCCACTCCCCGGGTCAACACCGAGGTGTCGTTCGCCACCTCCAGGGTCACGTTCTGACAGAGAAAGCGCAGGCCCCGGTTCTTCTGCAGGGCGCCCGGCAGCAGTCCGGCCTCACACAGCACCTGGAAGCCGTTGCAGATCCCGACCACCGGTCCGCCGGCGGCCGCGAACGCTTCCACCGCCCCGATCACCGGGGAGAACCGGGCGATGGCGCCTGGCCGCAGGTAGTCGCCGTGGGCGAAACCTCCGGGCAGGACCACGGCGTCGAACTCCGACAGGTCGGAACTGCCGTGCCAGACCAGTTCGGCCGACGCCCCGAGCGACTCCAGGGCCACCCGGGCATCGTGCTCGCAGTTGGTCCCGGGAAAGACCACCACACCGATCCGGGGAGCCATCAGGCGCCAGACTCCCCGTTGGCCGGGGTCACGGTCACGGTGGCGTCCTCGATCACGGGATTGGCCAACAGACGGTCGGCCACCACCCGGGCGTGGAGCAACGCCTCCTCCTCGTCGAGGGCGTCGATCTCGAAGCGGAAGGCCTTGCCGGCCCGGACGGCGCTGATGCCGTCAAAACCGAGCGCCGGCAACGCCCGCTGGATGGTGGCTCCCTGGGGATCGGCGATCCCCGGACGCAGCTGCACTTCAACCAGAACCCCGAACATTGCCTTGTCACCCATACTCACGCACCGTACCAGTCGGAGAGGGACCGGCCACAGACCCGCTGGTAGGCATCGACATACCGGGCCGACGTGGTGTCCACGATGTCCCGGGGCAGGACCGGGGGCGGTGCCTGCTTGTCCCAGGGCCGGGCTTCCAGCCAGTCCCGGAGGGGCTGCTTGTCAAAGGACGGCGGGTTGGTGCCCGGGGCGCAGTTGTCGGCCGACCAGAACCGGGACGAGTCCGGCGTGAGCACTTCGTCGCAGAGGGCGAGGGTTCCGTCGATGAAGCCCAGTTCGAACTTGGTGTCGCAGATGACGATGCCGTGCTCCTCGGCCCGGGCCGCGGCGCGGCGGTAGGCGGCGAGGCACAGTTCGGCGGCGGCATCGGCCACCTCCGAGCCCACGAGGTTCCGGGCCTCGGCCCGGCTGATGTTCACATCGTGCCCTTCGGTGGCCTTGGTCGACGGGGTGAAGACCGGCTCGGGCAGCTTCGAGGCATGCCGCAGTCCCTCGGGCATGGCCATGGAGTGCACGGTGCCCTGCCTCACGTACTCCTTGTAGGCCGATCCGGCCAGATAGCCCCGGACGATGCACTCGATGTCGAGCATGTTGGCCCGCTTCACCAGCATCGAACGACCGGCCAGGTGCCCGGGACCCCCGGGAACCTGCTCCGCCAGGTCAGGGAAGTCGGCCACGTCGGCCGAGACGAGATGGTTGGGGGCGAGGTCGGCCAGTTCGTCCAGCCAGGCCACCGTCATGGCGGTCAGGACCCGGCCCTTCTGCGGGATCTCCTCGGCCATGATCACGTCGAACGCCGAAATCCGGTCGGAGGCGACCATGAGCAGCCGGTCGTCCCCGGCGTCGTAGAGGTCGCGGACCTTTCCCGAGTGGATGAGGGGCAGTCCCCCGCCGGTCATCCGAGGTCCTCCAGGGCGTCGGTGAACCGGTGGACGTGCCGGAGCGTCCGGGTCAGGTCGAAGGCATCGTCGAGGGCGTCGGGACCAAGGGTCACCTCGGGATCCTCGTCGAGGACCGAACGGAAACTCCGTCCCTCTTCCCACGCCGTCCGGGCATCGCGTTGGACGATCCGGTAGGCCGCATCCCGGCTGATGCCCCCGGCCACCAGCGCCAGCAGGACCGACTGGGAGAAGACCAGGCCGCGGCTGGACTCGGTCAGGGTCACCATGGCCCGCTCCGGATGGAGAACCAGCCCTTCCACCAGGCCCTTGGTCTTCTCCAGCATGTAGAGGGTGAGCATGGCCGCATCGGGCAGGATGACCCGCTCCACCGACGAGTGGGAGATGTCCCGTTCGTGCCACAGGGCCACGTCTTCGAGGCCGGCCGACAGGTAGCCCCGCAGAACCCGGGCCAGACCGCACAGCCGCTCCGAGAGGATGGGGTTGCGCTTGTGGGGCATGGCCGAGGAGCCCTTCTGGCCCGGCTTGAACGGCTCTTCGGCCTCCTGCAGTTCGCTGCGGGCCATGTGGCGGACCTCGGTCGCCATCATCTCGATGGTGGCCCCCACCGAGGCACAGGCCCAGAGGAACTCGGCGTGACGGTCCCGGGCCACGACCTGGGTGGCCGGCACCGGGGTGAGGCCGAGCGATGCGCAGACGTGGGCTTCCACCCGGGGATCGATGTTGGAGTAGGTCCCGACCGCTCCCGAGAGCTTGCCCACCGCCACCCGGTCCCGGGCCGTGCGCAACCGCTCGAGGTCCCGGTTGGCCTGGAGGGCCCACAGGGAAAACTTGGCGCCATAGGTGGTCGGCTCGGCGTGCATGCCATGGGTCCGCCCCACCACCGGGATGTCGATGCACTCCCGGGCCCGGTTGGCACAGGCCGCCACCAGCGCCCCGGAGGCGGCGATCAGCAGGTCGGCCGCCCGGGTCAGGGTGGCGCACAGGGCGGTGTCGACCACATCGGACGACGTCAGGCCGTAGTGGATCCACGAACCCTCCGGCTGGCCGATGGCGTCCTGGACGACGTCGACGAAGGCCGCCACATCATGGTCGGTGATCCGTTCCCGCTCGGCCACCGCCTCGACGAAACCGGCGTCGATCTCCGGGGCGCGCTCCCGACAGAGGGCGGCCGCGTCGGCCGGCACGTCACCCACGGCCACCCACCCTTCGGTGGCGAGCAGCTCGACCTCGAGCCACATGGCGAAGCGGGCCTCGTCCGAGAAGAGGGCGGCCATGGCGGACGGGGAGTAGCGGGGGATCATCGAACAGACTCGCTTTCGGCGACTCGGGCCGCGATGTCGCGGCGGTGAAGGTGTCCGGGCCAGCCAATCGCCTCCACGGCCCGATAGGCCCGGCTCCGGGCTTCGGCGATGGACGACCCGAGGGCGGTGACCCCGAGGACCCGGCCGCCGGAGGTGACCACCGGGCCCCCGTCCACCTGACGGGTTCCGGCGTGGAAGACGGTCACCGACTCCATGGCCCCGGCTTCGTCGAGACCCTCGACGGGATCCCCCACCTCGGGCGCTTCGGGATAGCCCCGGGCGGCCATGACGACACACACCGCCGCGTCATCCACGAAGCGGGGCGTGCTCACCAGTTCACCGGCGGCCGCTTCGGCCAGCAGGGCGGCCAGGTCGCCTTCGAACCGGGGCAGGACCACCTGGGTCTCCGGATCGCCGAAACGGACGTTGAACTCCAGGACCTTGGGGCCCGAGGGGGTCAGCATCAGACCGGCATAGAGAACGCCGCGGTAGTCGATGCCCCGGGCCCGCAGGACGCCGAGCAACGGAGCCACCGACTCCTCGACCAGTCGGGCCACCAGGTCGTCATCCACGAAGGGCAGAGGCGAGTAGGCCCCCATGCCACCGGTGTTGGGACCCTCGTCGTTATCGTCCCGGCGTTTGAAATCCTGGGCCGGAGCCAGGGGAACGAGACGGGTCCCGTCGCAGATGACCAGCAGCGAGCACTCCGGGCCGGTGAGGCCTTCTTCGACCACCACCCGTTCCCCGGCCGGACCGAAGGAATCTCCGGACAGCTTGGCGTCGATGTCGGCCTCCGCTTCGGCCAGCGAGTCGGTGACCAGCACGCCCTTGCCGGCCGCCAGACCGTCGGTCTTCACCACGTAGGGCGGGGGCAGGGTCCGGAGAAAGGCCTTGGCCGCTTCGGGCTCGTCGAACGTGCCGAACCGGGCCGTCGGGATGCCCGCTTCGGCCAGCAGTTCCTTCATGAACGCCTTGGACCCTTCGATCCGGGCCCCGTCGGCACCGGGACCGAAGACCAGCTTGCCCTGGGCCCGCAGCCGGTCGGCCAGCCCGTTGACCAGGGGCACTTCGGGACCGATGACAAACAGGTCGGCGTCGATCTCCTCGGCCGGCCGGTCGAGCGAGGTCAACGTGTGACCGGAGGGGGTGACCCCGTTCATGCCGGGATTGCCCGGCGTGATGATCACGTCCACCGTGCGGCCGAGCACTTCGGCGAGGGCATGCTCCCGGCCACCCGAGCCCACCACGCAGACGGTGCGGACCGCTCCGGAGGCGGCCGTCATGAAGCGAAGGTGACGAACTGGTCCCGACCCGGCCCGACGCCAACCAGGCGCACCGGCACGCCGATCTGTTCAGCCAGAAAGCCGATGTACTCCCGGGCCGCCACCGGCAGGTCGTCGACCGAGCGGCACTCCGAGAGGTCCGTCTGCCAACCGGGCAGCTCCTCGTAGATCGGGGTGACCTGGTGGAGCACCGACTGGTGATAGGGCGGGTGGGTGAACCGCTCACCGTTCGCCTCGTAGGCCACGCAGACCTTCACCTTGTCGAAGGTGTCGAGCACGTCGAGCTTGGTGATGGCCACCTCGGACAGCGAGTTGAGCCGGACGGCCTGGCGCATCATCACGGCATCGAACCAGCCCGGCCGGCGGCGCCGTCCCGAGTTGGTGCCGTACTCGTGCCCGATGTCAACCAGCGCATCGCCGATCTCGTCGGTGAGCTCGGTCGGGAAGGGTCCGCTCCCCACCCGGGTGACGTACGCCTTGGCGATGCCGATCACCCGGTCGAGGTAGCGGGGACCGATACCGGCTCCTGTGCACGCCCCTCCGGCCACCGGGTTCGACGAGGTGACGAAGGGATAGGTGCCGTGGTCAAGATCGAGGAAGGTGGCCTGGGCCCCCTCGAGGAGCACGTTGGATCCGTTCTCGAGTGCCTCGTGGACCATTCCCACCGTGTCGGCCACCATGGGGGCGATCCGGGGAGCCAGATCGTCGAGATACCGGGCGCAGATGTCTTCCATGTCGAGCGGCAGCCGGTTGTAGACCTTGGCGAGGATCTGGTTCTTCTCCTTCAGCACGACCTCGAGCTTCTGGCGGAAGATCTTGGCGTCGAGCAGGTCCTGGACCCGCAGACCCACCCGGGACGACTTGTCGGCATAGGCCGGGCCGATCCCCCGCTTGGTCGTGCCCAGCTTGTTCTTGCCGAGGCGGCGTTCGGCCAGTTGGTCGAGTTCGTGGTGGTACGGCATGATCAGGTGGGCATTGCCACTCACCTTCAGCTTCGACGTGTTGACCCCGCTGGCTTCGAGGGCGTCGACCTCCTTCAACAGCACCGTAGGGTCGACCACGACACCGTTGCCGATCACCGGCGTGATGTGGGGGTAGAGGATGCCCGACGGCACAAGTTGCAGGGCAAAGGTCTCGCCGTCCACCACGAGGGTGTGACCGGCGTTGTGGCCACCCTGGTAGCGGATGACCATCTCCATCTCCCGAGCCAAAAGGTCGGTGAGCTTTCCTTTGCCCTCATCACCCCACTGGGTTCCGACGACGACGGTTGCCGGCACGCGTGACTCCTCCGTTGCGAAAAGCGGATTACGCAGCATTGTAGCCCGTGGCCCCTGGCCCCGGAGATGGCCGTTGGTGGCCCCGATGTTCCCGGACCCGATGATTCCGGACCCGACACCCGGGGCCGGACCACACAGAGCCGGACCGCAGGGAGCCGGACCACAGGGAGCCGGACCACACGGAGCGTTCGGTCCCGCCGACCGTAGGACAGGTCGCCTCGGCGCCGGTGACCGCTCCCGCCGGGCTGGCTACCGGGTGGGAGCGGACCCTTCGCCCTACTCCAGGACGATGACGCCGTCCCTTTCGGCCACCCTCACCGTCGAACCTTCGGGATAGCGACCCTCGAGCAGGGCCATGGCCAGCGGATCCTCGACCTGGCGCTGGATCACCCGGCGCAGGGGTCGGGCGCCGTAGTCCGGGTCGTATCCGGCGTGGGCCAGGAACAGTTCGGCCTCCGGCGTCACCTCCAGGGTCAACCGACGCTCTTCCATCCGGGCGCCGAGCCCGGCCAGCTGGATCCCGACGATGCGCTCGAGATCGGCCTCGGCCAGGGGGTGGAACCGCACGATCTCGTCGATCCGGTTGACGAACTCCGGCTTGAAGTACCCGGCCGGGTCACCGGGGATGTTGGAGGTCATGATGAGGACGGTGTTGGTGAAGTCGACCGTCCGGCCCTGGCCATCGGTCAACCGGCCGTCTTCGAGCACCTGGAGCAGCAGGTTGAAGACGTCCCCGTGGGCCTTCTCCAGTTCGTCGAGCAGGACCACCGCATAGGGACGACGCCGGATGGCTTCGGTGAGTTGTCCACCCTCTTCGTAACCGACGTAGCCGGGAGGGGCCCCCACGAGGCGGGCCACCGAGTGACGCTCCATGTACTCGGACATGTCGATGCGGATCATGGCCTTCGAATCGTCGAAGAGGAACTCGGCCAGGGCCCGGGCCAGCTCGGTCTTGCCCACACCGGTCGGACCCATGAACAGGAACGAGCCGATGGGCCGGTCCGGATTGGACAGCCCGGCCCGGGAGCGCCGGATGGCGTTCGACACCGCCGAGACGGCGTCGTTCTGTCCGATGACCTTGGCGTGGAGGGCGTCCTCCATGCGCACCAGCTTGTCGACCTCACCCTCCATCAGGCGGCTGACCGGCACGCCGGTCGCCCGGGAGACCACTTCGGCCACGTCCTCGGCGTCAACCTCTTCCTTCAGGAACTGCTGGGTCTTCTGCAACTCCTCGAGGGCAGCGGTGGCCGCCTCGATCTGCTGCTCCAACTGGGGCACCACCGAGTAGGTGATCTCCGACGACTCGGCATACTGGCCGTCACGGGCCAGACGTTCGGCCTCGCCCCGCTGCTTCTCCAGATCACCCTTCAGGTTCTGGATGGTCGAGATGGCGTCCTTTTCGGCCTGCCAGCGGGCCGTCATGGCCGACGACTCCTCGCTCAGGTTGGCCATCTCCTCGTCCAGCCGGGCCAGACGCTCGGCCGAGGCCGGATCGGTCTCCTTGGCCAACGCCATGCGCTCGATCTCGAGCTGGCGCAGCCGCCGGGTCACGATGTCGAGTTCGGTCGGCATGGAGTCGATCTCGATGCGCAGCCGGCTGGCGGCCTCGTCCATCAGGTCGATGGCCTTGTCCGGCAGGAACCGGCCGGTCACGTAGCGGTCCGAGAGCACCGCCGCGGCCACCAGGGCGGCGTCCTGGATGCGAACCCCGTGGTGGACCTCGTAGCGCTCCTTCAGGCCGCGCAGGATGGCGATGGTGTCCGACACCGAGGGCGGTGGCACAAAGACCGGCTGGAACCGGCGCTCGAGCGCCGGGTCCTTCTCGATGTAGGTGCGGTACTCGTCGAGTGTGGTGGCACCGATCAGGCGCAACTCGCCCCGGGCCAGCATCGGCTTGATCATGTTGCCGGCATCCATCGCCCCTTCGGAGGCGCCGGCTCCCACGATGGTGTGGAGTTCGTCGATGAAGGTGATGACCTCGCCCTCGGCGTCGGTGATCTCCTTCAGGACGGCCTTCAGCCGCTCTTCGAACTCGCCCCGGTACTTGGCTCCGGCCACCAGGGAACCCATGTCGAGACTGATCACCCGCTTGCCCTGCAGGCCTTCGGGCACGTCGCCTTCGACGATGCGCTGGGCCAGACCTTCCACGATGGCGGTCTTGCCCACACCGGGTTCGCCGATCAGCACCGGGTTGTTCTTGGTCCGCCGGGAGAGCACCTGGATGACCCGTCGGACTTCCTCGTCCCGGCCGATGACCGGGTCCATCTTGCCCTGCCGGGCGAGAGCGGTGAGGTCCCGTCCAAACTTCTCCAGGGACTGGAACGTCTCTTCGGGGTTCTGGGAGGTGACCCGGTGCGAGCCGCGGATGTTCTTCAGGGCTTCGAGCATCTGGGTCTTGTCGATGCCCAGACGGTCGGCCATGGCGAGGAGCAGGTGCTCGACCGAGAGGTACTCGTCGGTCATCTCGGCCCGGGTGGCATCGGCGGCGTTGATGGCGTCGTGCATCGCCCGGTTGAGACCGGGTTCGGAGCCCCCCTCGGCCCGGGGCAGGCGGGCCAGCGTGTCGGCGATGCGGCTGCGCACGATGGCCGGCTCGACGCCGACCTTGGCCAGAAGGGGCTGGGCGATGCCGTCCTCCTGGTCGAGGATGGCGGCCAGCACGTGCTCGGGCGTCACCTCGGGATTGTGGTTGGTGCGGGCCTGGTCGATCCCGTTGGCGATCGCCTCCTGGGTCCTCAGGGTCCAGCGTTCCGGATTGATGCTCATGATCTCTGCCTCACTTGGTCGGTTCGTCTTTTCCGTTCTCTTCGTTCACTTCTTCGCTCCGGTCCCTCCCGCCCGAACCGCCGGCCCCGGCCGGTTCCCTCGTGGAGGTGATGTGTTCCAGCAATGCCCCGGCGTAGCCGTCAAAGAACGCCTCGTACCCCTCTTTCGAGACCCCCGAGGGAATCCGGGCCAACAATGGTTTCTGGGTCATCGCCCCGGGTTGTTCCCGTTCCGGCGGGCATTGGCCGCCGCTTCGTCCGCCAGTTCCTGGCGTCGTCGGCGTTGCACCCGTTGCTCGGGCTGGGTGGCCACCAACTGCTGGGAGAGCGGCACGAGATCCCTCCGATACTGCCGGTGGGTCACCTCGACGGCCCGGTGGATCTCCTGTCGGGCCCGCTCCACCTCCTGGCGGAGCCGCTCCACCTCGGCTTCGAGCTCCATGACCCGGCGCACCCCTTCCAGGTTCAGCCCCGAGGTGGTCAGATCCTGGATCCGGCGGAGACGGTCGAGATCCCGGTCGGAGAAGCGGCGGCTGCCACCCCGGGTCCGGACCGGGTCGAGCAGTCCTTTGCGCTCATACTCCCGGAGCGTCTGGGGATGGACCCCCGTCAACTCGGCCGCCACCGAGATCACGTAGACGGCCCGTTCGGTCCGTTCCGCCGAACCGGTGGCTTCGTTCCCCGTGACCGAGACCGTGACCGTCACGTCCCGGGCGGACGTCGTCCCGCCGGAGGGTCCCGGCACTCCGCCGGCCGTCACGAGGTCACCTCGGTCCGGGTGGGCGCGCCAATCAGGGCATCGAGGGCTTCGACGGCGGCCCGTTGTTCGTCGGTCAACGCCTCAGGTACCGCCACCTCGACCTTGACCATGAGGTCGCCCGCCGGCGACTTCCGGCCGGCCGGCACCCCGCGGCCCTTCACCCGGAACGTCCGACCCGTGGGCGTCCCGGCCGGAATCCGCAACGTCACAGGTTCGGTCAGCGTCGGCACCTTGAGCGTCGTTCCGAGCGCCGCCTCGGCAAAGGAGACCGGCACGGTGAGGGTGAGGTTGCGTCCTCGTCGGCCGAACAGGCCATGGCCGTCGACCCGCACGACAACGTAGAGGTCACCGGCCGGTCCTCCGTTGCGACCAACGCCGCCCCGGCCCTTCACCCGGATCCGCTGGTTGTCCTCGACGCCGGCGGGAATCCGGACCTTCACCGATCGCGAACGGTGTTCGGTTCCCGAGCCGCTACAAGCCGGACAGGGATCGGTCACGACCGTGCCCCGACCGCCACAGGACGGACAGATCTGGCTCAGCGAGAACAGGCCCTGATCGTCCTGGAGCGAACCCGAGCCACCGCAGGTGGCACAGGTGGCCGGGCGCGAGCCCGGAGCCGAACCGGAACCGGAGCACTTCCGGCACCGGGCGTCGGTCGTGATGTTGACCGATGTGGTCACCCCCGAGACCGCCTCCTCGAAGGAGAGGTGCAGATCCGTCTCGAGGTCGTTCCCCCGCTGCGGACCTGCCCCGGGCGCCGGGCCCCGACGGCTGCGACCGAAGAGACCGCCGAAGAGGTCGCCGAAGTCGCCCATGTCCTCCACCCGGAAGGTGGTGCCTCCTCCACCGAAACCGCCGGGGAAACCACCTCCTCCACCCGGAAAGCCGGATGCGGCCGGTCCCATGGTGCGGACCTGGTCGTACTCCTTGCGCTTCTCGGCGTCGCCGAGCACGTCGTAGGCGGCCGAGATCTCCTTGAAGATCTCGTCCTGGCCCGGGTTGGTGTCGGGATGGTGCTTCTTGGCCAGCTTCCGGTAGGCGCTCGTGATCTCCTTTGCCGTCGCCGTGTCGGAGACGCCCAAGGTCTTGTAGTAGTCCTTCTCAAACCATTCGCGCTGGGGTGCCATGTCAGCCCGTCACCATCACCATGGCCGGGCGGACCACCGTGCCCTTCCACCGGTAGCCGGCGCGCAGCACCTGGGCCACCGTCGGCCCGTCGGAAGATTCCCCGGCCCCTTCTTCGGCCGGAACCTGGCCCACCGCTTCGTGGGCGTTGGGGTCGAAGACGTCCCCGGCCGGATCCACCCGCTCGAGGCCCTCTTTGGCGAGGACGTCCTGGAGTTGGCTGGCCGCCGCCACCAACGCCTTGGCGTCGGAGGACTCCGGATCGCCGATGTGCTGGGCCGCGAGGTCGAGGGTGTCGAGTACCGGCAGCAACTTCTCCACCAGGCCGAGAGCGGCCCGTGCCACCTGGTCGGCCTGCTGGGTGGTCACCCGCTTGCGGTAGTTCTCGAACTCGGCCTGCAGCCGGCGGAGCGCGTCAAGGTACTCATCGCGCTGGGCCTCGGCTTCGGCCAGGGGATCGCCCTCGGCCTCGACGATGCCGTCGATCAGCTCCGCCTCGAGCACATCGACGTCAAAGTCGTCGGTGCCCCCGGTTGGGCCGTTGGGTTCTCCGACGGCCTCCGGGCCGGAGGACGCATCCTCCGGCCCGGGGCCGACACCGCCCGTCGTGTCGTCAGGACTGGTCATCGACTCAGTCCTGCTCGTCGACGATCTCCGCGTCGACCACTTCGTCGTCGTGTTCGTCAGCCGAAACCTCGCCACCCGGAGCCGACTCGTGCTCCTTGGCCGCCTCTTCGTAGAGACGCTGGCTGAACGACTGGCTGGCATTCAACAGGTCCTCGGTGGCCGTCTTGATGGCCTCGACATCGGAGCCCGAGAGGGCCGTGCGCACCGAGGTGAGGGCGGACTCCACCTTCTCCTTCTCGTCGCCCTGGAACTTCTCGCCCTGGTCGGAGAGGAGCTTCTCGGTCTGGTAGACGAGGGTGTCGGCATTGTTGCGCACCTCGGCCTCTTCCTTGCGGCGACGGTCGTCCTCGGCGTGGGCCTCGGCGTCCTTCACCATGCGCTCGATGTCATCCTTGGCCAACGACGACTGGCCGGTGATGGTCATCGACTGCTCCTTGCCGGTTCCCCGGTCCTTGGCGGAGACGTGCACGATGCCGTTGGCGTCGATGTCGAACGTGACCTCGATCTGCGGCACACCCCGGGGGGCCGGCGGCAGGTCGACCAGCTGGAACTTGCCCAGGGTCTTGTTGTACATCGCCATCTCCCGCTCACCCTGGAGGACGTGGACCTCCACCGAGGGCTGGTTGTCCTCGGCCGTGGTGAAGACCTCGCTCCGCTTGGTCGGGATGGTGGTGTTCCGCTCGATGAGGCGGTGCATGACCGAGCCCTTGGTCTCGATGCCCAGCGACAGCGGGGTCACGTCGAGCAGGAGCACGTCCTTCACCTCACCCTTCAGCACGCCGGCCTGGACGGCGGCACCGATGGCCACCACCTCGTCCGGATTCACGCCCTTGTGGGCTTCCTTGCCGGTCAGGGACTGCACGAGTTCCTGCACGGCCGGGATGCGGGTGGACCCACCCACGAGGATGACGTGGTCGATGTCGGACTTGGTCAGACCCGAGTCCTCGATGGCCTGGTCGAAGGGGCCCTTGCAGGCGTCCACCAGATCGGCGGTCATCTCGTTGAACTTCGAGCGGGTCAACTTCACGTCGAGGTGCTTGGGGCCCTCGGAGGTGGCGGTGATGAAGGGCAGGTTGATCTGGGTCTCCTGGACCGAAGACAGTTCGATCTTCGCCTTCTCGGCTGCTTCCTGCAGCCGCTGGGTGGCCATCTTGTCGTTGGTGAGGTCCACCCCTTCGGTGTCCTTGAACGTCTTGATCAGCCAGTCGACGATGCGCTGGTCCCAGTCGTCACCACCCAGGGTGGAGTTGCCCGAGGTCGACTTCACCTCGAACACGCCGTCGCCGATCTCGAGGACCGAAACGTCGAAGGTGCCACCACCGAGGTCGAAGACGAGGACCGTCTGGTCGGCGCCTTCCTTGTCGAGACCGTAGGCGAGGGCAGCCGCCGTGGGCTCGTTCACGATGCGGAGCACCTCGAGACCGGCGATCTCGCCGGCTTCCTTGGTGGCCGTCCGCTGGGCGTCGTCGAAGTAGGCCGGGACAGTGATCACGGCCTGATTGACGGTGTCGCCGAGGAACGACTCGGCATCCCTCTTCAACTTGGAGAGGATGCGGGCCGAGATCTCCTGCGGCGTGTAGTCCTTGCCATCGATGTCGATGGTCCAGGAGGTGCCCATGTGGCGCTTCACCGAACGGATGGTCCGCTCGGGGTTGGTGATGGCCTGACGCTTGGCCACCTCGCCGACGAGGACTTCACCGGACTTGGAGAACGCCACGACGGAGGGCGTGGTGCGCCCACCTTCGGCGTTCGGGATGACGACCGGTTCACCGGCTTCCAACACGGAGACCACGGAGTTGGTGGTTCCGAGGTCGATTCCTACGGCCTTCGCCATATCTGCTTCCTTCCTTCCCGGGATCTTCGGTCCCGGTTGTCGTGGGACCTGACGGTCCCGGATTTTCCTGTTCAGGACCTTGTGGCCCACTGGTGTGTGGACCGGGGTCCACCGTTCTTCTGCGTGCCCAGTTCCGACTGGCCGAAAGGTCCGGGTCGGGCCTTCCCTGCTCACCCAGTGCTGGTCACTTTTCTTACATATATGACTATAGCAAACTTGAGTGTCTGTGTGTCAAGTTTTTTCAGAAGGTTTTTTGAGGCCAAAGGAGAGGGTCCGACGGTTACGCTCGACCCATGTCGCAACTCGTTCTTCTCCGCCACGGCCAGTCGCTCTGGAACGCCCAGAACCTCTTCACCGGCTGGTACGACGTCGACCTGTCCGAACAGGGCATCGAGGAAGCCCGCGCCGCGGGCCGCCTGTTGGCCGCCGACAATGCACCCGACGTCCGGGTCGTCCACACCTCCCTGCTCACCCGGGCCGTCCGCACTGCCAATCTGGCCCTTGAGGAGGCCGAGCGCACCTGGCTTCCGGTCCGGCGGCACTGGCGGCTGAACGAGCGGCACTACGGCGCCCTGCAGGGCCTGGACAAGAAGGAGACCACGGCCCGCCACGGCGAGGCGCAGGTCAAGGCGTGGCGACGCAGCTACGACGTCCCGCCGCCGCCGGTGACCCGGGGCCACGAGCACGACCCCTCCGGGGACACCCGCTACCGGGACATTCCGGCCGATGCCCTGCCGCTCACCGAGTGCCTGGCCGACGTCGTGGCCCGCACCGTCCCCTACTGGGAGGATGCCATCGTGCCCGACCTCATGGAGGAGGCCGGCCGGGGCGGCGCCGTACTGGTCGTGGCCCACGGCAACAGCCTGCGGGCCCTGCGCAAGCACATCGAGGGCATTGGCGACGACGCCATCGTGGATCTCGAGATTCCGACCGGCATTCCCTTTGTCTACGAGCTCGACGACCACCTCGGTGTCGTATCGAGCGGATTCCTCGGCGATCCCGACGCCGCCAGGGCGGCGGCCGAAGCCGTACGCCACCAGGCGGGCTGAACCGGGCCGGTTGAACCCCACCGGTTGAAACAGGCCGGCCAAACCGGTCTCGACGAACAGGCTTACGGACGCGACGGAGGCCGGCCTTGCGGCCGACCTCCGATCGCACGTTCGGCCTCGGGGATGTTCCACCCGTCCGGCGTGGCGCCTCCTACAGGGCGTCGGCCCCCCGTTCGCCGGTGCGGACCCGGATGACCTCTTCCACCGGGACCACCCAGACCTTGCCATCACCGATCTTGCCGGTGCTGGCCGAGTCCACGATGGCGGCGGTCACGGCGTCGAGCTGCGCATCCTCGACCACCACCTCCATCCGGATCTTGGGGACGAACTCGACCTCGTACTCGGCACCCCGGTAGACCTCGGTGTGGCCCCGTTGGCGACCGAAGCCCTGGGCCTCGGTCAGGGTGATGCCGTTGATCCCGAGGGTCTTGAGCGCCTCCTTCACGTCGTCGAGCTTGAAGGGCTTGATCACCGCTACGACAAGTTTCATTCTGTTCTCCTTCGGTTCTCGTTGGACGTTCAGTGGCCACTGCGACCCGACGGAGGGCCGGGGTCGTCGGGATCCGGACTGGCCTCGTAGTGGGCGGCGGCCCGGGCGCTGGTGGCCGAAGCCAGAGCGCCCACCCGGGCGGCGAAGGTCTCTTCGGGGAAGGCCTCTTCGCCGTGGATGGCGAGGTCGCCGATCTCCAGGACCTCGTCGTCGTAGCGGGCGCCACGGAGCACCAGGCCGATCAGCTTCATCAGGATGAACGTTACAACCGCCGACCAGACGATCACCCACACCCCGGCCCGGAACTGCTCCCACAACTGGTGGGCCGACCCGGTGTAGAGGAGACCGTTGACCGAGAACGGCACGCACGATCCCGCCGAGGAGGCATAGGTCGAGGTGCCGGTGGCCACGACCTGGTTGGCCGAGGTGAGGTGGCCGCATCCGTACTCCAACATGCCCGGATCACCGAGCACGCCGACCAGCAGTCCGCCGAGGAAGCCGGCGATGCCGTGGGTGTAGATGACGCCAAGCGCATCGTCCACCTTGGAGAAGGGTCGGACCTTGGACAGGTAGTTCCAGGAGACCCAGACCACGATGGTGCAGATGACACCCACGGCGATGGCGCCCTGGCCGTTCACCCATCCGGCCGACGGCGTGATGCCGACCAGACCGCAGATCATGCCGTTGACACCGCCGAGGAAGGTCGGCTTCTTCTCCTTGGACAGCCAGGCGTCCATGGCGATCCAGGTCAGCACACCGGCCGCCGTGGCGAGGTTGGTGTTGATCACCGCCGCCGCGGCGTCGGCGCCGGCGTAGTAGGGGTCACCGCCGTTGAAGCCGTTCCAGCCAAGCCACAGGATGCCGGCTCCGACCGAGGCCATCACCAGGTTGTTGGGCAAGGCGTGTTGACGGTCCCGCAACAGCCGGGGGCCAAGGACCCAGGCGGCCACGAAACCCGACACCCCGGCCGACATGTGGATCACGTACCCGCCGGAGAAGTCGAGGGCACCTTCCTGGGCGAAGTAGCCGCCGCCCCAGAGCAGGAAGGCGTCCACCGCGTACACGCAGGTCGACCACAGTGGCACCAGCAGACACCAGGCGCTGAACTTGATCCGGCCCAGGATGCTGCCCATGAAGAGCAGCGGGGTGATGGCGGCGAACACGAACTGGAAGTAGGCCAGCGTGGCGGTCGGGAAGTGGAAGGGGATGACCGTGTTGGCCGCCGAGACGGCCTGGGCCTGCTCTCCGGCCGTCGAGGTGATCGCACCCGGCTTGCCGAGGAAGTTGTCGAAGAAGTAGCCCAGACCCTTCCCGGTCCCGAACTGGGTCTGGACCCCGTTCTGGACACCACCACCGAACGAGTTGGCCCCAAAGCCCATCTTGTACTCGTAGAGCACCCAGCAGATGAGCACGATCGAGAAGCCGGCAAACGTCATGGCCAGCACGTTCACCGCCCACTTCTTCTGGACCAGCGATGCGTACAGCACCGCAAGACCCGGCAGGGACATGAGGCCGACGAACGTGGCGGCCACCAGCTGCCACGTGTTGTCGCCGGTGTTCAGCCAGCTCGGGTAGGGGACGGGCACCGTTTTCAATACGGAGGCCGCCATGAACAAGGTGTGCATGGGTTCCTGCTCCTCTTCTTCTCGGACAACTGCTCGGTCCTCGACTCACCGCACGACACTGTCGTGAATCAAGGGCAAGACCGACAGCGCATCGCTGTCGCACAAGGATGCCGGGTGAGTATGTCGGCGAGATCAATGGAGTGTTACCGCTGTGTGAACAGCACCATGGAGGCCCGGGGGCAAGGACGACGGCCCGGGTCGGCGAGGTGCGGAAAGGGGGAGCCGACCGGCCCTCGAACGGGCTCGGCTGCGGGTCCCGGCCCAACGACCTCCGGGGCACGCCGGGCGGGGCGGTCGCAAGTTGCCTCCCAGGCGACCGGCAACCGGACGCTGGTCAGGAACCCTGGGCGAGGTGTCGGCCCGGCGTCCCGGGGCTCAGGTCGGCGGGGTGTAGCGCTTGTTGGGCCGGGCCCGGGACGGCCGGCCGCCCGGGCCACTCCCCTCGCCGGCCTCGGCCTCCTTCAGTTTCTGCTGGAGACGCCATGCCCGCACGAGATACCAGGACGCCACGACGAGGAACGGCAGTCCGAAGCCCCAGAAGCCGAGGTTGACCATGGACAACCCGTAGAGGGCCAACACAATGCCGAGATAGAGGCGACGACGGAAGAAGGCGAATCCGAGGGCCAGCACGGCCAGCAGGATGGTGACGGCTCCAAGTTCCGCGTAGAGCGACGGGGCCACATGGTGGGGGTTGACCGATCCGTTGGCGTACCGGGCGGCCGGATCCGACGCGATCCTGGACTGGGTGATGACAAAGGCGACCATGGCCGCCACCGGAGCGGCGATCAGGCCGATGAGCCGCTCCTTGTCATCGGCGTAACGGACCTTCGCCCGCAGTTCGGCCACGGTCTCGGGCTCGTCGGCGGCATCCTGGCCCAACGGGGCCCCGGCGCCCTCGGGCACCGGCTTCAGGGCGAAGCGCTGGATGCGCTCCCACCATCCGGGACGTTCCGGAGTCTCTTCGCCATCAGCCATGGCGAAGGGTACCGCGGACCGGCAACGGGATGAAACTCCCAGCAGAGAACCGGTCTCTGGCTGTTTCTCCCCGGCCGGCCGAGGTGGCCCGGCCGATGCGGGTCTAACTGGTGGCTTCGGGACCTTCGGCGGGAGTGTCCTGCTCGGCAGACGGGGCAGCCGGCGCCCCCACGGCGACGGGCTCGCCCATCGACTCCTCGAGCAGCTGGGAGACGTCCATCACCCGCACGTCGTCCGTCCGGTTGGCCCCGCGCACGGCGTCATCCAGCATGATCATGCAGTAGGGACAGGCCGTCGAGACCACGTCGGCTCCGGTGCCCAGCGCTTCGTCGGTCCGGTTGACGTTGATACGGGTCCCGATGTCCTCCTCGAGCCACATCCGGGCGCCACCGGCACCACAGCAGAAGCCCTTCTCCCGACAGCGCCCCATCTCGACCTGCTTGGCGCCGGGAATGGCGTCGATGACCGACCGGGGTTCGTCGAAGACCCGGTTGTGACGGCCGAGGTAGCAAGGGTCGTGGTAGGTGACCGTGCCCTTGTAGCCACCACCGGGCGTCAACTTGCCTTCGGCCACCAGGTGGCTGAGCAGCTGGCTGTGGTGGATGACCTCGAAGTCGGCTCCGAGTGACGGGTACTCGTTGGCCAGCGTGTTGAAACAGTGCGGGCACGAGGCGATGACCTTCTTGGCGCCGGTGGCCGAGATGGTCTCGATGTTGCCCATGGCCTTCTCCTGGAACAGGTACTCGTTGCCGAGGCGCCGGACCGGATCACCGGTGCAGGACTCCTTCGGGCCGAGGATCCCGAAGGTCACACCGGCCCGGTGCAGCATGCGCGCCGTGGCCGCCGTGCCCTTGCGGGCCCGCTCGTCGAGGGCGCCGGCGCAGCCGACCCAGTAGAGATACTCCACGTCGTCGGGGATGGTGCCGGTGATGACCGGCACCTCGAAGTCGAGGTCGGCCAGCCAGTCGGTCCGCTTGGAGCCACCGAGACCCCACGGGTCGCCCTGGTTCTCCACGTTGCGGAGCATGAGGTTGGCCTGGGTCGGGAAGCGGGACTCCATCAGCACCTCGTAGCGACGCATGTCCACGATGGTGTCGATGTGCTCGATGTCGACCGGGCACTGCTCGACGCAGGCACCACAGGTGGTGCACGACCACAGCACATCGGGATCGATGACGCTCGGGACCAGCGTCTCGACCTCCTGTCCGGCGGCCCGGTTCTTGGCCATGATCCGCTCGGCGTTGGCGAACATGTTGTCCCGCAGGTCCATGATGACCATCTTCGGGCTGAGCGGCTTGCCGGTCGCCCAGGCCGGGCACTGGGACTGGCAGCGCCCGCACTCGGTGCAGGTCGCCATGTCGAGCAACTGCTTCCACGAGAAGTCCTCGATGCGGCCGGCACCGAAGACCACCTCGTCGTTGTCCCCGACGTCCTCCATCGACATGTCGGGCGTCGACGCCAGACCGCCGAGGGCCCGGGGCCGACGGGAGGTGGCCACGTTGATCGGGGCCAGGAAGATGTGCAGGTGCTTCGAGTAGGAGACGAAGACGAGGAAGCCGGCGATGATGGCGATGTTGGCCAGGAGGGCGACCCACTCGATCACGCTGTTCACGCCGGTGCCGAGCTCGGCCAGGACGTTGGCCAGCGCATGAGAGGCAAACGCCCAGTCGGAGTAGGGGAAGTTTCCGGTGTTGACCTGGGCGGCCCGGTAGAGCAGCAGCGAGGCGATCACCCCGAAGATCATGACCAACACCAGCCAGGCGGCCCCGGTGTGGGAACCGAAGAACCTTGAGCGGCGGCTTTCCCTGGCCGGCGAGTTCTTCACCCGGATGAAGGTGAAGACGCCGAGGGAGATGATCACGGCCACCGAGAAGAAGTCTTCCAGGAAGCCGATGAAACCCCAGGTCCCGATGATCGGGATGTGGAAGTCTCGCTGGAAGAGACAGCCGTAGGCCTCGAAGATGGTGAGGATCAGGATGGTGAAGCCCCACATGGTGAAGAAGTGGGCAACGCCCGGAACCGTCCACTGCAGCAGTTTCTTCTGGCCCGCCACTTCGACGATCTCGGCCTTGAGCCGGCCGGGGATGTCGCGGTAACGGGGCGGCGCGGCCTTCTGGCCCGAGGCGATCAGCTTGAACAGCCAGTAGAACCGGCGTCCGGCGATGGCAAACAGCACGACCGTAAGGCCAAGACCAAGGATGAGTCTGAGGGTCACGACTAACCTCCTACTGGGTTACTGACGAGTAACAAACTACCGGACCGGAGTCCGGTTTCACGAATTGGTGTCACATCCAGACGTCGGAACGAACTCAGTTCCGGAAGTTGTCGGCATACCGGCTCGGGGTCGGACCCCACTGACCCTGGTACTTGGACTTCAGCCCGTCGGATCCATACGGCACGTCGGCCGGGGTGGTCATCTGCAGGAAGCTGATCTGGCCGATCTTCATCCCCGGGTAGACGGTGATGGGCAGGTTGGCCACGTTGGACAGCTCGAGCGTGAGGTGACCGTCCCAGCCGGCGTCGACGAATCCGGCCGTCGAGTGGATGAGCAAGCCCAGACGGCCGAGTGACGACTTGCCTTCGAGCCGGGCCACGAGGTCGTTCGGCAAGGTGACCTTCTCGGTGGTCGAACCCAGCACGAATTCGCCCGGGTGGAGGATCAGCGGATCGTCGCCGACGTCCACCAGTTCGGTGAGATCCTCCTGGTCTTCCCGGACGTCGATGACCCGGCTGGTGTGGTTGCGGAAGAGGCGGAAGTACCGGTCAACATGAAGATCGACCGACGACGGCTGGATGCAGCTTTCGTCCATCGGGGTGATCTTGATCGTGCCGGCGGCCAGGGCCTCACGTATGGAGCGGTCGGAGAGAACCATGCGACCTTCACGATAGTGTGTTCTGCGCAGCAAGTTCTACGTTACGCGGGTGTAGCTCAATGGTAGAGCGCCAGCTTCCCAAGCTGGACACGCGGGTTCGATTCCCGTCACCCGCTCTGCGGAGGGTCCCTGTTCAGGGGTGGTTTCTCTCCGGCGGGGCGATCCGGCGGGGGTCAGATTTTCGGGGGCGTGCCCCCAACGTGCCCCCGACGGTCCAGAGAGTCGGCGGTGCGAGTGACCGGTTCATGGGCATGAGCGGTTCGTGGACGTGACCAGAACCGGTCCGGTTCCTGCTCGAGCTCGCCACCGGGACTTACTCGTCGGACCTTCTCCCGTTTGGTGACTACAACACCGTCTCGGTCTCGGCGATGGCTGTCGGGTTTAGATGGAAGGGGTGCCCGATTCGTCCGCGAGGGCGAGCTCGCTCAGCCGATTCGCAATGGACGCATCCCTGCTGGGCGTGGCGTGCTGGTAGCGCAGTGACGCAGCCGACGACGCATGTCCGAGGCGAGCCATCAGTTCCCGGGTACTAGCGCCGGCTCCTGCCGCCAAGGTGGCTCCCGTGTGTCGAAGATCGTGGAAGCGGAACCCTGGAGATCCCTTCGCGAGGTCGGCCTTCTCCAATGCTCGGTGCCACGCCGTGTAGACGGTGGCCCGGCGCACCGCTTGGCCCAAGGTGCCGGTGAAGACCACGTCCGCGTCGTCGCTGCCGGTGAACGTCTCGAGGTGCCGGACAATCAGGTCCATCACGTGGGGTGGGACAACAATCACGCGCACGCCGGCGGCGGTCTTCGGCGGTCCCACCCGACGCTGTCTGTCACCCAACTCCCAGGCCGACTTGTCCACTCGCACCGTCCCCGCCTCTACGTCGATGTCGCCGCGGGTCAGGGCCAGGATTTCGCCGATGCGCATCGAGCACCACGACCCCAAGACCACCATCGCCCGGTACCGGTCCTCCATCGCCTCGACCACGGCGTTCAGTTGTTCGATGCTCATGACAGGTCGCTCAGGAGACCGCTCGATCGACGCCCCTTTGATGTTGCACGGATTCCGGCTGATCAGCTCATCGCAGTAAGCGGTCTCACAGATGGTCCGCAGTAGGCGGTAGGACTTGGCCACCGTGATGGCGCCCGGCTTGTCCGCTCTCGACAGTGCGGCATGCCACTCCCGGACCTTGGCAGGTGTGAGCCGCCCGATCGGGATGTCCCCGAGGGCGGGGAGGATGTGCCGGTCGAGCAGGCCTTGGTAGAGCTCGACGGTGCGGGGCCGCAGCACCCGGTTCTGCAGCCATGGAGCGGTGTACTCGTCCAAGGTGACGGTTGGCAGGTACTGGTCCATCCGTTCACCCCGAGCCAAATCGGTCTGGGCACAGGCCAACCACACCTGGGCCGCACCCTTCGTCGGAAAGGTCGTCGGCGCGGTGATCCTCAGGTTGGTCTCCGGATGCCGGTAGCGGGCCTGGAATCGACCCGAAGGCAACTTGCGAACGGATCCGAAATGTCGTTTGGCCACCGTGACTACCTCAACGTGCAAGGCGACCGCGTTGCGGTCCACCGATGTACTCGAGGCGCCGGGCGATACCTACCCACGACGCGAATGCCCGCACGTCACCGGAGCGACCAGGCCGTTCGTTACCCCTCACCCTACCGTCCACCGCCTCGCACCTGCAGACCCATCCCACGCCGATGCAGGACGTCGGTCCGATGGGCATCGATCCACTCGGCGATCACATCGACGTCGAATCGGACCAACCGTCCGACCTTGACGAACGGGATGCGACGCTCGTCGATCAACCGGCGGATGTGACGGACACTGACACCGAGGTGGCCGGCCACGGTGTCGATGTCGACCAGCGTGGGCAAGCCCGTACTCGGGAGCGGATGCGGGTCGCGGCCCGTCACGACAGATCACTCTCCTGGATCGCCACCGGTGTCTTAGATCGAGGCGCTTCCCCTTGAACACGGTGCTCGGCGTCTTCGCGGGATAGCCAGCGGGCGAGCCGGAGGTCCTCCTCGAGGTTCCTGGAAATACAGACGTCACCAGTAGTCAGGTAGCCCGAGCCCTCGTACTTCCACTCCCGGACCTCGACCTCATCCGTCTTGCCATCGACTGCGACATCGCCACTTGGGTTCGTATCGACTAATGGTCCGGCGCCGTTGACCAGGCGCCACTGTTGCCGCTCGTCCCGTAATGCCCCGAACGTCGTCGACCATCGCCTCGACTTCGTGAGGAAGTGGCCCCGGAAGCCGCACGAGTGGGCCCACAACTGGGGGCGGATTGCTGCGAACGACTCGTCGTCGCCAAGTGACCATGCCGTCTCAACAAGTGCTCGAAGGTGGTCGGGCAGTCGCTCGTCACGACAGACCCCTGTTCGCAGGCGGTGGTCGAGCACCCCGTGCTCGTCAGAGCCCTTGGTCGCATACTTGGCCAGATAGGCAGCTGCCCGCCGGCGGCCGTTTTCGGCATCGTTCACCATAGCGGTATCGATCTGATTACCCCAGGCCATCCGCTGGTCGCCATCCGCCCCAGGTAGCGGGGCGGTCACCTTCCTGGCTGCGATCTGCAGGGCTGTCGCCAACATGTCGGCTTCGATTCCTGACGGCGCGTCACCGTGCTCGTCCGTTCGAACATCGGCCCGGACCAGGGCGTGAAAGTGGACCGAACCGCGCCGTTGAAACTCCGCGACCTTCACGTAGGACAGGCGAAGTTGGCGCGACGCCGCCCGAGCCGACAGGTCGAGCAATGACCCGAGGGCACGGATCGCGTAGATGGTCGTCCGTCGCCACAACTCGGACGCCCCGGCGTTGAACAGGACGGCGGCCTCGTAGTCGTAGCAGTCGTGACAGAGGGCTTGTCCGAGGGCATCCTCGTTGTCATTGTGACGCTGGCTGCACATGAGAGCTCGACCATGGGAACAGCAGGCACCCCACGGATGACACGTTCCGTCCGGGCGCTTACGGTGCACGGCTCCGAAGCTCGGGGCGGTCAGAGTAAGGAGGACGGCGGGGTGCTCGCCGATTGACTCGGGGATTCCCTTGCCGCCACGTAGGCCTGCTGCCACGAGTGCGAAGGCGTCACCCCGGTAGAGGGAGGCACAAGGCGGACAGACTGTCTCCCTCCGAGATCCACACGCCTTCAACAGCACCCCATCGGGCAGTGCGCGGGTGTCGAAGCGGATCTCGGGGCGTCCACCCTCGACAATGCCGACCACCCGTCCTGACAGCCGCACAGGACGCCGACAGCCCCGGATGGCCCGCACCTGGGTGGTGAACGCATCCAAGCCCTCGGGGCTGTTCAGTCGGGCCAGAATCCCGTCGGTGACGCGCTTGGCGCTCCCTGTCATCCATGGTTCGTAGGGGGAATCGGTTTCCACGTCGGCCACAGTGCCAACGGGGGTGTGACCTAACCTGTGACCTTTCTCGCCGACCAGGGACTTTGTGGCGTCGAATCGCTGGGATGCAGTTGTGGGGCGCATGGACGACAGGGTCGCAAGGGGGGTGTTGACTAAACTGTTGACTTTCCTCTGACCAGGGCGTTTACCCCCAGATTCATGATCATTTCCTTATCCGAATCCGGTTAGTTCCGTGCGCATGGCCACAGGGTGCCAACCAGGGTGTGAACTAACGTGTGAACTTGCTCCTCTGGCCCGGGAACTTCCCTCTGAACAGGGAGATCGTGGCCGATTTCGCGGATTGCACCCCATTGGAGCCTGTCGAGGGTGGGTGCCGAACCTCCGCTGCCGCGTCAAGGGTCGCTGCGGGAGCCACAGACGGTGATGGCCGCCTATCTCAATTGGGTGGCTGTCCTCGCTGGGAGCTGACAGACGCTCCCTCCCTGGACTCGGCGCTCCGGCTCGGCAATGGGCACTTATGGGATCGACGAGGACTCGTCGCTCCCCTTGTTGGGGAACGCACGGCGGGGAACGCTCGACCGAGATGGTGCGATCTGGGGATGCACTGCGCCTGGGGATACGAATCACCCAGGTGGCGGTGATCGGGAGGAAACAGTTATGGCCAACATCACCAGCGAAGGATTCGAGACCTGCATGGCATTCAGGAAGGCATCACTGGCCGTGGCCGACGTCGCGGAGCTGCTTCGAGGTCAGAACTCCGACGGACCGCCGGGTGAGCTGCTCGGCGAGCTCGAGGCCGCACATCAACGACTCCGGGACCAGTTCGACCACGAGGAGGACGTGGCCGTCCATGCCCTGGCGTTGAGCGTTCTGGTTCTGGCCGCCCGGACGACGGAGGCGATTCGAGAGGACAGGAGCCGACCTGACGAGTGACCTGGGCTGATGCCCAATTTCTCCCCTTTGAATCTCCGGTCGCCGGCGGTCTGCCTTCGGCGCCCGCCGGCGACCGGAATCAGTGCTCTACGAGGTGGGGTCGGCATGCCTCCCAGGTGAAGGGCCCAAGGGGTGTGTGAGGACCTCCTCTACGAAGATCTAGGAATCGTTGGCATTCGAACAGATACGTGTTCTCACCAACACCTGATGCTTGGTCTGACCAGGAGTCGAATTCGAAGTCGACAGCTGGCCGGTCAACATGGTTGGTGGGGTGGCCGTGTTACACCACTTGCCTGGAATTGACCGTCCACAGAGCCTTGTGCTATCCGTGCAATACTATGACTAGCACTCTCGACCCGAGAGTGCTAGCGCCAAACAGCCCCAGAAAAGTGACCTTGAAGACAACTAGATGTAAAAGACCCGGTGGGTGTGTTCAGACACCCACCGGGTCCACACCGAACCTCGTTGCTTCGAGGCCGAGATCCCATGACCACCAAGATCAGGAGACGACGTGAAGTTAGCAGGCACGATCCCCATACGCGAGGCAGGCCACGGCCAGTTCATTGCAGAACTGCCAGCCCTGGCTGGAATCAAGACCGCCGGCATCGAGCAGATTCCGATTCTTAATCCACCGAACACTGTCGTTTACCCAAGTCGATTGGAAATCTTCTCGTCCTGGAAGAGTGCCACCAATTCGGAGGGAGTCGTTATGCACTTCTATGTCGACGACCGGAAGATACATCCTGTCGTGTTAAATCCGATGAAGTGGACGTACCGATTGTCAAGAGCATCCGCTGTCATCTCTCCAGATCTATCGGTATATGCAAATTCCCCACCATGCGTTCGCCGATACAACACTCGTGCCAACCGAACCGCAGCCGCAATCTGGCAAGCATATGGTGTCAACGTCATAGCAAACGTACGGTGGAACGATCCGAGTGATTATGAGTATTGTTTTGATGGTTGTCCACGCCAAAGCCAAATAGCTGTCTCGAGTGTGTCCATGCTTCGAAATCGATGGGATAGAAGAAACTTCATACATGGATACCAAGAAACTTTGGAACGCTTGGAGCCTACGTCCGTAATTTGGTATGGCGCTATTCCGAGAGAACTACCACGGTCGGCTAGGGAATCCGTTGAGATTCTTTCTTTCCCAAGTCGATCGGCAATCGCGTTTAGAGAGAAGGCGCTCAATGGGTGCCGGTAGAACATCGGATCCATCTTCAAAAGTAGGTTCCATTGAGCGAGCTATCGATGCACTCCATGACGAGCACCCCTTGAATACAGAGGGCTACTTCGGTGTGATCGGGACTTCCGGATCAGATGACAAACGGCAGATTTTCTCTGATGATTCCCCCGCCACGTTCAAGACATTTGAACAAGAACTGACGGAGGGAGCCGAAATCGACTCAGGTGTGAACCTGACGAGCGGAAGCAGTTATCTCCACTCCGATGGAACTCGCGTCACCATCAGGCCTAGCAGCAAGAGTGGAAGTCCAGCAATTGACATCGTCTCAGGGAACCCAAAGCTGGCAACTCAGAAAATACATTTCGAAGGGAGCAAAAGTGCAGCACGTTGATTACCATCTAGATCCGGAACTCATTAGTTCACTTACGTCGATAGTGGGAGAGCGATGGGATTCCGTTGGCACTGCCAACAGGATCATCGGGGACCTTATTACCTGTCCAGCTTTGCTCGTAACCAACCTTTCGACTGTAGCGATCACGATCCTTGACAATGAGGTCTTCATTGGCGGAGAGTACGAGACCCTGACTCAAGTTGCTAGAACTACCGTTGACGACTCCCTAAAGAAGGCTCAGAAGCAAGGCACCCTATTCTTTCATGGAAAGGGCGAGCAAGTCACTTCAGTACACATCATCCGCGAGGAACTAGTGAAGATATCTGGCGGGATTCAGCAGTTTAAGGTTTCGACAGATTCTGGTGTGGTTGTCTGTTTGGAGACGATGGTCCTGGCATTGCAGCGTCGAGGATTCCACGGGTTCGACTTCAAACTTCTACGGGCTCCGACACTTGAAGAGATCAACTTCTATCCCTCGGAGTTTGAGTGGCCTCTAAACCTCAACGTCACTTATGAATATTCCCGCAACCTCATCCAAGCCACACGGAGAGGCGGGGAATGAGCAGGGGGTGCCCGGCCGCCGGGATGTTGAGCGCGTCCGCTCGAACGGCGAACCACTCGGCCGCCCTGGACGGTGATGACTGGCCACCTCGGTCAGACGCGAGGGAAGGCCCGATGCCTGAGTAGGTCGATCAGTTATGCCCTCGCATGAGCATTTGGGCGGATGTCTTGCTGCAGGCTCCAAATCCTGAAGGAAGTCAGTGCTGCCGACAGGGCGGCTGAAAGGTGCTTCACGTTGAGACCTTCAAACATGGGTGTCCGTGGCCATAGCCCTCTCCAGCCCCATTGCGATCGCCGTCAGGGACACCCCTTGGCAGAGACCGATGGCTAACTACTCAGGCACATGGCTCTGGAGTTGGTCGGGTCGTGGTGGTGACCGCGGATCCGAGATCGCAGGGCCCTTCTCCCCGTCGACGACGTGAAGCCTGATGCCTCCGACAGACCGAACCCTGACCTTGGCGATTTGCTGAAGGTTCTTGCATTCAGCTCGTATCTTGCGAGCCCTGCCCTTGTCCTGCTGGGTCATCCGTGGGGCCATGTCGATCTCCTCCGGTCAGTGACAGCAACTGCTGGCTACTCGCCGAAGAGTTGCGACCATCCATTGAAGCCGCCCCGTGAAAAGCAACCGGTCCGACGATTGATCTCAAGGTGGCAGCGTCGGCCCAGTTCGATGGATCGACTCTTTCGGCTGGCGAATGCCACTGCCTGAAAACAACGTCTGGGCGTATGCAACCTGGAATGCCACAAGGTTCCTTGACGAATCTGGTTTGGGAGCCAGGAGGAATCCCGTCGAATCCCAACTCAGATTCGGGCACCTCGATGGAAGCAAACTCTCCGAGGCCGGCCTGACTTCACTGAGATTGACAATCGAACCAGCGTCGGCGTGGGCGACAGATCAGAGCGCCGAGCCGCCACACTTCTCGGCCCATGCTGCGTGTCGCTGGAGACGATCCAAGATGGCTTCCCTCGAACGCAGTTACCGCCAGCCTGGTGGTCTTGTCGAATCCAGCCATAAGATCTGGACACGAATATCGTGCCCCCAAACGTGCCCCACGCCACGGAGATCGACGGATATCAGCGGGTAATGCCGGGTAGCCCACACGGCACTTGATCAGGCATTTCTCACTTTTCGCCTAGTCGTTGAACTCCCACTTTTGCACTTCCCAAGCTGGACACGCGGGTTCGATTCCCGTCACCCGCTCTTGGGCCCCTCCATCCCGGGACGTCGTCTGTCTGGGTCTACTTCGTCGGACCCGTCCCTGGGGCCATCGTGGCCGTGGGCGTGGCCCACGTGCTTCGTGGACCGGCAAAATCCCGGGAGGCCCGGGCGGCGATGGGAGATCCTTCCGCCTCCCAGTGAGTTCGTCGGCACCGACCCGTCAGCCGGCGGCCGCATGGTGTCCGATCGGACGATCGGGTTTGCGGTCGGCGGGACCTCCCCGCCAACCAACGCCGGCTCAGGGGCTTTTGGCCGCCCACGGCAACCCGTCCGACACGGTCAAGGGTGGGACGTCAGCCACCTGACGGAGCCGGAGGGGACCCACCGGCAGGAGGCTGGCCGAGGCCGCCACCGGGAGGCGGGCCGGATCCACCGGACGGGCCCCCCGAGGGAGCGGCGCCCCCCGGGAACAAGCCGGAACCTCCCGGAAGCGTCTTCCCGACCGACGGGAAGTTTCCACCCAACCAGGCACCGTTGACCCCGTTTCCACCGATGAGGGAGTGGAAAGACAGCACACCGGCCACGCCGAGTCCGGCCAGGATGATGGCCGGGAGCCACTTCGGCAACTGCACCAGCAGCCACGCCCCCAGAAGGGCGATCAGTCCGATGGCCGGCAGGTAGAAGCGGATCAGGTGGATGCTGTTCCCACCGGCGGCCATCGCCCCGACCGCTGCGTGGGCGCCTGACGGCAGGTGCAACCCGGCCGGAAGGCGGAACCCGGCCGGAAGGCGGAACCCGGTCGGCCCGTGGGCACCACTGGGAAGGCGGGACCCCGTCGGCAGGCTTCCGGGACCACCGGCGTGGCCTCCAAGGCCACCACCTCCCATCTGGGCCGTCCAGGTGTAGGCCGAATACAGGCCCCAGATGGCAAGCCAACCCAGGGCGAGCCATCCACCCACCACTGCGTCCCTCCGCCAGCGACGGGCCACCTCGGCCGGGGTCGAGGCCGACCGGCTCCGAAGGGCCCGCACCGCCATCCAGACGAGGGCGACCAGTCCGAGGAATACGCCGGGAACGGCCTCGACCAGGAGTTTCGGCATGATCCGCAGGTTGGGGCTGATGGCACTCAACGAAAAGGTGATCTCGCCGGCCCCATAGCCGGTCTTGGTCGCTCCTCCGTAGAAGTGGGAGTTGAAGAGGGCCACCGTGACACCCACAACGATCAACGATGCCGACCACCAGAGGAGCGAGCGCAGCCGCAGTTGGCACGGACGGGCCATGACGGCCACGGCGACGACCGCCACCGACAGGAGCACGATGTCGGTGTAGCGCATGGTGACGGCCGCCTCGAGGAAACAGAATCCGGCCAGGCCGGCCAGGGTGCGTCGTCGGGGGGCCACCCCGGTGGCCAGGAGGGTCCACAGCAAGGCCCCCGCCCCGGCGGCCACCATCGATGCGTCGGTGAACGACGGCATGCTCGGGCGCCAGGCGAAGGCCAGGGCCGCACCCGAGCACAGGAAGAGGATCACGGCCCACGTTCCACCCCAACGCCCGAGCCACCGCCGGGCCCCGATGAACAGGCTGGTCGAGGCCAAACCACCGGCGACGAGCGGCGCCCACCGCAGGATGCCCAGCCACTCAAAGGCCACGGCGTAGAAGGGATAGCCGGGGTTCTTCTCGCTGATCCACTGTCCATTGGGCAGGTGGTCCCACTGCAGGATGCCCGTGCCGTAGGTGGAGCGCAACTGGGTGGCCACCTCGTGATACTGCGCGGTGGTCAGCGACAGATGCCCGTGGGTCAAGGCGAGGATGGAGGCCAGGTAGGCCGAGTCGTCGGGCTCGAGCAGCACGGTCCGCCTGGTCAGAACCACCACACAGAACGCCGCAAAGGCCGCAACGGCCACGGCGATCTCGGCGATGCTCCACGACCGGAGGGCACCGGGCGGATCGTCAGGGACCGGATGACCGTCGGCCGGCCCGGATCGCTCCGGAATCACCAACGGGGCATCGACGACCAGAGATGCCGGTTGAAACACGTCCACGGACCCACTCATGTCGTTCACTGTTTCTGCTCGGGACGGTCACGGATTCCCGAACCGGCCGGGCTGCCACACGTCATCGGTCGTCGCTGTCTGGGCGCTACCCGACCAGTCAACGATCCTCGCCTAAGGCGAGGGTAAGTGAATCGTAGGAATCGGCTAAGAGTCGGACCGGCCGGTCGACGGGACCGTGTGGCCGCTCGGGCGCACCACCGACCGTTTACCGCCGGGGTGCGGTTTCCGGGCCGTGGAGGCGTCAGGCCTGATCCACTCCAGGCGTCATCCTCCTGGTGAAGTCCCAACTCACCAGGGAGAGGGGCCGGAGACGGAGACAGACCTCGTCATCGGCATGGGCCAGGAGCTTCTTCGCCAAGGGGCCCGACGTGCCACCCAGATACCGGGTGAGCAACCGTTCGAGCACCGGGCCCCCGGCTCGGTCCTCCAGCACAACCGAGGCCCGGCCCCGGACTCCCCGATACGGAGGTTCGTCGCCGGCGATCTCGAACCCGCACTTCGGATTGTCCTTCAGACAGGCCACCAGCGTCGAGGTGGGCCGGGTGGCCGCCAGCAACTCGTCACCCTGACGAACGAACCACAGCGACAGGATGAGCGGCCATCCTTGTGGCCCGACCGCCGCCAGTCGCATGGGAATCACACTCCGGTCGAGGAAGGCGTCGACCTCGTCCGGCGAGAAGGGGCCGCGAAGGTTGTCCAGGTTCACATTGAAAGGTTAGAGGCTGGCCTCCCGGAGGTCGAATGGCGTCGGACCACCCTCGGTCGTCATGCCGACTCCCCCATCGGATGCCCGGGCCCGGCCTTCAGTCGGGCACCACCACGATCCGGCCCCGCAACCCGCCTGTTTCC
>CAITPI010000017.1 GCA_903894295.1 uncultured Acidimicrobiaceae bacterium
ATTGGAACGACGGCGTAGCCGGCGTACTCGTTCAGGCTCCGGGCCCAGCGGATGCAGGTGGCACAGAACCAGACGGCGTCCGGGGTCGAGGCGTCCACCGCGTCGGCCCCGCAGCTCCGGCAGAGTTCGGCCACCCGGCTCCAGGCGCCATACGGGTTCGACGCAAGGCCCGGGTAGCCGCCATCGTCATGGTCGTCGGGGGTGCCGGTCACACAGTCACAGTGCTGGTAGGTCGTGCCGTCATCGCCGAAGCCGAAGAGGGCGAAGCACGTACCACACAGGGTCAGGTTGCTCACGGGAATGGACAAGGTGCTGTTCTCCTTTGTTGCTGGTTGGTCGGTGGACACAGAGGGTGTGGTGCGCTTCGTGTTGGTCGTGGTCGCTGGCAGTCGTCTCGACATCGGTGGTCCTTTCTGTCGGGTCGGTCGTGTCGGTCGGGGGTGGCGGTCCGGTTTGGCCGGGGTTCGGGAGGAGGTGCGGGTTCCTGCGGTCAGAAGAGCGTGAGCTGGATGTAGCGCTCCGATTCCGGCTGGGCCTTCTCCGGGCACGGGGTCGGCTCACCACCGGCCAGGGCCTCGAGACGGAGGATGAACCGGTCGAACTGGACAGCGGTCAGGTCGGAGAACCCGACGCCGCCACCGGCCGGGTGGATCCACTCCGCACCACCGACCTGGTCGGTCAGGCCGAGGTCGTAGAGGGCGGCGGCGAAACGACGCACGGTGGCCGGTGCGAGGGCTTCGACACGGTTGTCGCCGCCGGCGGTCCCTCCGTCGATGTAGTGCGTCGTCGGAGGTTCCGGGACGAAGTTTGCCGTTGTTCCCGGGGCCACCAGAAGAGACTGCTCCGACGTTTCTCCGGAGAACCGGTTCTTGGGGTTGTGTGACTTGAAGTGCATGTTTGTTCTCCTTTGTCGTTTTTCTGACTTCTGTTTACGAATGTAAATTTACCCCCATGGTCTCGTTTTGTCAACCGTTTTTACTTACTTTTCAGAACGTTTTTTGAGAAAATCTGTTTGCTCTTCAGAACAGAGGGGTAGGGTGGGGCAATGAAGGAAGTCGTCCATCTCGCCCAGGCGGAGGATCTGGTCTCGCTCGCCGAGTTCGTCGAACTCTGGTGGGCGCTGGAACCCGCGGATGTGCGGGTGCAGCCCGAGTTCTCCGAGCAGAAGCAGGCCCTGATCCGGATGCTGTGCCGGAAACCCGACCGAAGGGCCTTTCCGGAGCCGGAGGAGGTCCGGGGCCGGGCCCGTCTGTTCCGGTTAGGCGAGCTCGCCGACTGGATGGCCGAGGTGGACGGGAACGATGTCGACGAGTTGGTCGGGTCCCGCTCGGAGGCGGTCAATCTGATCTGGCACTTCCATCGGGCGCTGGAAGCGGTCCGGAAAGCCTTCGGCTCGGCGGCTGACGCCCGGCGACTGGCCATGGCGATCGCGGCGGCAATGTCGACCCTCGGTCCCGACGTGGTCATGGAACTGGCCGACCTGAGCGCCGACGGAGCCAGCCCCCTCAGTGCGCTCCGGAACTCGGCGTCTGCGGTCGAGGAGGGTCATCCGGAGTTGACCGGTGTTGTCGGAGCGCTGCTCAAGGGGTTGAGTGGTCGCAAAGAAGCGGTGCGTCGGCTGATGACGACATTTGTCACCCTCGAGGGCACCGGAAGTTCCACCGGGAGCCTCGTCGAGGAGATGCTCGACCGGCTTCCGGCCGGGGAAGCCACCAACGGGGGCACCGTGGTGACCTCCTCCAGTCTGGCCCAGATGATGGAAGTGGCCGGCGGTCCCCAGGCCGGCGAAAGCGTGTTGGATCTCGCCGCCGGAGAAGGCAACCTGCTCCTGCATGTGGCCCGATCCGGCATCCCCGACCTCGTCCTCACCGGCTACGAGGAAGACGAGACGATCTGGGCCATGGCCAAGGCAAGGTTCTCGATCCACGGCATCGCCGCCGAGTTCCACCATGCCCGGACCCTGGACGCACCGAAGGACCAGGTGGTCCCGACGGCCGATCTTGTCCTGGTGGATCCTCCCCTCGTGACGAGGATCTCCTATCGCCACTGGTTGGCCAAGGCGGTTGAGTGCACCAACCCGGCTGGCCGCGCCGTGGTGGTGCTTCCTTCGATCTCGATTCACCCCGGACGCAAAGAATGGGCCCATGCCGGCGAAGAACACGCTGCCATCGTGATCGCCGCCCCCAACCGGTTGCGCAGCGACCGGGGGGAGGGACTCGTTCTTTGGGTCCTGGACGCCGGCAAGGAGGTCGGCAGTGAGGTGCTCCTGGTGGACGCCACGGACTTCGGCCGGCGGGTCGACGGCGCGAACAGGATCGAACCCGACGAGCTCGCCGAGCTGCAGTCGGTCGTTCGCGG
>CAITPI010000018.1 GCA_903894295.1 uncultured Acidimicrobiaceae bacterium
ACGGCCTGGTCCCGGCGGGTCCAGCCGACTGCCGACCCGCCGTCGTTGTCCGCCTGGTCAACGCGGGACCGCCTCTCGTCACGACTGTCGATGCTTCCGGGTTCACTCACGGGAGTCACGATAGCGAGGCAACCTGTGAGGACCGGCCAAAGGGACAGAGCCGTCGGTCGGCCGGCCCGAACGGCGACCGGTTGACGCCCGGCGGTCCGGTGACCGCAGCAAGGCGGCCCCGGGGTGAATCTAGAGTCTTGACGGTCGCCGGTGCGCTGTGCGAGATGTCACCGGACATCGTTGAGCAGGTGTCACCGGACATCGTTGAGCAAAGGAGTCGGCCGTGGAAAAAGTGATCTACCTGATCTGGGGGAAGGGCGACGCCTCGACCGGCGACGGCGTGCGGGATCGTCTGCTGGAGGACGTGGTTCCTGCCATGCGTGAGGCCGGAGTGCGGTTTGTCACGGTGAACGTGCACGATGGGGTGGCCGACGAGGTGCCGTCGCCGGCTCCGGTTCCGGCCGACGAGGATCCGCACATCGCCGAGGTCTCGGTCTGGTTCGACTGCTACGAGCGTCGGTTGGGGGTTGACGGGTTGATCTCCTCGTTGGGCCGGGCCTGGGCGGCCTACCTCGTGGTGGAGTCGGTCTACGAGGACTACGGCACCACGCCCCACGCCGGTCCCCGGACCTGGCCGGATGGTGAACGCTCCCCGGGGGTGATGACGCTCGCCCTCATCCACCGGCCCGAGGGCCTGGACTACCGGGAGTGGATCGAGCGGTGGCACGGAACCCAGTCTCCGGAGTCCGGCCGGCTGCAGCCCCGCACCCGGTACGTTCGCAACGAAGTCGTCCGTTCCCTGACGCCCGGAGCCCCCGAGATCGACGGGATCGTGGAAGAGTGCTGGCCCTCGGCCGGGCACGTGAAGGACCCGATGCTGTTCTTCAATGCCTCGAGTCCCGAGCAGTTGAACGACCACGTCGGCCAGATGATCACCAACGTGCAGGCCTGCCTTGATCTCGGCCGGCTCCGGTCCTCGACGATGAGCGAGTACCTCGTGGCCCCACTGGACTGACCGAAGGGTCCGGCGACCTTGTCCGACATGGGCAGGGCGGTGCCGGTGGTGGTTTGTCGAACCGGGCCCGACACCTCGTAAGGTGTTTCTGGCCGGGTGACCGGCAAGAGGTGGTCCGGGCCCGGCCCGAGACCCGGCTACGGAGGAATCACCAGTGGGACTGTCCATCGGCATCGTCGGTCTGCCCAACGTCGGCAAGTCGACCCTGTTCAACGCCCTGACCCGCAACGATGTTCTCGCGGCCAACTACCCCTTTGCCACCATCGAACCCAATGTCGGCGTGGTGGCTGTCCCGGACCCGCGGCTCGAACAGTTGGCGGAGCTTTATGAAAGCAAGGAGATCCTGCCTGCATCGGTGACCTTCGTGGACATTGCCGGCATCGTGAAGGGTGCCTCGGAGGGTGAAGGACTGGGCAACAAGTTCCTCGCCGCCATCCGCGAAAGCGACGCCATCTGCCAGGTGGTCCGGGTCTTCACCGATCCCGACGTCATCCACGTGGACGGCCGGATCGAGCCGGCCTCCGACATCGAGACCATCAATACCGAGCTGATCCTCGCCGACCTGCAGACGGTGGACAACGGGATCACCCGGCTGGCCAAGGAGTCCCGCAAACAGCCGGAACTTGTTCCCCAGTTGAAAGCCGCCGAAGCGGCCCGGGCGATCCTTGACGACGGCCGGACCATTGCCTCGGCCGCCGCCCGGGGCGAGATCGACGTCACGCTCCTGCGGGATCTTCACCTCCTGAGTGCCAAGCCCTTCATCTACGTCTTCAACGTCGACGAAGGGTCCATCGGGGACGAGGGCCTGCGGGAGCAGTTGGCGGACTTGGTGGCTCCGGCCGAAGTCGTGGTGGTCTGCGCCCAGATCGAAGCGGAGTTGGCCGGCATGGAGCCCGCCGAAGCGGCCGAGTTGTTGGCTGACTACGGCCAGGAGGAAAGCGGCCTGGCCCAGTTGGTGCATGTCGGATTCGCCACCCTGGGCCTTCAGACCTACCTGACGGCGGGCCCCAAGGAGGCCCGGGCATGGACCATCCACATCGGGGACACCGCGCCCCAGGCGGCGGGAGTGATCCACACCGATTTCGAGCGGGGGTTCATCAAGGCCGAGGTTGTGAGCTTTGACGACCTGATCGAAGCAGGATCCATGGCCGCCGTCCGGGCGGCGGGCAAGGCCCGGGTGGAGGGCAAGGAGTATGTGATGCAGGACGGTGACGTGGTGGAGTTCCGTTTCAACGTCTGAACCGGTGTCGGCGTCTTCCTCCGGCCCAACGCGGCTTTACTGGTGGCGTGAACCGACCGATTCAGCACGTGTTGCCGTTGTTGTCCGAACCCGACCGGGTGCGCTGAGATGACCGGGACAGGTGGGGAAGTGACCGGGGTGACGGCCCCGGTGGTCGTTCGTCTGGAAGACGTTTCGGTCGTCCGCAACGGCACCTTTTTGCTGTCGTCGGTGTCGTGGACCATCGAGGCCGGCCAGCACTGGGTGCTGCTCGGCCCCAACGGTTCAGGCAAGACCACCTTGTTGCGGATCGTCGGCTCGGGACTCTGGCCGACCTCCGGCGTCGTGGAGATCCTCGGTTGCCGCCTCGGCCGGGTCGACATGCGGCAACTCCGCAAACGCATCGCCCAGATCAGCGCGTCGATGGCCCGGAACCTGCGGGGGGACCAGCTGGCCCTCGACGTGGTCCTCACCGGTCGCCACGCGGCGCTCGAGACCTGGTGGAACGAGTACACCGACGACGACCGGGCCGAAGCCCGCTCGCTGCTGGCCGCCGTCGGTCTCGGAGACGAGACGTTTCTCATGCGCCCGTTTGGCCACCTCTCCGAGGGGGAGCGCCAACAGGTCCTCGTGGCCCGGGCGTTGATGGCCACGCCGGAACTGCTGCTCCTGGACGAGCCGGTCGCCGGCCTCGACCTCGGGGCTCGTGAGCACCTGCTGAACCGGCTGTCGGCACTGGCCGAGGAGGTGGCCGGACCCCCCATGGTGATGGTGACCCATCACGTGGAAGAGATCCCGTCGGGCATGACCCATGCCGCCCTCCTGCGGAAGGGACATCTTGTTGCGGCCGGTGCGATCGACGACGTGCTGACCAGCGACCGGATCTCCGATGTCTTTGGTGTGGAGTTGACGCTCCGGCGCGACAACGGACGGTGGTCGGCCCGGGGAGTCTGACCTTTAGCATTGTCCCGACAGATCCGCTTTTGGCCCTTCGGGCCAATCCCCCGTGAAGCCAAGGAGCCACAGCCATGACGACGGAGAACGCCACCACCCCCGAAGAGGTCGACTTCTGGTTCGACCCGCTCTGCCCGTGGGCCTGGATCTCCTCCCGCTGGATCCTCGAGGTCGAGAAGCTGAGGAACATTGCCGTTCGTTGGCACGTCATGTCCCTGTCGTATCTGAACGAAGGCCGGGAACTGCCCGAGGCCTACGTCGAGTTGATGGCCCAGGCGTGGGGGCCGGTCCGGGTCTGTATCGCCGCCGAGCAGACCCACGGCAACGAAGTCCTCGGCCCGCTCTATGAAGCCCTGGGCAAGCGGTTCCACCTGGAGCAGAAGCCCAAGGATCGGGCCACCATCGAAGAAGCGTTGGCCGAAGTGGGACTGCCCCTCTCCCTGGCTGACGCCATGGACACCGATGCCTACGACGAGGCGTTGAAGGCGTCCCACCACTCCGGCATGGACCAGGTGGGTATGGACGTCGGCACCCCGGTCATTGCCGTGGCCGGAACGGCGTTCTTCGGTCCGGTGGTGACGCCGGCCCCGAAGGGTGAAGCCGCCGCCCGTCTGTGGGATGGGGTGGTGGCGGTGGCGTCCACGCCCGGCTTCTACGAACTGAAGCGGACCCGGACGGTCGGGCCTTCGTTCGAGTAGCCGAACGGGGCCGGTCGCGGGCATCCACCATCCCGGAAACCCTGCTGGTTAGGGTTTTCGTTACAACGGACGCTGTTCGGGGAGGTGATGTCCGTGGTAGTTGTCCTGGTCATCGTCATCGCATGGGCTGTGGTTCTGGGCCCGGGAATTATCCGTCGCTACCTGAAGGGTGGCATCGGATCGATCCATCACTTCCACCACCAGTTGGAGATCCTCGAGCAAAACGCCGTCACCCCTCCCATGTCCGCTCCGGCCTTTCGGCTCCACGTCGTGGATGGCACCGGCGCCATCACCGATGGCGACAGCCCGGTGGAACCGACCGTTCCGATACTCACCGTGGTGCGGCCCAAGGAGACGCTGCGGCCGGCGCTCGCTTTCCTCGGCCAGGACCCCGTCCCGGCGGTGGACGAATCCGATGTCCACGGAACCGCCGGCCTTCCGACGGCCGAGCGTCTGTCCAGCGGTTGGGACCGGACCGGACTGCTCGGCCCCGATGGCTACGAACGCACCTACGATCCCGGAGCCTATGCCCGCTCGGTCGGCCATCCGGCCGGGGAGGGGTTGGCCGGACGCACGCCGGATCTCCGGCCTCGTCGCGACCGAACCGAATTGTTCGACGTGTCGGCCCGTTTGCAGCATCGAAGTGTGGAACTGCACCACCGTCAACTCCTTCGTCAGCGCCGGCGCGACACGCTTGTGGTCCTGGTTGCCGTCTTCGCCCTGACGGCCATCGTCGGCTTCGTGCCGGGCGCGTCGGTGGCCTGGCTGGTCACCCTGGTCTCGGGTGTCTCCCTGGCGGGCTACGTCTTCTTGCTGGTGCACCTGCGTCGGCGGGCCGAGGAGCACGAGCGCAAACTGCACTATCTCGATGGTGGGGCCCGTCGGGCGCCGGGCTTCGTGGATGACGAACGACGTCAGCCGGGCCGGAGTGACCACCCTTCCGTCCAGACCGCAGCCACCCGCTGATCCTCCAAGACTGCGAAGTCCCGTCCCGTCCCTTTCCGCTCCGGCCCGTTCGGGCGGTCCCGGCTTCTTCCCCTAGCCTTGGCGTGTGACCGGCCCTCCCTCCCTTTGGCCACCGCTTCGTCGGGCCGGGATGGCAGACGTGCCCGCGGTGGTGCTCCTGGTCGAGTCGGCCTACCGGGGCGACTCGGGCCGGCTCGGGTGGACCACCGAGGCCGATCTGCTGGACGGACGTCGTACCGACGAAGAAGCGGTCGGCAGTGTCATCGACTCGCCGAACTCCCGGCTGCTGGTCGTAGATGCACCCGAGGGGAGTCGGGCGTCCGGGCCGTTGCTCGGCTGCTGCCGGGTGGACCGTCACGCCGGTCTGGCCCACTTCGGGATGTTCGCTGTGGCGCCGCTCGAGCAAGGATCCGGACTCGGTTCGGCCCTCCTGGCCGAAGCGGAACGGATCGGCCGGGACGAGTGGCGACTGGACGCCATGGAACTCGAGTGTCTGGCTCCCCGGAGCGAACTGCTGGCCTTCTACGAACGGCGGGGTTATGTGGCCACCGGGGAACGCCGACCTTTCCCCTACGACGATCCCCGTTTCGGAATCCCCCGTCAGGACGGCCTGGAGTTCCTCGTTCTGACCAAGGATCTCCGCCCGGGTCGTCCCGGTGGGACGACCTATCCCAGTTCGGTGCCGACCACCGACACGAAGGAGACCATCTCGCCGGGATAGCCACCGAGGTTGTGGGTGAGGGCCAGGGTCTTGTCCGTGTCGATCTGGCGTTCGGGGGTGGCTTCGCCCCGGAGTTGCAGCCAGGTCTCGAAGAACATCCGGAGGCCCGACGCACCGACCGGGTGGCCGAAGCTCTTCAGGCCCCCATCGGGGTTGACGGGCAGAACCCCGTCCCGGTCGAAGGTGCCCGCCAGCACGTCCCGCCAGGCCGTGCCCCGTTCGGCGAAGCCGAGATCCTCCATGAGGACCAACTCGGTCGGGGTGAAGCAGTCGTGGACCTCGGCCATGGCCAACTGGCCCCGGGGGTCGGTGATGCCGGCCTGTCGATAGGCGTCCTCAGCCGCCTGGGCGCACTCGGGAAACCATGTGTAGTCATAAGCGGGGTCGATCAGACCTGATCCGCTGCCCGCCGAGAACGACAGGGCCTTGATGTAGACGGGTTTGTCGGTGTACTTGTGGGCGTCTTCGGCCCGGACCACGATCGCCGCGGCCGCACCGTCGGCCACCCCGGCGCAGTCAAAGACCCCCAACCGCCCCGCCACCCGGGGTGAGGCACAGATGGTCTCGGTGGTGACGGCCTTGCGGAACTGGGCCCGGGGGTTCAGGGCGCCGTTCTGGTGGTTCTTCCACGAGATGCGGGCCAGTACTTCGGTGAGCTCGTCCTCGCCCACCCCGTACTTCTTGCCGTAGGCGGGAGCCACCATGGAGAACATGGCCGCCGCCGTCAGGGTGCGGGCCGTGCCGTCACCGGGGATCGGGAAGGCGTTCAGGCCCTGGTAGCCGGAGTCCTTGACCTTCTCGGCGCCGAGCGCCATGGCCACGTCGTAGGCGCCCGAAGCCACCGCATAGGCCGCGGCCCGCAGGGCTTCGGACCCGGTGGTGCAGTAGTTCTCGACCCGGGTGACCGGCTTGCCTTCGAGCTGGAGGGGCCGGGCCAGGGTGACTCCGCTCATGCCGGACTGGGCGGTCCCGAACCAGTAGGCATCGACATCGTCCCGGGCGATGCCGGCCGAGGCGAACGTCTCCTCGGCGGCGTCGATGATCAGGTCGTCCAGACTCTTGTCCCAGTGTTCGGCGAATCGGGTGCAGCCCATGCCGACGATTGCCACGCGGTCCTTGATGCCGTGTGAAGCCATGGTGATCTTTCCCTTCAGTCCTGGTCGCCCCGGACCAACGGCCGGGCCTTCCAGAAGTAGTCGTGTATGCCGTCCGCACTGAACAGCCTCCGGAACGTCATCTCCACCCGGTCGCCGATGTCCACGGTGTCGGCGTCCACATCCGTCAACTCCACCGGGAATCGTCCGCCGCCGTCGAAATCGAGGACGGCGAAGACGATGGGCGGACTCGGCGAGTAGGCCAGGCGGTCGATGGTGTAGGTCGTGATGGTGGCTTCGGTGTCGGCCAAATCCACCGGTTCCATGTCGTCGACTGCGCCGCCCTGCATGGAGATCCGGGCCGGAGGCAGGTGGATCGCCTCGCTGCTCCGGTCTTTCGATCCGACGAAACCGAACTTCCATGATTCGTTGCGCCAGGCGGCCGAAGAGGACACCCGGGCCGGTTCCGGCCGGCGGGGAGGCTCGGTGGTGACCATGCCCCGCCAGGTCAGGAACTTGCCATAGGCCAGTGGTGCACCCGAGGCGATCTGGGACCGGACCGGCCGGGGCGGCGTCCAGTCGGCCCGGGCGTCGGTCACCCGGAAGAAGAGGGCGTCAGCCCCGTCGGCCAGCGAGAGCACGGCGATGACCTCGCCCGGCCGGGCCGCTTCGACCATGGCGGCCAGCACGAGGCCGACCTGGGCGGTGCCGCACTGTCCGACCGAGTCGTTGAGGTCGTCAACGAGCGCATCGGCCGGGACGCCAAGGGACCGGGTGACCGCCCTGGCGGCCCGGGTGTGCATCCCGACCACCACGACATGGTTGACCGATTCGGCATCGAGGCCGGCGTGTTCGAGACCGGTCGTCCAGGCCTGGGTGCCGAGCGGTACGTAGCGGGTCTCGCCGAAGCGCTCTTCCCACGTCCGGGAGCGCCGCTCGCCGGGCGCCCGCCAGCGGTCGAGGAACTCGTCACTGACCGAGGCGCCGCCGAGATATTCGGCCAGCACCGGATGGTCCGGTGTGCCGTCGCCGACCAGCAGGGCAGCGGCCGCATCGCCGCCCGCCGACTCGTCGGTCGAGGTGGGAAGTCCGTCCCGCAGGTCGGAGACCACCACGAGTTGGGTCGATCCCGGGCTCATGAGGGCCGCCTGAAGGGCCCCGACGCCTGAACGGAGCGCGCCTCCGAAGTCGAAGGCCGGCGTCGAGGCCGGGAGCCGCAAGGCGGCATGCAGGGTGGTGGCGTTGGTCTTGTCCAGATAGGCCGGAGTGGCGGTGGCCAGCCAGAGACTGTCGGGAACTTTGCCGGGAGCCGACCGCAGGGCCAGCCGGGCCGCTTCGACGCCCATGGTCGTGGTGTCCTCGTCGTGGGACGCCACGGCCCGGGTGCCCTTGCCGCCGCCCGAGCCGAACAGGGGGGCGATATCGGTGCGGGCCAGGCGACGGAAGGGGACGTACCCGGCGGCGCCAACAATGCCTCGTGTCATGAACAGTCCTTAGGTTCGGGTCGTGTGGTGCTCGGGTCCGGCGGTTGTCTGGCCAGGTTGGCTGCCCGTTTCGGGCCAACCGTTCGCATGACCGGTGCCAAACATCCTATGATGGAAACAGTATCTGACGGTCAGTCAGAAAATGACCGTCGGCCTGAAGTGGTCCGGCCCGCTCCCTTGCGCCGTCGGACCTGCGGACGGGCCGGTAAAGGTTGTCGAGCAGCATCCACCATCACCAAAGCCACTACCCCCGAGGAGCGGACATGGATTTCGAGTTCACGCCTGAGCAACTGGAGTTCGTCAAGGAAGTCGAGGCGTACCTCGACGAGCACGACGATCCGGAAATCTTCGACGTTACGCGCGAGAACATGGCGCAGATCGTCGACACGCCCAAGCGGCGGGAGTTCATGGCCAAGCTGGGCGAGCAGGGATGGTTGGGCATCACCTGGCCGAAGGAAGTCGGTGGCCAGGACGGCAACGGTGTCTACGAGTACCTGCTGAACGAGGCGCTGGCGGCCCGGGGCGGACCCCAGATCGGCAAGGGCGTCGGCATCATCGGCAAGACCATCATCAGCCACGGCAGCCAGAAACTGAAGGACGAGTTCCTGCCGAAGATCCTGCGCAACGAGGTCGAGTTCGCCGTCGGCTACTCCGAACCGAATGCCGGTTCCGACTCGGCATCCATGCAGTTGAAGGCCACCCGGGACGGGGACGGCTGGCGTCTGAACGGCCAGAAGACCTGGACCACGTCGGCCCACTTTGCCGACTGGTACTGGGTCGGCGCCCGCACGGATCCCGAAGCGCCCAAGCACCACGGCATCTCCCTCTTCATGGTGCCGATGGACCATCCCGGCATCACCGTGAAGGCCATCTGGACCATGGGTGACGAACGGACCAACGAGGTCTACCTCGACGACGTCTGGGTCTCGGACGACTACGTGGTGGGTGAACTGAACCGGGGCTTCCAGTACATCTCCGAAGCGCTGGACATCGAGCGGTTCACGCTCTTCACCTACTCGCCCATCGCCCAGCGTCTCGACCTTCTGACCGAGTATGTGGCGTCCGCCACCCGTGACGGGGAGCCCATGAAGAACGACGCTGTCGTTCGTTCGCAGGTGGCCCGGCTCCACACCGAGGCCGAGGTGGCCCGGGTGCTCGGCCTGAAGTTTGTGGCCGCGTCGCTCGCCGGTGGTGCCCCTCCGACGGCCGAAGCTTCCGAGTACAAGCTCTTCACCACCGAGTTCTCCCGTCGGCTCGCCAACGCCTCGATGGACATGGCCGGGGTCGGTGGCCAGTTGCGGGTGAGGACCGAGGAGGCCCCGATGGCCGGACGGAGCGAGTCGACGTACCGCTACACCGTCATCGACACCATCGGTGGCGGCTCGTCGGAGATCCAGAAGAACATCATCGCCCGCCGCAAGCTGGGCTTGCCGAAGAACTTCTGATCCGCACCCTCACCTGCCCGTGTCTGTGACCGACTTCAGCGTGGACAGCCCTGTCCCGGCAACCGCCTCCGGACCGCTGGCGGGCATCGTGGTGCTGGACCTCGCCACGGTCGGTCCCGCCGCCCGGGCCACCCGGATCCTGGCCGACTACGGCGCCAAGGTGGTCAAGGTTGGAGCCGTGCCCGGGCGCGGGGTGGAGCCGCTGCGCCCGCCGTTCTACGCCTACAGCGGTGGCCGGTATCTGGCCCAGTCGTACTTCGACCTGAAGGATGCAGGGGCCGCCGCGGCCTTTCTGGCGCTCGTGACCCGGGCCGACGTGGTCGTCGAAAGCTTCCGGCCCGGGGTGATGGATCGTCTCGGTCTCGGCTTTGACGTGCTGAAGGAAGCCAACCCCCGGGTGATCCTCTGCTCCACCACCGGATACGGACAGGATGGTCCCCGGGCCCAGTGGGCCGGCCACGACATCAACTACCTGGCCGTCGGGGGCTACCTGGCCGCCACCGAACCGGCCGCCGACGGCGGGCCGCCGGTTTCCGGGGCGACCATTGCCGACGCCGCCGGTGGCGGGATGCAGGCCGCCATGGCCATCATGGCCGCACTGGTGGGTCGGGACCGTGGTCGCGACGCCGTACATCTCGATGTCTCGATTGCCGACGGGGTGCTCTGGCTGACGTCACTGGCGATCGACGAGCATCTGGCCACCGGGAATCCGGTCGGGTTCGGTCACAACATCATCACCGGCCGCTACGCCTGTTACGACACCTACCAAGCCGCCGACGGCGGCTGGCTGGCCGTCGGGGCCATCGAGCCCAAATTCTTCGCCAACCTCTGCCGCCTGCTGGGCTGCGAGCAGTGGATCGCGGCCCAGCATGACGACGCCGCCCAGCCGGCAATCCGGGCCGACTTTGCCGCGGCCTTTGCCACAAGGGATCGGGACGACTGGGTCGCCGTGCTCGCAGGCGCCGACACCTGCGTGACGCCGGTCCTCTCGCTGGACGAGGTGGCCGAGGACGACCAGTTTCTGGCCAGGGGCGCCATCGTCGTGGCCGAGACGCCGGACGGCGGCGAAGGTCCCCGAGCGTTCCGTCAGGTTGGCGCGGTCATGGCGGGCATGGACCCGCCGGCCCAGCCGGTCAAGCTCGGGCCGTCCGACGTGACCTTGACCCGGGTCCTGCTGGAAGGGGCCGGCGTGGCCGACAACGTGGTTTCCGACCTGTTCGAGAGAGGAGTGGTGGCATGAGCGCCATCGGCATCGACGACATCGATCGTCTGATCGGGGTCGAACAGTATGTGGAGCGGGGGGAGTTCCCGGTCGAGCAGGGATATGTTTTCACGACCTGCTCGTCCGTGGAGAACGGCAACCCGCTGTTCTGGGACCCCGAGGTGGCCGCCGAGGTGACCAACGGCCCGATCGCCCCGCCGACGATGGTCTCGGTCTGGTTTCGCCCCCACCACTGGGCGCCGGGACGCACGAGTGTGGCCCTGCCCCTCCAGATCCACTTCGACCTGAAGGAAGGTCTGGATCTCCCCGAGGCCGTGATGAGCGACAACACCATCGTCTTCCACGAACCGGTGCGTCCGGGCGACTGGCTGACCACCCGCCAGATCCTGCGCTCGGTCTCCGACGAGAAGACCACGAAGCTCGGCACCGGTCGGTTCTGGGTGATCGACGTGGAGTATCACAACCAGAACGGTGACCTGGTGGCCGTCGAGAGCTACACCGGATTCGGCTACCGGCGCGCCGGGAACGGAGGTGCGTCATGAGCAACGTGTCGTTGTTGCACGGAAACGTGGCGGTCGGCGACGAGCTCGATGACCTCGGTTACGACGTGACGGCCACCACCATCGTGCTCGGGGCATTGGCCGCCCGGGACTGGCGGCCAATGCATCACGACAAGGACTTTGCCGTGAACCGGAACGGAACCCGGGACATCTTCCTCAACACCCCGAACCAGGCGGCGTGGTTCGAACGCTACGTCACGGACTGGACCGGTCCCTACGGCCGCCTCCAGCGGATGACCTTCAGGATGCTGGGCTCCATCTTTCCTGGCGACACGATGGTGTTCCGCGGCACGGTGACCGACGTCGGCGTGGACGAAGTGGGCTGTGGCTGGGTGGCTCTCGACATCTCGGTCTCGGTGGAGGGCGACGTGAAAACGACGTGCAAGGCCAGGGTGGCGCTGCCCACGGAAGCCGGCGACAACCCGTGGGACCGCCGGGGCGACAACTGGCGGCCGTAGGAACAACCCGGGCGGCCCTTGGCGCCCGCAATCGATCTCGAACGACACAGGAGAAGAAAGACACATGCTGGATCTGAAGTTCACCGATGAGCAGGAAATGCTGCGGGAGACGGTGCGGGGCATCTGCGCCACCCTGAGCCCGTTTGAGGTGGTGCGCCAACTGGAGGACGACCCCATTGGCTACTCGAAGGATCTCTGGAAGCAGCTGGGTGAACTCGACCTCATCGGCCTGATGCTGCCCGAGGAGTTCGGCGGGTCGGAGATGACCGCCCTCGAAGGCGTGGTGCTTTACGAGGAGTTCGGCCGGTCGCTGGCCGCCACACCGCACTTTGTGTCCGCCGTCCTCTCCGCCGGCGCTCTGACCCGGGTCGGCTCGGCCGACCAGAAGCAGGAGTGGCTGCCCCGGATCGCTTCCGGCGAAGCCATCCTCACCCCGGCGTGGCTGGAACCGGACAACGGATTCGGTCCCCAGGGCGTCCAGGTCCGGGCGGTGTCCACCGGTGGCGGGTTCAAGATCTCCGGCCGCAAGCGTCACGTGGCCTACGCCGCGGCCGCCGATGCGTTTGTGGTGCTGGCCCGGACCGGCGACCTGCGTGAGGATGTCGACCTGTTCATCGTGAAGGCCGATGCCCCGGGCGTGACCCTCACCCAACAGATGACGATCGCCTCGGAGACCCAGTACCAGGTGGACTTCGCCGATGTCGAGGTCAGTGCCGCCGACCGCATCGGCCCCGAGTCCACCGGATGGATCACCTGGAACGGCGTCATGCACGACGGCATCATTCTGGCCGCCGCCCAGGCCGTGGGTGGGTCCCAGTATGCGCTCGAGATCACCAACCAGTACGCCAAGGACCGCCACCAGTTCGACAAGCCGCTCGGTGCGTTCCAGGCCCTCGCCCACTACCTGGCGGATGCCACCACCAACATCGACGGGGCCGAGACGCTGGTCCACGAAGCGGCCTGGGCCCGTTCCGACGGACGACCGGTCAACAAGCTGGCGCCCATGGCCAAGCTCTATGCCTGCAACACCTACCGGGACGTCACCGCCACCGCCCAGCAGATCTTCGGCGGCATCGGCTTCACCGTCGAGTTCGACATCCAGCTCTACTTCCGTCGGGCCAAGGCGCTGCAGCTCTCATGGTGGGACACCCGCTACCTCGAGGAGCTGATCGCCACCGCCGTGCTGGATCACTGACCAACCCAGGACCGCCGGTGCCGCCAAGGCGACGCGGTGGCCGGACGCAATGGTGAACGATCAGCAGATGGATGGCCCGGCCCGCGAAGGAAGTGACCCCGGGTCCATCCGTCTTGGGTCCTCCCTGGTGGACTAACTTCGTCCGGGCAGACGGTGCTCCTCCGTGGTAGCCCGTCGGGGGAGGAAACCATGGCAAACCAAACAGCAAGCAACACAGGTCCGTCGGGACTGGGACGGTTCCTGTTCCACCACGAGATCGACGAGTATCCGGCGAGCGGTCGGCGCTCGGCGTATCTGGCTCTGGCCGTACTCGCCACGATTGCCCTGTACTACACGTACTTCACGCAGACGGGCGTCACGCCCAACATTCTGCAGTACTACCACATGTCCTTCAGCTTCTACGTGTGGATCGTGGTGATCTCCAACCTGATTGGCGCCTTCGCCTCGTTGCCGGCATCCAAGACCGACGCGCTCGGCCGGTCCAACGTCGTCATCTACGGACTGCTGATCGTGGGTCTGCTGATCTGCTTCGCCGTGCCGGCCTGCACCGGCGAGTGGGCCTTTGCCGTGGTGATCTGCATCATCGGACTGGTTGAAGGGGCCATCCTGGTGGCCACCCCGGCCCTGATCCGCGACTTCAGCCCCCAGGTGGGCCGGGCCTCGGCCATGGGCTTCTGGGCCGTCGGCCCGGTGGCGGGCAGCCTGATCACCAGCATCGTGGCCACCAACACCCTGTCGCACCTCACGGCCTGGCAGGACCAGTTCCACATCTCGGGCATCTTCACCCTGGTCGTGTTCGTGCTGGCCCTCATCTGGTTGAAGGACCTTTCGCCGAAGCTGCGCGACCAGCTCATGGTCTCGGAGATGGACAAGGCCCTGGTGGCCGCCAAGGCCATGGGTCTGAGCGAAGCCGAAGTGGCCGAAGCCACCGCCCATCCGTGGAAGCAGATCCTGAAAGGTGACCTGGTCATCTCGGCGGTGGGCATCTCGGTCTTCCTGCTGCTCTACTACGCCGCCACCGCCTTCTTCACCATCTACTGGGCGACGGTGTTCAAGTCCTCCGACGGGGTCAACCTTTCGACGTCCGCTGCCAACTCGCTGAACATCTGGTTCTGGGCGGTCGACATCATCGCCCTGGTCGTGTTCGGCTGGCTGTCGGACAAGCTCCGGGTGCGCAAGCCGTTCATGCTGGCCGGGACCATCGGCGGGATCATCATGCTCATCATCTTCCTCGGCCTGGCCGGGAACGCCTACACCGGGGCCGACACGATCATCATCGTGGAGGTCCTCCTGGCGGCCTGCATCTCCATGGTCTACGCCCCGTGGATGGCGAGCTACACCGAACTGGTCGAGGCCAAGAACCCGGCCCTGGTGGGCACCGGCCTTGCCCTGTGGGGATGGATCCTGCGTCTCACGGTCGGCCTCTCCTTCATCTTCCTGCCGCTGGTGGTCACGGCCGTGAACCCGGTGGTCGACAACCTGCAGTATGCCCAGACGCCCCCGAACGGCGATGCGCCCTTCAATGTGCAGCAGTTCCAGCTGGAGCACCCGAAGTCGGTCGCCTTCGCCGAGGCCAACGCGTCGTGGCTGAAGCCGCTCAGCACCGATACCAACTACGCATTGGCGACGGCGGCCCGGCTGCACCCGACGCCCGCCAACATCGCGGCCCTGACCAAGGCGGTCGGACCGGTCATCGTCGGCAAGGCGCTCAAGTACGAGACCCAACTGGTGACCTTGGTGGTTCCCTACCGCCAGGACCTGTCGTATCTGGCGGCGCACCAGAACGAGTTGCTGGCGCTCCAGAACGGCGTGGCCGAGTCGCCGAGCCAGTGGCAGCACTGGTTCTGGGTCTGCGTGGGTGGCATGGTGCTCTTCCTGCCCACGGTCTTCCTCACCAAGGGTCGTTGGAGTCCGGCCAAGGCCAAGGAGGACGAAGACGCCTACGAGGCCAAGGTCCAGGAAGAACTGAAGCAGTTGCAGGGCGTGGGGGCCTGAGGCCCGGCGTTGCTGCCCTCGTGCCACACCCGTGACGTAGTTTTGCGGTCCGGGAGGTGGTGACCATGCCGCCATCGGGGTTCGCTGTCGTCGACGTGGAGACCACGGGTTTCGTGGCCGAACGTGAACGCATCGTGGAAGTGGCGGTTGTCGTGCTCGACGAGCAGGGAGAACCGCTCGAGGAGTTCTGTACGTTGGTCGACCCCGGTCGGGGGGCCGGGCCGACCCACGTGCACGGCATCACCGACGAAATGGTGGCCGGCGCCCCGACCTACGCCGAGGTGTTGCCCTATGTCGCCTCGCTGCTGTCGGGCCGGGTCGTGGTCGGCCACAACATCGACCGGTTCGATCTCTCGTTCCTGCGGGCCGAGGCGGTCCGGGCGCTCGGGCCCGACGGAGACCCCGGACCGGTCGTCACCCTGGACACCCTGACCATGGCCCAGCGGCATCTTGACCTGCCCGGCCGGTTCCGGTTGGTTGAGTGCTGCGACTACTTCTCCCTGAGTTGGACCGACCATCACAACGCCCTCGGCGATGCCCGGATCACCGGCGAGCTTCTGGGATGTCTGCGGGCCAGGTTCGGTGACGCAACGCTTGGCCTGACCCAGAGTCTCCGCCGGGCGTCCGCCATCACCTGGCCGGGACAGGAGGCCGTTCCGGTCCTCCCGTCCATCCGGGTCCGGGCCGAAGCAACCTCCTAGTCGGACGCTCCGGATGCCCGGACGGACACCTTGGACACCTTCGACACCCGGAGGCCCTTTCACCTGCAAGGATTCGTTCCGTGTCCGACCTGGTCCGCTGCCGTATCGACGAAATCGGTCCCGACGGGCCGAAAGCGAGCGAACTTACCGGTCTGCAGGGAGTGGTCGAAACCCGGAGGGTTGACGAGGTCGGGGCCGTGATTCTGGCCGTTGAGGCCGCGGTGCGGTCGGGTCGGACAGCGGCCGGGTTCGTCTCCTACGATGCCGCTCCGGCGTTCGACCCGGCCATGACCGTATTCTCCGGGCCACCGAGACGGGACAACGCAGACCTGCCCCTGGCGTGGTTCGGGCTCTTCTCCTCGTCCCGACCGGTCCGACCGGTCAGCCGGTCCGCCGGTGCGGCGCCGACCGGTGCGACAAGCCCGTCCCGACCGGATCACCGCCAAGGCCCGGCGGAGCGCGCCCGGTGGGAGTGCGACATCGACCGGAGCGGATACGAGACGGCCCATCGTGCCCTCCAGCGGGCCATTGCCAACGGTGACACCTACCTCACCAACTACACCACCCGGTTCCGCCGGCCCTGGCCGGCCGGAGAGAGTCCGTGGGCCCTCTATGAGCAGTTGGTTCGACGCCACGCCGGGGGCCTCCAGATCCTGTTGGAGACTTCCGATTGGATCGTGGCGTGTGGTTCACCGGAACTGTTCTTCACCATGGAAGACCGCGCGGTCACCGTTCGTCCGATGAAGGGAACGGCCCGGCGGGGCCGCTGGAGCGGGGAAGACCGGATGGTGGCCACTGCGCTGGAACATTCGCCCAAGGAACGGGCGGAGAACGTGATGGTGGTCGACCTGGTCCGAAACGACCTTGGCCGGGTGGCCGTCCCCGGGACGGTGGGTGTCCCCGTACTCGGTCAAAGTGAACGGCATCCGGGCCTCTGGCAGCTCTCGTCGACGGTGACGGCCACCCTGGATCCGGACGCCGGACTTTACGACGTGTTCGGCGCCCTGTTTCCGTGTGCCTCGGTCACAGGAGCCCCGAAGATTTCGACCATGGGACAGATCGCCGGCCTCGAGACCTCGTCGCGTGGCGTCTACTGCGGCGCGGTCGGCGTCCTTGGTCCCCGGGCGGCCCCGGACGGCAGCCCCGACGAAGGACGACCTGGTGAGGATCCTCCGGCCGGGCTGGACGCCCGGTTTGCCGTGGCCATCCGGACGGCGGTCGTCGATCGCCGTCGGGGGGTGGCCGAGTACGGCACCGGTGGCGGGATCACGTGTGACTCCCGGGCTGACGAAGAGTGGGACGAACTTCTGGTCAAGGCCCGGGTCCTGGTGGAAACGGGGACCGAAGGGGAGCCGCCTCCGGTCCTGCTGGAGACCATGCGGTTCGACCCGACCCTGGCGGGCCCGGGAAATCCGGGTGTGAGGAACCTGGAACGGCACCTTGGCCGCCTCCGGTCATCGGCTTCCTACTTCGGCGGACGTTTCCCCGACGACCTCGTCGGCCGGATCGGCGCCGCCACCGAGGGAACGGGACCGGCCCGGATCCGCCTGTTGCTCGACCTGACCGGGGCGGTGACGGTCGAGGTGCATCCGGAGGACGAAGCGATCGCACCGGCGGAGGTCCGGTTCTTCTGTGTGGACGACCAACCGGTCGACGCCGGGGATTTCCGGCTGTTCCACAAGACGACCAACCGCTGGATCTATGAGGACCGGACGGCCCGCCACCCCGGCGCCGATGACGTGGTGCTCGTCAACGACCGACACGAGGTGACCGAAACCACCCGGGCCAACCTTGCGGTCCGCCTTGATGGAAAATGGTGGACGCCTCCGTTGGCGTGCGGACTCCTGCCCGGGGTGGAACGGAGCCGACTGATCGATGCCGGCGTGCTCCACGAGCGGGTCATTCCGGTGGACGAGCTGTTCCGGGCCGAAGGCCTGGCCTCGTTCAGTTCGCTGCGGGGCTGGTTGCCGGCGACCGTCCAGGCGTGTCCCCATGCCGGCTGACCGGCGCCGGACCGGTCCACTGGCCAGGTTTCAGGGCAGGGCCTCGATGGGAACGACCGGCATCTTCGTCCGGTGACGACCGGGGCCGAGAAGTTCGTCCTGCCCGTCTTCGTCACCCCCGCTGACCAGGGGAGAGCGGGCGAGAACGACCACTCCGACCACCAGAACCACCAGGCTGGCCACCTCGAGGGCGATCCAGCCGGGTCCGGAGCGCAGCCGGTCGCCGAACAAGGTGAGCCCGAGCACGATGCTCACCAGTGGATTGAAGGTCACCAGGGTGGTCTTGGATGCGGTGATGGGACCGGCATGGAGGGCGTTTTGGAGGAGGAACACGGTGCCGATCCCTGTGACGCCCAGGAGGTAGGGCTGGAAGTGGGTGAGGACGTGGCCCCAGCCTTCGGCTGCGTAGGAGGTGATGGCCTTGGTGAGCGCCGCGCTGAAGGCCGCCGTGATGGCACTGGCCGCACCGAACGAAGCGGCCCGCCACCATCTCGGCCCCCGCAGGGCGGCCACGATGAAGCCGGCGATGACGAGGGCGAGGGCGACGGAGGCCACCAGCCAGGCGGTCTGGCTCGGCAGGGCCTTTCCACCCGACGGATCCCCGATGAGGAAGAAGGCACCGAGTCCGGCCACCACGGTCAGGGCACCCACCCACTCCCTCCACCCCAGGGTGATCCGGAACCAGATGACGAGGATGAGCAGCAGGAAGATCAACTCGGTGGTCAGCACGGGCTGGACCACGGTGAGCTGGCCGAAGCGCAAGGCCGTGGCCTGGAGGGCGAACTGGACCAGCATCAGCAGGAAGCCGAGCAGCCAGATGCCCCGCCGCAGGGCGTGGGCCATGAGGCTCCACCGAAGCGTGGTCTCGGCCGGAGCATCTTCGACCCCGATCCGTTGGAAGACCGACGTCAGGGCGGCGACGAGCGCCGCTCCGATGGCCAGGAGATAGGACATCCCCCTGTTGTACTCGCGTTTGCTACGCCGTGTCGTTCCTGTCGAACGCGGAGGCTTCCGGCCCGTCTTCTCCGTCCATGGACCATGCCCCGTCCTGGTTGAGGCCGAGTGAGTAGCCGGCGAGGAACGTGTCGGCTTCCTCCATCCGGGGGTAGCGCCGCTCGATCGCCCGGAAACGTTGCGAATGGTTCGCCTCGAGCAGGTGGGTCAGCTCGTGGACGATGACGGCATCAAGGACCCAGGTGGGAACGGCCCGCAGCCGCTCGGAGATACGGATCTCCCGGGTGGTGAGCGTGCACGACCCCCACCGTTTCTTCTGGCGACCGGACCAGCGGATGGACGCGGGCCGCACGCCGTCAAGGTAGCGGTCGGCCAACTCGTGGGCCCGGGCCTCGAGACCGAGGTCCGAGGAGTGGAGGTGGGGCCGGCCCCGGATCAGGCGGTCGGCCAACTCGTTGGCGATCCGGTCCCGCTCGGCGCCCCGCACGTGGGTGGGGACCACCACCACGATCCGGTCGCCTTCCCAGTGGGCGGCCACCGTCTTCTTCCGGCGGGCACTGACCCGGACGTGAACGGCCGGACGGGAGGTCTCCTCGGGATGGGTCGTCATAGTGCGTCTCCAGCATGGCAGAGGGATCGGGAGCCGGCGGCCACGGCCGCCGCCCGGTTTCGGTCGTCCGGGCGGTGGCCATCGTGCCCGGGTCACCTTGCCGACAGGCTGCCGGGATCCTGGCGGGACCGGCCAGAGAGAGGGCCGTGGCTGGCCGACAGGTAACCTTGGGTTCGTGGCCCGCTACTTCACACGCCGATGTCTGTGGATGCACGCCACGTTGATCGTGCTGCTGCCGGCCTTTGCCTGGCTGACCTGGTGGCAGTTGAGTCGGGCGCTTGCCGGGAACACGCTGAGCTGGGCGTATACGTTCGAATGGCCGTTGTTTGCCATCTACGCCGTCTACCTCTGGTGGCAGCTGATCCATTCCAGTCCCGACGCCCGGGCCGAAGCCGGCCGGACCGCCTCGGCCGAGGCCCAGTCGAAGGCGTTCGGCAAGGCGCGGGGCGCCCCCGTTGCCGCCGAGGACCTCCCGCCGGGCTGGGCCCTGACCGGCGGCCGGGAACGCAGCGTGGCGGTGGCTGCGGCCTCCGCCTTCGACCCGAAGAAGGGCGGCCGGGGCGAGCGGTACAAGGAACAGACCCCCGAAGAAGCCGCCGCCCTCGAGCGTTACAACCGCTATCTGGCCTCACTGGCCGAAGCCGACCGGAAGAAGTGAGATGACCGGAGCACTGACGCGATACCGGGTGATGGCCTTCATCGTGGGAACCGCCTTGTTGGCCCTCACTGTGGTGGTGATCTTCCAGCTGCTCGGTTTCCACCCGAAGACGGCCGAGGCGATCGTGGCCCCCATCCATGGCTACCTCTACCTCATCTACCTGATCACGGCGGCCGACCTCGGGGTCCGGGCCCGATGGGGCATCGTCCGGTTTCTGACCGTCATCTGCGCCGGATTCGTGCCGGGCCTGGCGTTCTACATCGAACACCGGATCACCCGGCAGATGCGGGCCGAATGGAGTGCCGAGGCGCACGCCGGCCCAAAGGGAAACGCAGAACCCGGCCCAGCGCCAGAGCCGTCCGCCGGGGAGACGAACCCGTAGGGAGCGGTTGACGGCTAGGGACGGGCGCCCCGCAGCAGGACGCCCGGACGCTCGCCGGTGTCGACGCCTTCGATGAACGTGGTGACGCCCGACTTGATGGTCCTGACGTAGCCGACGGCCGACTGGACGAGTCGTCGGCCTCCGGCCGGCAGGTCGGCCACCACCCGCGGGTTGCCCAGTTGGAGCCGCTCGTAGTCGATCAGGTTGAGATCGGCCATCATGCCGGCTTCGATGGTGCCCCGGTCACCGAGTCCATAGAGCCGGGCGGTGTCGTGGGTCTGCTTCTTCACCACCCACTCGAGGGGCAGTCGTTCACCCCGGCTGCGGTCCCGGGTCCAGTGGGTGAGCATGAACGTCGGCTGGCCGGCGTCACAGATGACTCCGCAGTGGGCTCCTCCGTCGGCCAGGCCGGCCGCCGACCGGGGATGGAGGAGCATCGTGCGGGCCGGATCCAGATTTCCTTCCGAGTAGTTGAGGATGGGCACATAGAGCAGTCCCCGTCCGTTGTCGGCCAACATCGCGTCGTAGGCGACCTCCAGGGGAGTGCGTCCTGCGGCTCGGGCGAGACCGGCCAGGGAGCGTTCCGGGCCCGGCTCGTACTCAGGTGGATCGCCCAGCGCGTAGGTCGAGCGGTAGGCGTCTTCCATCCGGAGGGCCTCGTCCGGTCCGGGCTGCCACGAAAGAATGGCTTGGCGCACCTCGTCCCGGCGCAGGGCGGCAACGAAGTCCTCGTCGTCTAGACCCCGGGATTTGAGTTCCTGGTAGGCGGGGATCAGGTCGAACAGACAGTAGGTGGTGAAGTGTCCGCCCAGCAGCCCGGTGGCCCGGCCGGCCACCTGGGGCCAGAGGTCGGCGCCGTCGTCCACCGCCCGAAGGGACTCGTCCATGATCTCTTCCCATAGGCCCGGTGCGCTGTCGACCTGGACCAGGGCGAAGGTGATGGGGCGGTTGATGGTGGCCGAGAGCCGCCGCATCCAGTCGACTTCCCGGTGGGGCCCCGCGATGTCCTCGCCCGCCGCTCCGACCGGGGCGAGTTCGAACACCCCGGTACCCAGTTCACCGAGGGCCCGGCCGATGCCGAAGAGTTCGTCTTCGGCGGCATGGGTGCCGGGCACCGGTTCGCCGTCAATGGCGAGATGGGCGATGGTCCGCGAGGTGGAGAAGCCAAGCGCGCCGGCGGCAATGGCTTCCTTCACGACCGCCTTCATGGCGGCGATGTCCTCGGTCGTGGCCGGTTCGTTGCGGGCGCCCCGGTCGCCCATGACATAGGCCCGCACCGCCCCGTGGGCCACCTGGGTGCCGACATCGACACTCCACCGGCGACGATCGAGGGCATCGAGATACTCCGGGAAGGTCTCCCAATCCCACGTCATGCCTTCGGCCAGGGCGGTTCCCGGGATATCTTCCACGCCCTCCATCAGGCCGATCAGCCACTCGTGGCGATCGGGCCGGGCCGGAGCAAAACCCACCCCACAGTTCCCGGCCACCAGCGTGGTGACCCCGTGCCAACTCGATGGGGCCAGAACGTCGTCCCAGGTGGCCTGACCGTCGTAGTGGGTATGGATGTCCACCCAGCCGGGGGTGACGAGCAGCCCGTCGGCGTCAACCCGTTGCCGGGCCGCCTGGCCGGAGAGCGTTCCCACGTCGGTGATCCGGCCATCGGAGACGGCGATGTCCGCGGTGCGGGCCGGAACTCCGGTCCCGTCGACGACGGTCCCTCCCTCAACGACGAGATCGTGCATGGCGGCTCCTTGCGTTCGTGCTCTCTGTGACACTACGCCGGTTGACCGGAACGAACCCGTTCGACCGGTCGGTGGCCGGGCCGGTTCCGGATCCGACGTTCCCTCCAGGTCCGGTGGCCAGATCCGGTCGTCAGATCCGGTGGCCAGAACCGGTCGTCGGGCCCGGTCGTCAGACCCGGTGGTCGGGCCCGTGGTCGGGAATCGAGTAGGTCACCTGGGCCTTGGCCACGATGGCCTCGTGGTCGGCCGACCGCAGCGCCACATCGGCCACGGCGAGCCGCTTCCCGAGTTTCAACAGGGTGGCATCGGCGATGACGTCCACCAGGGCGGGTTTGCGGAGGAAGTCGATGTGCAGGCTGGTGGTGACGGCCAGCGCCACCGGGCCGATCTGGGCCAGGATGACCAGCCAGGCGGCGCAGTCGGCCAGCGCCATCAACGCCGGGCCCGAGACCGTGCCTCCCGGGCGCTGGTGGGCCGGGGTCACCGGCAAGCGCATTCTCAGAGTGGTCGCGGTGGCTTCCTCCACCCGGTAGGCAACGTTGGCCCCGGGGAATGCGCCGTTCAGGAGATCCTGGAGTTCTTCGGTCGTCATGACTGGCATGGCAGGCATGGTACGCCCCGGGGCCTGTGGTCAGGCAGACTGAATGTCGGCAACGAGGGAGAAGCAGTCATGCATGACAACGAACACGCCGTGGAGTTGGCCCATGAAGCCGGCCAGGTCCTGCTGGCCCTGCAGCGCTCGGGCGACTTCGAGGGCAAGGACCTGGGTCGGGAAGGTGATGCCCGGGCCCACCGGTTGTTGATGGACGCTCTGGCCGAGCGCTTTCCGGATGACCGTGTTCGTTCGGAGGAAGCCTCCGAAGGGGTGGCGCTGGAGACGGCAGACGGCCGGGTCTGGATCATCGATCCCCTGGATGGCACCCGTGAGTACTCCGAACGCCGGACGGACTGGGCGGTGCATGTGGCCCTGGCGGTCGATGGTGTCCCGGCGGTCGGTGCGGTTGCCCTGCCCGGGCTCGATCTGGTGCTCGACACCGGAAGTCCACCGGACCTTCCTGCTCCGCCGACGGCGCCCCGGTTGGTGGCGAGCCGGACCCGGCCGCCGGAGTTCGTCACGGAGGTGGCCTCGAAGATCGGAGGCGAGGTCGTTCCGATGGGTTCGGCCGGAGCCAAGATCGCGGCGGTGATCCGGGGTGAAGCCGAGGTCTACCTCCACGCCGGAGGCCAGTACGAGTGGGATTCGTGCGCACCGGTGGCGGTGGCGCTCGCCACCGGTCTGGTGGCAACCCGGCTGGACGGCTCGCCCCTCGTCTACGCCCAGGTCGATCCGTGGCTTCCGGACCTGTTCATCTGCCATCCCGCCTTCGCCCCCGAGGTGCGCCAAGCCCTGGAATCTGTCGACCGGCCCGAAACCGACGGACGGGGCTAGGAACTCGAAGGCAAGATCCCGGACCGGAGCCCGTTGCGGGTCCAACCGGTCCCCGGAGAGGAGCGGATCATGTCCGAAGTGTTCGAACCGGCGCCCTTGGGCCCACTGGTACTCCGCAACCGCATCATCAAGTCGGCGACGTTCGAAGGCGCTGCTCCGAACGGCGAAGTGACCGACGAACTCGTTGCGTTCCACCGCCAGGTGGCCGAAGGTGGATGTGCCATGACCACCGTGGCCTATCTGGCCGTCGCCCCCGAAGGGCGCACCGATCGCCACTGTGTGGTGCTCTCCGAGGATTCCCGGCCCGGCCTCAACCGGCTCACCGATGCCGTGCATGAGGCCGGGGCCCTCGCGGCCGCACAGATCGGGCACGCCGGTCCGGTGGCCAACGCCCGCTCCAACCGGGCCACCTCACTCGCCCCGTCCCGGCGACTCAGCCCGACCGGGGCCATCACCCAGGCGGTGGACGAGGTGGGCATCGCCCGGATCACCGACGACTACCGGCGGGGCGCATCGGTGGCCAAGGCGGCGGGTTTCGATGCCATCGAGATCCATCTCGGCCACAACTACCTGCTGTCGGCCTTTCTCAGCCCCCGGCTCAACCGGCGCCGCGACCGGTGGGGGGGATCGCTCGAGAACCGGGCCCGCTTTGCCCGTCAGGTGGCCGCCGCCGTCCGGGAAGGAGTCGGGAGCGACGTGGCGGTGACCGCCAAGGTCAACATGTCCGATGGCGTTCCCGGCGGGTTCGAGGTTGAAGAGAGTATCGAGTTCGCCCGACTGCTCGAAGCTGACGGCCATCTCGACGCCCTGACCCTGACCGGCGGGAGTTCGCTCTCCAACCCGATGTATCTCTTTCGGGGTGATGCCCCCCGCAAGGAGTTCGCGGCCACGCTGCCTGCGGCCCAGCGCTGGGGATTTGCTGTCGTCGGCGGCCGGTTTTTCAAGGAGTATCCGTTCGAGGAGGCCTACTTCCTCGAGCCGGCCCGCCGGTTCCGGGCGGCCCTTTCGATGCCCTTGATCCTCCTGGGGGGCATCAACCGGCGCTCCACGGTGCACCAGGCGCTTGACGAGGGCTTCTCGTTCGTCGCCATGGCCCGGGCACTGCTCCGCCAGCCTGATCTCGTCAACTCCTGGGCGGCCGGCGGGGCCGAACAGGGGGCCTGCATCCACTGCAACCGGTGCATGCCCACCATCTACCGGGGCACCCGGTGCGTGGAGCGTGACTCAGTCGGTTGAGCCGAGTCCCGACCGGGCCGAGAGGTAGCGGACCAGCGAACGGGGGAGGGTCTGCAGGAGGTGGGTGGTCACCTTGTAGCGCAGGGTGGGGACACTCAGCACCTTGTGGGCCGCCAGATCCGCCAACGCTTCCCGCACGAGGGTCTCGATGTCGATCCAGGCCCACGACGGCACCGTGGTCGATGAGGTCATCTCGGTATGCACGAAGCCGGGCATGAGAGTGGTGACGTTCACGCCGTGCTTTTTCGCTTCGTAGTGGACCCCCTGGCCGAGGGTGGTAACGAACGCCTTCGTGGCGGCATAGGTCGGATCGGCGCTGTTGGGTGTGTCGGTGGCGATGGAGGAGACGTTCAGGATGTCGCCGCGACCCCGGCCGGCCATGGCGTTCAAGGCGGCGTGGGTCAGCTGGTGGAGGGCGACCACGTTGAGCAGAAGCGTGTTCTCCTGTTCGTCCCGTTCGGAGTTCAGAAAGGACTTGCCGACACCCCGCCCGGCATTGTTGATCAGCATCTCGACGTCGTTGGCCACCCGCAGCTCGATGCGCTGGAGATCGTCGGCCCGGGTGAGGTCGGCTTCGATGATCTCCACCCCCACTCCGTGGCGGGCCTCGAGATCGGAGGCCAGGGTCTCCAACTGGTTTCGTCGGCGCGCCACCAGGATGAGATCCCAGGAGCGGCCGGCCAGCTGGCGGGCAAACTCGGCGCCGATGCCGCTCGAACTACCGGTGATCAGGGCGGTGGGCATGGGGGGGTTCTTCTCCTTGGGGGTGGAACATGTGCGCTGGAGGCTCAGGCCACCAGCGGGTAACCATTCTTCACGATGATGAACACGCCGGCCACCCAGCAGACCCACTGCATGACGACGGCCTCGTGGCCCCGGATCCATGTGCTCAACCGCTCGAGGGCGGCCGCCGAGCGTTCCGGTTGGAGCCGGCTGTAGACGTGCATCGAAAGGAGTGCCGACGTCGCCAGGAGGACGAACAGCACGATGGCGACGAGGCTGACCAGGGAACTGCCATCGAGGTCGGCGACCGAGATGGCGCCCGCGGCAATGAGTGGCCAGGGCTGGAGCAGTACTCCGAGCCCGGCCGACGACCACAAGCCCATGGCGTCGACCTTCTGCATCCATCGGGGGTCCTTACGGGCCTTGACGGTGCCTCGTTTGATCTGGAGGAAGCGTCGGGTACCGAGGCCGAGCAAAAGGAGACCGAGGAGCACGAAGACCACATCGAGAACCTTGTTGGTGGAGGAATGGGCGGCGGGAGGGTTTCCTCCCGTGCCGACCAGGGTGACTGCCACAATGGCCACCAGACAGACCAGCCAGCCGGCGAGGAAGGCGTTGGTGTTGCGCCGGCCGTTCTTCGACTGCAGCAGAAGGATGTAGCCGATGTTGGGCAGTGGCTCGAGCGCCGCCAGGATGCCCACGACGAGAAGTTGACCGATCACGCCGCGAACCTAGTGCAGCCTTCTCCGACCGCCGTGTTCACTCCCGTGTCCTGGCCCCAACGTCGGAGACGCCACCTCCCGCCGCCGTTCCGGACCGGAAGGTCGTCAGCGATGTTCGATCATGGCGGCGGCCAATTCGTCCGGATCGCCCCACATCGACTGGATGTCCTCGAGGGTCCGGCCCCGGGTTTCGGGAACCATCTTCTGGACGAAGACGAAGGTGACCACACAGAATCCGGCAAAGAGCCAGAAGGCGCCGGTCGAGGTGATCAGGCTGACCAGGGTCAGGAAGAACTGGCTGACCACCCAGGCGGCGAACCAGTTGGCCGCAGTGGCCACCGCCACGGCCTTGCCCCGGACGTGGGCCGGAAAGATCTCGTTGATGATCGTCCACACCACCGGGCCCAGCGAGAAGGCGAAGCAGGCGATGAAGACCACCAGCGCCACCAGGGTGACGATGCCCTCGCCGGTGGGTCCGTGGCTGGCCGAGGTGGAGGCATTGACGTGGTCGAGGCGGATGAACATGGCGCCCACCACGGCCAGCGACAGTCCCATTCCGGTGCAGCCGATCATCAACAGGGGTTTGCGGCCGAACCGGTCCACCCACGCCACCGCCACGAACGTGGCGACCACGTTGACCGCCCCGATGGCCCACAGGGTGGCCAGGCTCTGGCTGTCGGGACTGTTGAATCCGGCGGCCGCGAAGATCTGGTTGGCGTAGTAGATGATGGCGTTGATCCCGGTGAACTGCTGCAGGACCGCAAGGCAAACCCCGATCACCAGCGGCCTCCGCCACTCGGCCGTAAAGACCGTTCCCCAACCGGCTTCCTTGCTGGCGTCGTCGTCCACCGCAGCCTGGATTTCGTCCAGACTGGATGTCGCGTTCTCGGTCGGGTCGACCCGCTTGAGCGCCCGGGTGGCGTCGTCACGCCGGCCCGCCTTCACGTACCACCGTGGTGAGTCCGGCAGGGGAATCATGGCCAGGACGAGCAGGATGGCCGGCACGGCCGAGACCCCGAGCATGGCCCGCCAGCCGGACGAGTGGCTGAGGATGTAGTCCACGAGGTAGGCGATGAAGATTCCGATTGTGATGGCGAGCTGGTAGAGCGACACGAACCGGCCCCGGAGCCGGGCCGGTGCCATCTCGGCGGCATACAACGGGGCGGCGACCGAGGCCACGCCGACCCCGAAGCCAACGACCAGACGGCCGATCACCAGGATGACCGAGCCCGGAGCCAGCGCCTCGATCAAGGCACCCGCCGTGAAGAGGATCGAGGCCAGCACGATCGTGACCCGCCTCCCCAACCGGTCGGCCAGCACCCCGGCCACGAGTGCTCCGCCCATAGCTCCGAGCGTGACCCACGAGGTGATGATCTCGAGCACAAACGTCGAGACGTGGAAGTCCCGCTTGATGCCGTCGAGTGCCCCGGAGATGACGCCCTGGTCGTAGCCGAAGAGCAACCCGGCCAGCATGATGACGGCCCCCACTCCGAGCAGGGTCCGGGTCATGGGGTGGCGCCGCAACGGAGGGGACGTGGGGACGCTGGCGGTCGTGGTCATGGTTCCTCCTGACCTTGCTCCCTGCGTCATGTGACTGGCGCGGGGACGGTTGTGGTCCACGCAGGCGCGTGGTGTTGTGACCTTATGATTTCCGGCGACCCAACTGGGCGATCTACGCTGCAGGGACGAGACAGTTGGTCCCGGTGAAGCACGTGGGTCCCTGAGCGGAACCGCCAGGCCCTTGTCGTCGGGCCACCGGGCCTCGGGTTGACCAGCGGGGGAGTTCCATGATGAATGAAGAATCGTCACCCGAACCGCCGGCCGACGGCCTGTGGTTCGTCCGCAAGGAAGGTGGCCTGGGCTTTGCCCCGGTGGCATGGCCGGGACGGGCCGTCCTGTATTTGTACGCCTTGCTGGTGGTGGTGGCCGTCGTCACCTACGCCGCCACCTCGGCAATCGGCGTCATGGTGATGGTGGTGCTGTTCTACACCGCCGTGTTCCTCGGCGTTCTGGTCGTGAAGTCCGACCTGTTCTCGGGCCGGTTCCCCCCTCCCGACCGGTCCGGCGACCAGCCGTGAACCCGGGCGGCTCGACAGGCCCGTCGGCGGCGACGGTCAAATCCGGCCGCTCGTGGCATCCACCGCGCTGCCATGGACTGCGTCCATAATTGCGTTGTCAATCCAGCCGGAGGTCTCTCGGGCTGACCGCCAACTGCACCACTCCCAGGGGAGGGAACAATGTTCGACCCACGTAAACTGATTGCCGAGTTTCTGGGGACCGCCATCCTGGTGTTCGCCGCCGTGGGCACCGCCACGCTGTGCTTCGGATTCAAACTGTTCGGCACGAGCTACGCCGCCGGCATTGTGACCACGGCGCTCGCCTTCGGTCTGGTGCTCATGGCCCTCATCTACGCCATCGGTCCGATCTCGGGCTGCCATGTGAATCCGGCCGTGACCATCGGCTTCGTCGTCTCGGGCCGCATGAACGTCCTCGAAGGCATCGGCTACTGGATCGCCCAGATCCTCGGAGGCATCGCCGGTGCCTTCACGCTCTATGGCGTGTTCTCGAGTTCCCCCCTGTATTCGAAAGCCGTTCAGGGTCTTGGTGCCGACGGCTTCGGCAGTTCCTCGAGGATCCAGATCAGTGCCGGAGGCGCCTTCCTGGCCGAAGTCATCCTCACCTTCATCTTCGTCATGGTCATCCTCTTCGCCACGTCGAAGATCGCCCGGGAAGCCCTGGCCGGTCTCGCCATCGGTGTGGCCCTGGCCACGGTGCATCTCGTCGGCATTGCCATCACCGGGACCTCGGTCAACCCGGCCCGCAGCCTGGGCCCGGCCCTGGTGCTGGGCGGCACGGCCCTCTCCCAGGTGTGGGTCTTCCTGCTGGCCCCGCTGGTGGGTGGTGTGATCGCCGCCGTGTTCTATGCGTTGGTCACCAACGACAAGAACATCGATGTTCCCGCCGACGTGGTGACCGACAGCCCGGACGTCTGAGCTCCTCCGGATCGTCACCCGTTGACGATCCGGAGCACACCGGGGTTGGCCCCGGTACAAGGGGCTGGTACCGGATCGGGCAGGCCCGCGGTCGGCGCCACCGGAGCGGGCGGTAGGTATCGGCCAGAATGACCGGGTGACCAACCGTTGGACCGTCTGGGTGTCGCAACCCCGCTCCCCCCGGGTCGGAGCCGTCGTCGTGGCCGTCGTCGGGATTGTGGTGGCCTGCCTGCGGTTTCACGCCGCCGCCTACGGATCGACCATCGGTGACTTCCTGATCTTCTTCCGGGCCGGTCGCACCATCGCCGATGGCGCCAGTCCCTATCTGGCCGTCGGCTACGTCTATCCACCCCTGTTGGCGTTGGTGTTGGCGCCCTTCGGGCACCTTCCGGTTGCCGTGGCCGGAGCGGCCTGGACCTTCCTGTCGTGCCTCGGACTGGTGGCTGCCCCGGCCCTGGTGGCCGCGTCGAGACCCCTCGCCCCCTGGGGACGGGTCCTTCTGTTCGCCGTTGGTGTGGCCACGGTGCTGGACTTCTGGCCGACCACCACCATGTTGTGGCTGGGCCAGGCCGATTGGCTGGTGCTGGTGGTATTGGCTGGTGCCCTGTGGGCCGACGGGCGCAGTTGGTCCCGCACCTCGGGGGTCCTGATCGGCGTGGCCGGACTGTTGAAGGCGTGGCCGGCCATGGTGATCGTCACGGTGGCGGCTCGGGGCAAGGCCGGACAGTGGCGGACGCTCAAGGCGTTTGCCCTGACCATTCTTCTGGCGCCGTTTCTGGCGGTGGTACTCGCCGGAGGCGGCGGAGTTCCCCAGATGTTCGACGCCATCTCCGGGGCCCGGGTCCAACACCTCGTGAGCGATTCGGTGTGGGGAGTCCCGGCGCTCAACTTTTCCCGGACCGGACTGGCCACACCGCTGGTGGTGTCACCTCTCCTTCAGGCCGTGACGACGGTGCTGCTCCTTCTCTGGGTGGGAGCCGTGCTCTGGTTCACGCTGCGATGGGCCAGCGAAGACTTCGGTATTGCCTTCTGGAACGTGGTGGTCTGCGTGGTGCTGGTGTTGCCGATCTCCCACCTCGCCTACGTCCTCTACGACCTGCCGGTGCTCTGGTGCTGGACCGCCCGGTGGTTGGAGAGAGTGCCCGACCTCCCGGGAATGCCGCTGGGCCGGGCCGGTGACGGATCGGGAGCAGGTGCTCTCCGTCGGTCGGACACGGTGGTCCTCGCCGGCATCGTCTCCTGGTGGATCGTGATGAACAAGGCGTGGCCGAACGACGGATCCCCGGCCTCGGCCGGGTCACTGGGCTACAGCGTGGTCTTTCTCGCCAATGCGCTGATGGTCACGGTCTCCACCATCGGTCTCCGCCGTCCGAAGCATCCCGGGGAAAGCCAGGTGGTCGAACGCCACGACGAACTGGCGAACCGGTTTGGGTAGTTGGGCCATCAGCCGGCCCGCCGGGCGGCCGTCGCTCCGGTTGATGCCGAGCACCACGGTGCAGGGACCCACCGCCACCGAGCGGATCCTGGGGTCGGCGCCGAGGACCGCCCGGAGATAACACGCCACCGGGCAGTACTGGTTGCTCCGGGGCAGACCTGACACCCTTTGGGCGACCAAGGTGGAAGCCACGTCTTCGGGCCCCGGTCCCAAGGCGGTCAACAACTCACCCACTTGCCGTTTCAGTTGTCGGTACTCGCTCATCGGGTTCCTCCTGCCGCCCACAGCGTATCGCCGGCCGCAGCACCTTGCGCCGGGGTCGGCCCCGGGGTGTTCCCCGATGAAGGCCGGTGGTCCCCTGGCCCTGATGCCGGAGGCATCACGTTGGCACCTCAACCATGACGCCCGGTGTCGACGTCGGGAGTTCCGGGACGTTCGGCCCTGTGCGAGGTGGGGTCATCGGCGTAGAAGGAAGTGCGACGAGAGTCCCGGACCACTCCGGGAACCAGGAAGGAGCGGACAAAGTGGTTGACGTCAGGTGGAATCCGAAGTCAACGAACCAGGGTGGTGAACCCGCAGTCCCGGACGGAACTTCGGGTTCGAAACCAGGGCCGTCGCAGCGTCTGGTGATGTGATGGCGCCCGCACCTCGGGCGTCGGAGTTCACCAACGGTTGACCCGTTGATCGCCCAACCGGACGCGTCGGTTTTGGTTACAGGATCCGGCGGAAGATCTTGGCCTTGCGGTCGGTGTAGGGCGGGTAGGCGATTGACGGATCCATGGCGGTGCCACGGGTGAGGACGGGCTTCATGTGCTGAAAGAGGCGCACCCCGGACTCCCCGTGGTATCCGCCCATGCCCGACTCTCCAATGCCGCCAAATGGCAGGTTGGGGTTGGTCAGGTGGAGCAGGGTGCCGTTCACCGTCACGCCGCCCGACGTGGTGCGCTCAAGGACCTGTTCGACCACCTGCTTGTCTTCTGCGAAGACGTAGAGGGCAAGGGGATGGTCCCGCTCGGTGATGAAGTTGATTGCTTCGTCGATCGACGTGATGGTCAGGACGGGCAGGATCGGCCCGAAGATCTCCTCGGACATGACCGGAGAGTCGGTCGCCACGTCGGTGATGACGGTCGGGGAGATGTAGCGCTCGGTGGCCTCCGAAACCCCTCCGATGACGGGTTGACCCGAGTTCATAAGGTGGACCAGGCGGTCGAAGTGCCGGTCGGTGATGATCCGGCCATAGTCCTTGCTGGCGTGGGGGTCGGCGCCGTAGAACTCGGTGATGGCGGCGGAAAGGTGACCGAGGAACTCGTCCTTCACCGACTCGTCCACGAGAACGTAGTCCGGGGCGACGCAGGTCTGTCCGGCGTTCAGCCACTTGCCCCAGGCCACCCTTCGGGCCGTCACCTTGAGGTTGGCGGAGCGGTCGATGATCACCGGGCTCTTGCCACCCAACTCCAGGGTCACCGGAGTCAGGTGCTTCACGGCGGCGGCCATGACGATTCTCCCGACCGTGCCGTTGCCGGTGTAGAAAATGTGGTCGAAGCGTTGCTCGAGCAGCTCGGTCGTCTCCTCGACGCCACCTTCGACCAGGGCGATGGCCGAGGAGTCGAGGTAGCGGGGAACCAGGCGGCCGAGCGCCTGTGACGTGGCCGCCGAGACTTCGGACGGCTTCATCACCACCGCGTTGCCCGCCGCGATGGCCGAAGCGACCGGCACGAGCAACAGCTGGACCGGGTAGTTCCACGGGGCGATCACGAGCACCACACCGAGCGGTTCGGGCCGGAGCTGCGAACGGGCCGGCTGGGTGACGATGGGGGAGGAAACCCGCTGGGGCTGGTTCCACTTCTCGAGGTTCTTGATCATTCCCTTGATCTCGCCGGTCACAAAGGCGAGGTCGGTGATGAACCCTTCGACCGTCGGCTTGCCGAGGTCGGTCCGCAAGGCCGCCAGCAACTCGGCCTCGTTCTCGTCCAGCATCCTGATCATCTGCTCGAGCTGGCGACGACGCCACGCCAGCGGTCGGGTGGCCCCGCTCCGGTAGGTGGCCCGTAGGGAATCGGCAATGGGAGTGACGGTGGTGGTCATACCCCTAGTCAAGCAAATCGCCGGTGTCCCTGTCGCCCCGGTCGGCGGAAGGTGGCCGGGGGCTTCCCGGCAGTCCGGCCGCCCGCCAGGCACCCATGGTTTCCAGATCCCCCCTGGTGTCGGCGAAGACCTGTTGGTAGCGCCACCAGGGGACCGTGTTCCAGGCGTGGTGGATGGCGTGGTAGTTCTGGCCGAGAAGAAGCACGTTGGCCACCCGACCCGGATGGGACGCCGTGTCGAAGAAGCGTCCTTGTTGGTCATAGGGACGGTGCGGGACGTAGTCGAAGAAGTAGACGAGCACCATCGAGGCCAACACGTAGGGGAGCAGCCAGAGCACGACCACCGGCCCCAGATGGCCGGTGACGGCGGCCACGACCAGGCCGGCCAGTACCCCAAGATCGAGTGCCAGCTGGGCGAAGAGCTGGCGGCGGTTCTTGAACCAGCGCCTCCCATACCACTTGGCCCGGTACTCCCACAGAGGTGACAGCAGCATGGCGGGCCGGACCCAGAACGGCCCCGCGCCGGCGGCAAAGTCGGGATCGACCGCCGCATCGTTGGTGTGGGAGTGGTGCTGGATGTGCACGGTCCGGAACATCGGATAGGTGGCCATGAGGGGCAGTCCGGCGATCCATCCCATGGCCGAGTTCACTCCGGTGGCGCGGTGGGCCACCCGGTGGGTGCTCTCGTGCAGCACGGTGAAACCCAGGTAGATGACGAGGGCGTCAAGGGCGACCGCCACCCACGCCGGCACGACTCCGACGAGGTAGCCGGCCACGGTGAAGGCGCCGAGCAGGACGGCTCCGGAAAAGAGAAGCGCCGTCGGATTCCGCCACCACGACATGGACGGGGCACCCCGCAGGGCCGGGTTGGGAACGGGAACCGGGCTCATCTGGCCGCATCCACCAGGGCGGCATGGCGTTCGAGAAGTTCCGGCCAGATCTCCCGGGGCAGGTCGTGTCCCATGCCGGGTACCACCCAGAGGATCGCACCCGTGATGGCGGCCGCGGTGGCTTCGCCCCCCGACAGGGTCACCAGTGGGTCGATGTCGCCGTGGACGACCAACGTGGGGACAGAGACGTCAGCGAGGGCACCCCGTCGATCGGGCGAGGCGCCGATGGCGGCCATCTGCCGGGCCGTTCCTTCCGGATGGAGTCCCCGGTTGAACGCAACGGCCGCCCGGGCCCGGATCCGTTCTTCGTCCAGGGGAAATCCGGTGGACCCGATGACCTTCGACATGGCCACCGCCGCGTCCTGGGCTTCTTCGACCGTGGTTGGTGGTGCCACCATCAGGGCGGTGGCGGCTTCGCGGGTGGGTTGGCCGACGCTCGTGATGTCCGGGGTCGACATGATGGAGGTCAGGGTCCGCGTCATGCCCGGATGGTCGATGACGAACTGCTGGGCGATCATGCCCCCCATCGAGACACCGAGAATGTGGGCGCGGGCAACTCCGAGGGCATCCAGCAGGCCGGCCGCGTCGGCGGCCATGTCCGACAGGCGATAGGGAGCGCGGTCGGTGTCGCCGGACCGGATCGCCCCGAGATCGGGTGGGCCCGCCCCATCGAACCAGGTGGATGCCCCCTGGTCCCGGTTGTCGAAGACGATGACGTAGTGGCCCTGGGCGACGAAGCGGTCGAGCAGGTCCGGGTCCCAGTTGACCAGTTGGGAGCCCAGCCCGCTGATCATCAGCAACGGGTGGGCCGAGGGGTCGCCAAAGGTCTCGTAGGTGATGGTGATTCCGTTGCTGGCAACCGTGGGCATTGTTGGTCCCTGTCCTCACCGGGCTGGATGGATCAACTCTAGTGGGGGGTTGCCGCTTCGTCCCGGGTGCATAGAGTGGGGACAGGAGGTGATGGGAATGCTCATCGCATCAGCGCTAGGTGCAACCGTGGCCGGTGTCGTGATCGGTCTGGCGGTCTTCGTCCTCGTGGTTGGTTTCCTGCGGACATCCATCAAGGTGGTCCAGCAGGGCTGTGTCGGCGTGGTGAAGCGGTTCGGCCAGTTCCGGACGATCCACCAACCCGGCCTCCACCTGCTCATGCCGTTTGCCGACCGGATGGAGAAGGTGGACATCCGGGAGTTCCCCCGCACCGGGGACCAGCAGGCCGTCATCACGAAGGACAACGTCTCGCTGATGGTGAGCGCCACCATCTTCTGTCAGGTCACCGATGTGAAACTCGCCCTCTTCGAGGTGAACGATTTCGGTCTGGCCATCGACCAGATGGCGAGAACGGCCCTGCGGGCCGTGTTCGGCGAACTGACCCTGGACCAGTCGCTGTCGGAGCGGGACACCATCAACTCCAAGATGCAGGAACACATGACCGAAGCCACCCTGAAGTGGGGCGTGCGGCTGAACCGGATCGAGATCCTCGACATCACCCCTCCGACCAACGTGCTCCAGGCCATGTCGGAACAGAAAGAGGCCGAACAGCACAAGCGGGCTGCCATCTTGAAGTCCGAAGGCGAGCAGCAGGCAGCCATCAACAGCGCCGAAGGCCGCAAACAGGCGGCGATCCTCGAGGCCGAAGGTCAGAAGTCGGCGGTCATCCTGGGGGCCGAGGCCCAGAAGCAGGCATTGGAGTTGCGGGCTGACGGCGAGAAGCGGGCCACCGAGCTGCGGGGTGAAGGCGAAGCGGCGGCCCTCACCGCCATCGACCAGGCCACCATCAAGACCAATACGTTGGCCATCATGCAACTCCGGGCCCTGCAGTCGGTCGCCACCTCGCCCAACTCCAAGGTCGTCGTTCCCTATGAAGCGGCCGGCCTCGTCGGAGCAGCCCAGGTGCTGGTGGACGCCATGAAGAATGCGGGTGGGCCCGACGGCGGCCAGACGTTGCCTCCGCCGCCTTCGGCCTGACCGGCGACGGCCACGTCGTCACCACTTCGGTTCAGGTCATGTCGACATCGAGACCATGACCGCTGGCCGGTGGGACCGGCGTCAGCGGGAGACATGACCGCAAGGACCGGCCTACTTCATCTCCACCTGGTCGAGATACTCGTCGCGCCAGTGGTCGAAGACCTCGTCGGGAAGGCGCAGGCCGTGGGTTGGCTCGAGGGCTTCCACAAAGGCGCGGTCGTGGCTCACCACCACGATGGTTCCCGGCCAGCGGCTCAGCATTTCGCCCACCGCCTTGATGGAGGAGGGGTCGAGGTTGTTGGTGGGCTCGTCGAGGAGGAGCACGTTGGAACGGCCGGCGGCCAGCATGGCCAGACCCAGCTTGGCCCGCTCGCCGCCCGACAGCGTCTTCGGCATCTGATGGGCCACCGAGCCGGAAAGTCCGAACGAACCGAGCAGCGCCCGTCGTTCGGCCTCCTGGACGAGGACCGAGTCGTCGACGTTGTCGAGCACGGTGCGGGACATGTCCACTTGTTCGTGTTCCTGGGCGAAGTAGCCCAACGTCACATTGGTGCCGAGTGTGATCTCGCCCCTGGTCGGGGTCTGCACCCCGGCCAGGCAGCGCAGCATCGACGACTTGCCGGCGCCGTTTCTCCCGATGATGACCACCCGGTCGCCCCGGCGGAGATGGAAGTTGACGTCCTTGAGGACCGGAGCGGCGTCATAGGCCACGTTGAGGTTGGCGATGCGCAGGGGAACGTCTCCCGAGCGCTGGGGGGTGGGGAGCTTGAAGACGCTGGCCTTCTCCCGCTTGATCACCTCGGTGCGGGACGATTCGAGCCGCTCGACCCGTTTGTCCAGTGACTTGGCGATCCTGGCCCGCCGGTTGGTGCTGCCCCGCATCGAGTCGGCCAGTGTGGCCAACCGGTTGATCTCCCGGCCTTCGAGTTCGGCGGAGCGCTCCCGCTGTGACAGGTCGGCTTCGAGCTGGACCAGATAGGACGAGTAGGTGCCCTTGTACTCGCTCATACGGGCGTCCGAAAGGTGGAGCACCTTGTTGATGGAGCGGTCCAGCAGTTTGAGGTCGTGCGACACCACGAGGATGGCACCCGGGAACGACTCGAGCTCCTCCATGAGCCACTTCTTGGCCGGGAGATCCAGGTGGTTGGTCGGCTCGTCCAGGATCATGGTGTCGGGACCCTGGAACAGGACCCGGATGAGGTCGACCCGGCGTCGTTGGCCGCCTGAGAGGCTCTCGATGTCCTCGAGCAGCAGGTCCTGGCGGAGGCCCAAGCCGTCGGCCAGGCGGGCCATGATCGACTCGGCCTCGTAGCCGCCGTTCTCCCGGAACTGCTCTTCGAGATCGGAGAAGAGTTCGATGTTCTCCGCCGAGGGATCCTTGGCCATCTGCGTCCGGGCCTTGTTGAGCGCGTCGTCCAGAACGTCGAGTCCCCGTCCCGAGAGGATGTGGGAGAACCCGTTGGCTTCGAGCCCCAGCCCTTCGGGCTCGGGCACCTGGGGCAGGTAGCCATACGTGCCCCGGATCCGCACATTTCCGGTGGAGCGGACGTTCTTTCCGGGCTCGGAGAGCACGACCGAGAGGAAGGTGGATTTTCCGGTTCCGTTGCGTCCGACCAGGCCGACCTTTTCGCCGGCACCCACGACGAACGAGGCGTCCCGCAACAGTGTGCGGTCGCCAATTTCGATGGTGAGCGAGGAGCCGACGATCATGCGCGGAAAGAAGGAGTCATCAGGGAAGGGAGTTCAAGGCGCCACGCCCCGAAGGGACCAGTCTCCCACAGGACGGGGATCTCCCGGACGGTGCCGCCTTCGGGGCCAGGGCCCGGGTTCCGGCGGAGGACCCTCCAGATGCCCAGGTGACGAACGTCTTGCCGTTCAGCCGCCCGAGACGAGAAGGTCGCCACCTCCGGGCGGCGTGGGGTCGTCCACGCCCTCGAGCCAGCCCTCGGGAAGGCGAACCGGCCGGGGGCCGTTGGTGTGGCCACGGGCCATCCGTCGGGACGCTTCGGGAAAGGGGATGGCGGGATCGAGTGATGTCACGATGGCTTCGACCTCGTCTCTGGTCGAGGCCATGGACAGCGCCCGACGAACCGCCGGCCCGACCGGCAGCCCGGTGAGATACCACCCGGCGTGTTTGCGGAACTGGCGCACGGCTCCACCTTCGCCGAAGGACCCGGCCAAAAGGTCGAGGTGCCGGCGCATCATCCCGACGATCTCGCCGAGGTCGGGGGCGCTGGGCAGATCCTCGCCGGCAAAGGCGGCGGCGAGGTCCCGGAAGAGCCACGGCCGACCGAGGCAGCCCCGGCCGATGACCACTCCGTCGCATCCGGTGGCCTCCACCATGGCCAGTGCGTCGGCGGCCTCCCAGATGTCGCCGTTGCCGAGCACCGGGATGGAGGACACGGTCTCCTTCAGGCGGGCGATGGCGGCCCACTCGGCCTGACCGGAGTAGAGCTGTTCGGCGGTGCGGGCGTGCAGGGTGACCGCAGCGGCGCCCTCGTCTTCGGCGATGCGGCCGGCCTCCAGGTAGGTCAGGTGGTCCTCGTCGATTCCCTTCCGCATCTTGACCGTCACCGGCACGTTGGCCCGGCCGGCTTCCCGAACCGCCGCGGCCACGATGTTGCGGAAGAGCACCCGGTGCAGGGGCAAGGCGGCGCCGGCGCCCTGACGGGTGACCTTGCCGGCCGGACATCCGAAGTTGAGATCGACGTGGTCCACGCCGATCTCGTCGACCAGACGGGCCACCGCGGCACCCATGACGACGGGATCCACGCCACAGAGCTGCACGCTGCGCACCGTCTCGGTCGGGCCGAACGATGTCATGGCGATGGTCTTGGCGTTCCCTTCCACGAGGGCCCGGGCCGTGATCATCTCGCTGACATACAGTCCGCCACCAAAGGTCCGGCACAACTGACGAAAGGCCAGGTTGGTAACGCCGGCCATCGGGGCGAGCACGACCGGGGAGTCGATGGTGAGCGGACCGAGAGACAGTGGTGCCAACACGGGGGCGGACCTGGTGGCGGACAGCGGGCCGGAAGCAACCTCGGCGGTCACGGAACCGGCTTCCACAGGTCCATCACCGTGAGGTCCAACTGGCCGAGCAGCGAGCGGAAGTAGGGGAGGGAGAGTCCGATCACGTTCCCCGGGTCGCCGGAGATGGAGTCGATGAACGGAGCGGACCGGCCGTCCAGTGTGAAGGCCCCGGCGACGTTCATCGCCTCGCCGGTGGCGAGATAGGCGTCGAGCTCCCGGTCGCTGGTCATGGAGAAGTGCACGATCGTCGTGGCCGTTCCCCCGGCCGTCCGTCCGGTCGCAAGGTCGATGACGTAGTGGCCGGTGCACAGGACGCCCGAGCGGCCCCGCATGGCCACGAGCCAGTGGCGGGCCTGCTCCACCGTGGCCGGCTTCCCGAGGATGTGACCGTCGAAGGAGAGGAGGGAATCGCAGCCGAGCACCACGGCGTCGGACGGCGTCGAGTCCAACCCGGCCACGGCCGCCGCCTTGCGTCGGGCGAGGGTTCCGGTCAGCTCCTTCGGGTCGGTGAGGTCGAGGTCGTCCTCGGGCACTCCGGAGACCACCGGGAGCGGATCGAATCCAGCCTCCCGCAGCAGACGGAGACGGGCCGGAGATCCCGAGGCCAGGATGAACGTGCGTGCGGCCATCGCCCCAGCGTAGGGGTTGGTCTCCAAGTTGCGCGAAACTTGGCCCATGGCTGACGCTGGCATCACCCTGGAAGAGATCCTCGCCGAGCCCCAACTCGACGGTGATCACGAGCGGATGTCCCACATCGTGCTGGAAGGATTCAAACCCAAGCACGGCGACTACGTGGCAGCCGGACCAACGGTCGTCGAAGGCATGGTCAACGGCACCGCCGTGCAGGCGTTGTGCGGAAAGATCTGGGTGCCGGGTCGAAATCCCAAGAAGTACCCCCTGTGCCCGACCTGCAAGGAGATCGCCGAGGCCCGGGGTTGGAAGATTCCTGTCGGGTGAACGACCCTCCCCGGCGGGGCCGTCTGGGCGTCTCCGCCCTGAAGCTGGAGGACGAAACCAGAAAGTTGGCCGCACCCCACGGGGCGATCGGCCTGCATCGCCGGTTTGCCCAGGCGTTCCGTCACGAACTCCGTCGCAGTTTCACGTGGCCCGCCTGGGATCCGCTGTGTGTGGTCGGAAACGCCATCCTGATGGCCTCCTGCTGGCTCTTTGCCCCGAAGGCTCTCCAGGACTGGCTGTTCACCCTCCACGGTGACCTTGCATTCCCGATGGTGCTCGCCATCTGGATGTACTCGGACGTGCCGGCCACCAACGTCATTGCCAACGATCCCGACGCGGTGCTCTCCCGGTTGGATGACCGACCCGGCCTCTACGTGTTGCTCGGGGCGAAGAACGCCGTTCTCTGGCTCCTGGTCTCGCCGGTCTGCATGGCGGTGGCCCTGGGCGTCGGATGGGCCACCGACAACCTGGAGAACACCTTGTTGACCATGGTGTGGATCGCGGTGGTGCCCTTTGGTGTCCTGGGGATCGCCGCCTGGCTTGGGGTGTTCTTCCCCTACCACCCGATTCCCGTCAAGGTCCGGTGGGAGCACCGGCGCCAGTGGTGGAGGATGGGAGTGCGCTGGGGCCTTTTGATGGTGACCCCTTATGGTTACGTCCCGGCATTGGCCACCGTGTTGGTGCTGCCGTCGATGACCTTGTGGCGGTTCACGGCGGCCCACGGGATCGGCGGACGTCTTTCCTCCAGGGAGTTCCTGGTGGGGGTCCTGGTGACCATCGTCCTCGCCGTCGCCGGTTGGGTGCTCGGCCACTGGGTGGCTGTTGGCTACCTGCAGCGTCGGCATTCCCGGATCGAGGCGTTTCTCAACGACCCCCTGGCTGGCTGAGCCGTCGCAGGTTTGCGGGGACGCAAACGTATCCTGTGGGCCATGGTGGCCCGCCGGCCGCCGAGAGGAACGAACGATGGTCCCCACCGACGAATCAGATCCGGAGCAACCCCTTAGGGGATCGGAATCCGGGCGCCGGAATGGAGGTTGGCGCAAGTGGTTGGGAGCCACCGGACAGGCCACCCGTTGGGGCTATGTGCTCCACCTGACCCTTGGCCTGGTCGTGGGCGCTCTGTGCGGCGTGGCGTTCAGTCCTCCGGGCGGGGCCTTGCTGTCGGCAGTGGTGGCCGGCGTGGTGGCCGCGGCGGCCATCTCGGTTCCGGCGATCAACTCGTTCAAGGTGGCGTTGGTGGTCTCGCTGGTGGCGGCGTTCGGAACACTGGTCGGCTTCACGGCCGCCCACCATCCCCTCTGGGCGGCGACCGCCATGGCCGCCATGGCCGTTCTGACGTCACTGGCGGCCAGTGCGGGACCGGTTGGCGTGGCGCTGGGGACCATCGCCACCTTCCTCTTCGCCGGCGTGGTGGCGGTGGCCCGGGTCTCGGACCTCACTTCGGGCATCCCGTTCCCGTCGGCACTGGCCCGGATCGGGATCGGGATGGCGACAGGCCTGCTGATTGCCCTGGTGTCGATGGCGGTCCGTCGGCAACTCGGTCGCCCTGGCGCGTCGGGCCCGTCCGGACCGGAGGCACCCGGATCGACGGGGACCGGAGCCGGCGGCATCCCGGGGCTGGTGGGACCGATGGGATCGTCCCTGCGGAGGTTCGACGAGTTCGCCCGGGACGGCGTCCGGCGGGCCATACCGCTCACCCTTGGGGTGTTCTTCTTTGAAGCCTGGGGAGACCGGAACTCCCTGTGGATCTTCTTCTCGGCGTTTGTCGTGCTGTTGCCGACCGGCAAGCCACCGGTGGTGTTGGCGCTGGTCCGCTCGGCCAGCACCATCGGCGGGGTGGTCCTCCTGTCGGCCCTGGCCCTCGTGGTGCCCCACAAGGTGCTCTTCCCGCTGGCCCTGGTGCTGGTTCTGCTCGGCATGGCCTACTCGTCGAGTTTCGTCTTCCTGGGAGGGGCCCTGAACGCCATGGGGGCCGTTTTGCTGGCCAGTGGACCGGCCGGCCACGTCGGATCCTGGGCGCTCTACCGGGTGGCCGACACCCTGATCGGCTGCGGCTTTGCCCTGGCCTCGACGTACCTGTTGTGGCCGCGGGACAAGCCCGACGTCGGCCGGACCTGGCGGCGTCAATCGGCGGAGGGTGAACCCCCGTCCTTTTCCTCCAGCGAAAAGTAGGCGCTCAGCCGGGCCGAGCGACGGGGAATCGACCGGAGCAGCGGGAGGGCGAAGAGGACCTCGGAGATGCTTCCGTAGCGTTCGGCCACCACGGCGTTGAGGTCGAACGAGATGGTGATGGCCCGGGCCAGGATGAAGAACCAACCCAAAATGGCGATGGCGGCGCCGATCGAGCCATAGAGACGGTTGGCGTGGTTGAGTCGGTCGGGCAGGTAGAACTGGCTGATTCCTTCAAGGGCCGCCATGGTGAACCCCACAAACAGCGCACCGGGCAGCAGGACCCCAGGATCCTCGGGCCGACGGGGGAGCAGTGCCGTGACGCCGAACCAGACCAGGGAGTAGACCACAAAGGCGACCAACAGGGACGCCACCGCCACCGGAGCCCCGAGATCGGCCTGGACCTTGTTGAGGATGACCGCCACCAAGGCCAGACCCGAGAAGAAGCCGGCGATGGTGCCGACTTCGCTCACCCGGGTGCGGCGAAGACCGGAGATCTGCCACGAGGCGCAACTGCAGGCGATCAGGACCCGGCTGAGCGAGCGGCCGGTCCAGAGCATGCCGACGATTCCGATGGCGACGATCACCCAGGGACCGTAACCACTCTGGTGGATGGCGTTGCTCATCTGGTTTCCCAGCGCCCCGGTGACCCCGATGGCTCCGGGATCGATCCGGTGGCGACCCGAGATGATGCTGAGGATGCCGGCCAGCACCAACAGGAACGGTGGGAAGAAGAGAAAGAGCCGGAAGGCGAGAGCGCTCGAGACCACGCTGCCCCCGGCGACCTTGTCGCAGTTCAACAGGTCCACCAGGAAGCCACCGACCGACCCGTCCTCCTTGGCCTTCAGCCACTGTTCGGCCCGGGTCACCCTCGACGGGTGGCCCATGAACTCCTCGGGCACCGGGGGAGAGGTGGACACGGGTGCCGACCGCTACGCCACGTTGCCGTGGTCGCGGCAGGTGGCGCGCCAGCCACCGGTCGACACCTTGACGGTGAGCCGTCGGCCGCAATCCGGGCAGAACCGGGGGGGATCGAGGGTGCGGTGGCAGCCCGGACAGTCGGGCTTGCCGCAGCCGGTGCAGTGGGCGGGTGGCCCGGGATGACCGGACGGGTTGTCGACGTCCATCGACCTAGAGCACGCCAGTGAGGGCCCCGACCGGCATCCGGAGATCGGCCAGCATCTGCAGATCCTCGTCGACCGAGCGGCCGAGCGTGGTGAGGTAGTTGCCGACGATGAGGGCGTTGATGCCCGAGGTCATGCCCATGGACTGGAGTTCGCGCAAGGTGACCTCCCGGCCGCCGGCGTAGCGAAGGATCACGCCGGGCAGGCCCAGGCGGAACAGGGCGATCCAGCGGATGGCCTCCCACGCATCGACGGGACGTTCGTGGCCAAGCGGAGTTCCCGGTCGGGGGTTCAAGAAGTTGAGCGGCACTTCGGTCGGGTCGAGTTCCTGGAGTTGCATCAGCAGTTCGATGCGCTGCTCGTCGGTCTCTCCCATGCCGACCAGCGCACCGCAGCAGAGTTCCATGCCGTTGCTGCGGACCAGTTGGCAGGTCTCCCAACGCTCTTCCCAGGTGTGGGAGGTGACCACGTTCGGAAAGAACGAGCGCGAGGTCTCGAGGTTGTGGTTGTAGCGGTGGACCCCACCCTCCGCGAAGCGGCGGGCCTGGTCTTCGGTGAGCAGGCCGGCCGAAACGGCCACGTTCAGCCCGGTCTTCTCCTGCACCATCGGAACGAGTTCGAGGATGCGCTGCATGGTGCGCTCGTCGGGACCTCGCACGGCGAGGACGATGCAGAACTCGCTCGCTCCGGCGGCCTTGGTCTCTTCGGCGGCCCGGAGCACTTCTTCGGCATCGAGAAACGGGGTGGCCTTGACGGGAGTGTCGAACCGCGATGACTGTGAGCAGAAGTGACAGTCCTCGGGGCATCCTCCGGTCTTGGCCGAGAGGATTCCTTCGACTTCGACTTCCGGTCCGCACCATTCAAGACGAACCTGGTGGGCCAGGGCGGCCAGCGAGGTGACCCAGGAGTCGGGAAGCTCGGCCAGGGAGGCCAGTTCCTCCCGGGTCAGCAGGCGGTGTTCGTCCAGCAGGGCTGCCTCGGCGGCACCGAGGCGCGCCCGCGCCTCGGTCGAGTCGATGTCGCTTCGCCCGGGTCCGGACCGATGATCCCTCGGGGGAGTCGTAAGGGTGACCGAAGTGGTCATGGGTGTGGTCGAGGAGTCGGAAGCCATGCCCTCACGGTAGTGGCCGAACGGCCCGGGTGAGAAACCCGACCTGGTGTCACGGCGGGTCAGGTCGGGCGTTCGGCCAGATCCTGGAAGTGGGCCGGCCGCTTTTCCCGCAGGGCCGAGACACCTTCGCGGTAGTCAGGATCGGCCATCATGGGGCCGAGCAGGGATTCGGCCCGCCGCACGGCTTCGCCGACGCTCAACTGATGGGACTCGTAGACCTGGAGTTTGGAGACGGCCACCGATGCCGGCGAGACCGTAGTGGCGAGGTTGCGGGCATAGGTCCTGACGTGTTCGGCGAGGTCCTCCGGGGCCACCACGCCGTTCACCAGACCGAGGGCCAGGGCTTCTTCGGCGTCGAATCTCCGACTCGAGAGGATGAGGTCCATGGCGCCGGTGAGGCCGATGAGTTTGGGGAGCAGCCAGGACAGGCCGAACGCGCAGGGAAGTCCGAGCTTGCCGTGCGCCGTGGTGAACGTGGCGCCTGAGGCGGCGAAGCGGAGGTCGCAGTAGCAGGCGAGGGCGAAGCCGATGCCGGCCACCGGACCGTTGATGGCGGCGATGACCGGTTTGGGTATGCCGAAGTGGTAGGCCAGTTCGGCATCGAACTCCGGCCGGACGCCCTGGCCGGGCGTGGCCAGGTCATCGGGTGCTCCGGCGTCGTAACTGCCCCGGTCCACGTGACCCTGGAGTTCGTCGGACTCGGCTCCGGCGCAGAAGCCGCGTCCGGCTCCGGTGACCACGATCACCCGGACCGCAGGATCGGCCGCGGCACGTTCCAGATGGGCCCGGTACTCGGCGTTCATGACCCGGGTCCAGGCGTTCAGGCGCTCGGGCCGGAACAGCGTGATGGTGGCCACCTGTTGGTCCACCTCGTAGCGGGTGGCGGTCTGACCTGGTGATTCCGGGATGTCGTGCGTCAAAGGAGGAGGGGTCATCTTTGCTCCGTGGGAACGTGACCGGAAGCGGCATCCGGCCGGAAAAAGCATCGTGGGGTCGGCAACGGTACCGACCCCACGATGGGCAACAACTCCTGGGCTGAACCCCGCCGACTCAGTAGCGGTAGGTGTCTGCCTTGAAGGGACCCTCGACCGGGACGCCGATGTAGTCGGCCTGCTCCGGGGTGAGCGTCGTGAGCTTCACGCCGAGGGCGTCGAGGTGCAGGCGTGCCACCTTCTCGTCGAGGTGCTTCGGCAGCACATAGACCTTGTTCTCGTAGTCCATGCTGTTGGTGAAGAGTTCGACCTGGGCCATGGTCTGGTTGGTGAACGAGTTCGACATCACGAAACTGGGATGGCCGGTGGCGTTGCCCAGGTTGAGCAGCCGGCCCTCGGAGAGGACGATGATGGCGTGGCCGTCGGGGAAGATCCACTTGTCGACCTGGGGCTTGATGTTGACCCGGGTGACTCCTTCGAGGGCCATCAGGCCGGCCATGTCGATCTCGTTGTCGAAGTGCCCGATGTTGCCCACGATGGCCTGGTGCTTCATCTGGGCCATGTGGTCGGCGGTAATCACGTTCTTGTTTCCGGTGGTCGTGATGAAGATGTCGGCCGTGCTGACAACGTCTTCGAGGGTCAGGACCTCGTAGCCCTCCATGACCGCCTGCAGGGCGCAGATCGGGTCGACTTCGGTGACAACCACCCGGGCGCCCTGGCCCCGCAGGGAGTCGGCCGAGCCCTTGCCCACGTCGCCGAAACCACACACGACGGCCATCTTGCCGCCGATCAGGACGTCGGTGGCCCGGTTGATGCCGTCGATCAGCGAGTGGCGGCAGCCGTACTTGTTGTCGAACTTGGACTTGGTGACGGCATCGTTGACGTTGATGGCGGGGAAGAGGAGTTCTTCGGCCCGCTCCATCTCGAGGAGACGGTGCACGCCGGTGGTGGTCTCCTCGGAGACACCCTTGATGCCGTTGGCGATCGAGGTCCAGCGGTTGGAGTCTTCGCTGAGGCTCTTGGTGAGCAGGGTGAGGACGACGGCAAACTCTTCGTTGTCGGCCGTGGACGGATCGGGTGCCGATCCCTCCTTCTCGTACTCCACGCCCTTGTGCACGAGCAACGTGGCGTCGCCACCGTCGTCCAGGATCATCGTGGGACCTTCGTCCGGCCACAGCAGTGCCTGTTCGGTGCACCACCAGTACTCCTCGAGGGTCTCGCCCTTCCAGGCGAAGACCGGCGTGCCGGCGGGGTTCTCGATGGTTCCGTTCGGACCCACCGCCACGGCGGCGGCGGCATGGTCCTGGGTGGAGAAGATGTTGCAGCTGGCCCAGCGGACTTCGGCCCCGAGGGCCACCAGGGTCTCGATCAACACGGCGGTCTGGATCGTCATGTGGAGCGATCCGGTGATCCGGGCGCCCTTCAGAGGCTGGCTGGCGCCGAACTCGGCCCGCATGGCCATCAGACCCGGCATCTCGTGCTCGGCCATCTCGATTTCGAGGCGACCGAAATCGGCGAGCGAAAGATCGGCGACCTTGAAGTCGGTAAACGGCTGGTCTGGCATGGTGTCTCCTTCGACGGTCTGGCTGCCCCGGGCCAGATGAGGGTGGGGGCAATGGTGCCGGGTCGACATCTCGGTCAACCCGGAAGCCTGAATCTCCAATGTTAGTGGGAGAAGGGCGTGTTTCACACCTTCGGAGCGAGGTCCGGCCCACTCCGGTTGCCCGCGGCGCGGACCGTTGCGGTGGCGGTAAAGGGCGGGAACCTTCCGCCGCCGCCGAAGCCGATCCGCCATGGGCCATTCCCGACACTTCCCGGTGCCCGGGGATACGCTCGGAACGCAGTGTGGAGGGCAGTCCCGCCACCGGTTTGTGGTTGTTGTGGCGACCGGACCGCGTGGGTTGGCGGGTGGATGTTCAGTGCCCCGGGGATCGGCAAGGAGGGTTCGGGATGCGGGTGGTTCGGAAACCGTTTCGGGCGTCGGCGGCCGGCGCGGTGGCGCTTCTGGTGGGCGTCCCCCTGTCGGCCTGCAGTTCGTCTTCCTCGTCGACCACCACGACAACGTCACTTACCCCCACGGCTTCAACGTCCGACTCCGGTCGGGTCCTGCTGGTGGGAACCTTCCATGGCCACCGAGGCCGGTATGCATCGATTCAGGCGGCGGTGAACGCCGCCCGGCCCGGAGACTGGATCCTGGTGGCCCCGGGGGACTACCACGAGACCTCGGACCTGGCTGGTGAGAATCCGAACGCCAAAAACGGTGCCACCGGTGGCGTCACCATCACCGTGCCGCGTCTCCATCTTCGGGGCATGAGCCGTTCGGGGGTCGTGGTGGACGGAACCAGACCCGGCGCCCCGGAGTGCTCGAGCGCCGCCGGTGACCAGGAGTTCGGGCCACCCGGGCCGAATGGAAAGCCGGCCGGACGGAACGGGATCGTGGTCTGGAAGGCCAACGGGGTGTCGATACAGAACCTGTCGGCATGCAACTTCCTCTCCGGCAGCGGTGACGCCGGAAACGAGATCTGGTGGAACGGCGGGGACAACAGCGCCAGGATCGGGATGAAGGGCTACTTCGGCTCCTACCTGACGGCCACGTCGACCTACTACGGGGGCGAGTCCACCGCGGCGGCGTATGGAATCTTCTCGTCGGACGCGGCGGGACCGGCGTTGCTGGACCAGACCTACGCCAGCAACTTCAACGACTCCGGGCTCTACATCGGAGCCTGCCAGATGGTGTGCGACGTCACCGTCAACCATGCCTGGATGGAGTACAGCGCCCTTGGTTACTCGGGTACCAACTCGGGCGGCACCATGGTGATCGAGAACTCCCAGTTCGACCACAACAAGGACGGGTTCGACACCAACACCCAGATCAACGGAGATCCGCCCGCCCCGCAGAACGGAGCCTGCCCCAACGGTGGCATCAGCCCGATCACCCACACCCACTCGTGCTGGGTCTTCTGGCACAACTACTCGCACGACAACAACGACCCCAACGTCCCCCAGGCGGGGACGGCCAGTCAGGGTCCGGTCGGCACCGGCATGACCCTGTCCGGTGGCCGCAACGACACGGTGATGGACAACGTCTTCGCCGACAACGGAGCCTGGGGAATGCTGATGGTTCCCTATCCCGACTCGAGCACACCGGAGTACAACCAGTCGTGTTCGGGGACCGGCGGCGTCGAAACCCCCGGGTTCGGCTGCGTCTACGACCCCATGGGAAATGCCCTGGTCAACAACACGTTCCGGGGGAACGCCTTCTTCGGCAACCCGGGCAACGCCGACTACGGCATGATCACCCTGGATACCGGCCAGCCCCGCAACTGTTTCCGCAGCAACGTGGCCCCGAAGGGCAGTGCCCCAGCCGATCTCGAACAGTCCTACCCGACCTGTGGGGCACCGTCGACCTCGGCCGTCACCGGTGGACCGTTGCTCGCCCAGGTGCTCTGTGACACCGGTTTTGGTACCTGTCCGGCCGGATCGACGTACCCCACGGTGACCCGGATCGTGATGCATCCGTTGCCCAAGGGCATCCCGAACATGCCGAACCCGTGCGCCGGAGTACCGGACAATCCGTGGTGTGCCGGGGGCAAGCCGGTGGGTTGAGGCCGGGCGCGCCGACGTGACGACCCCTTCCGGGACCCAGGGCGTTTCCGGCGCCGGGTGTCCTCGCCGGTACGCCTGTTCCACGGCGGCGGTCCACCTTCCCGGCGGATGTTCCTGGGCATTCACAAACTTGACCAAATGGGTCAAGTTTGAAAGGCTGTCCACTCAACTCACATCGAGGGTCACCGTGACCGACCAGAGTTGCCAAGGAGGATGACCAGATGGCCGAATGGGGCTTCGAAACCCGCCAGATCCACGCCGGAGCCGAGCCGGACCCGACGACGGGGGCCCGGGCCACACCGATCTACCAGACGACGAGTTACACCTTCCGGGACACGACACATGCCGCCAACCTGTTCGGTCTGGCCGAACTGGGCAACATCTACACCCGGATCATGAACCCCACCCAGGCCGTCTTCGAAGAGCGCATCGCCGCCCTTGAAGGTGGCGTGGCCGCCCTGGCACTCGCCTCCGGGCAGGCCGCCGAAACGGTCGCCCTCCTGAACCTGGCTGAGAACGGTGGTCACGTCGTTTCCTCCGCCTCCCTGTACGGCGGTACCTACAACCTGTTCCACTACACGCTGCCCAAGCTCGGCATCGACGTCTCCTTTGTGGAGGATCCCGACGACCTTGACGCCTGGGCGGCCGCCGTGCGACCGAACACCAAGGCGTTCTACGCCGAGTCGCTGGGCAACCCCAAGGGCGACGTGCTGGACTTCGCCGGAGTGTCCGCCCTTGCCCACGCCAACGGTGTGCCGCTGGTGGTTGACAACACCCTGGCCTCGCCGTACCTCTGCAACCCGCTGCGCCACGGGGCCGACATCGTCGTGCACTCGGCCACCAAGTTCATCGGTGGCCACGGCACCTCGATCGGCGGCATCATCGTCGATGGAGGCACGTTCGACTACGAGGGAAGCGGCAAGTTCCCCGGCTTCACCGAGCCCGACCCGAGCTACCACGGTCTCGTGTTCGGGCAGCTGCCCGAGGCCCTGTTCCCGGCCCGCTTCGTCCTGAAGGCCCGGCTGCAGTACCTCCGGGACATCGGGCCGGCCATCACCCCGTTCAACTCGTTCCTCTTCCTCCAGGGAGTCGAAACCCTGAGCCTGCGCATGGAGCGCCACGTGTCCAACGCCCAGAGTGTGGCGACGTGGCTGGAGAGCCGCCCCGAGGTCGAGTGGGTGGCCTATCCCGGCCTGGAGTCGAGCCGGTGGCACGCCCGTCAGCAGCAGTACATGCCCAACGGTGGTGGGGCCATTCTGGCTTTTGGCATCAAGGGCGGCGCCGAAGCCGGCAAGAAGTTCATCGAGGGTCTGGAACTCTTCAGCCACCTGGCCAATGTCGGAGATGTCCGCAGTCTGGCCATCCACCCGGCGTCCACGACGCACTCGCAACTCACCGAAGCCGAGCAGGTCTCGACAGGCGTCAGCCCCGATCTGGTCCGCCTCTGCATCGGCCTCGAGTCGATCCAGGACATTCTGGCCGACCTCGAGACCGGGTTTGCCGCCAGCGGCGCGTGAGCCAGGGAGAGCCTCCCACCTCCGATCTGTGGCGCCCCGGAGACGATCCGGGGCAGCGGATGTTCGTCACCCTCTTCGGCCCGGACTCCACGTCGGCGGCGGGTGGCTCCGGTCCGTTCGTGACGGAAAGTGGCGAAGCCATTCCCTCGGTCACGATGGCGTACGAAACCTGGGGTGCACTGAATGACGACCGGTCGAACGCCGTCCTGGTGCTCCACGCCCTGACGGGCGGATCACACGCCGCAGGCCCGGCGGGTCCCGGCCACGCCAAGGTCGGCTGGTGGGACGGGTTGATCGGTCCCGGTCGACCCATCGACACCGATCGTTACTACGTGGTGTGCCCGAGCGTCCTGGGTGGATGCCAGGGAACGACCGGACCGGTTTCGCCGGCCCCCGATGGGGACCCGTGGGGAGCCCGGTTTCCGGTCCTCACCATCCGGGACCAGGTGGCGGCCGAAGTGGCCCTGGCCGATGCACTCGGCATCGGGGTCTTTGCCGCCGTGGTGGGTGGATCCATGGGAGGTATGCGGGTCCTCGAATGGTGTGTGGGTTCTCCCGATCGGCTCCAGCGGGCCGTGGTGATTGCCATCGGGGCGTGGTCGACGGCGGACGAGATCGCCCTCAGCGGACTGCAGATCCGGGCCATTCAGGCCGACCCGGCGTTCCGGAGCGGGGAGTACTGGCGCACCGGTGAGATACCCGAACAGGGAATGGCGATCGCCCGGGGCATCGGCCAGTACAGCTACCGGACCGAAGCCGAGTTCGAGGACCGCTTCGGCCGGCGGCCCCAGGGGAACGAGGATCCCTACCGCGGTGGCCGCTTTGCCGTGGAGTCCTACCTCGACCATCACGGAGCCAAGCTGGCCTCGTGGTTCGACGCCAATACCTACATCACCCTGAGCCGGGCCATGAGCCTGCACGATGTGGGTCGGGACCGCGGTGGGGTGCCGGCTGCCCTGTCCCGGGTGACGGCCGAAGTGGCGGTGGCCGGCATCAACTCGGACCGCCTTTACCCCTTCGCATTGCAGCAGAAACTCGCCGCCATGCTGCCGGGCCGTCGCCCGGCTGCCGTGATCGACTCACCGGCCGGACACGACGGTTTCCTGACCGAGATCGACCAGATGGGCGCCATCATCCGCACGGTGCTCGATCCGCCCTACTGACACTGTGTGACGCCTCGTCTCCGGCGACTCGTTCCCCGGTCGGTGGTGCGGGATCGCGCCCCGGGGGAAGGCACACGAAGACTTCACGAGACTCCCCTCGGCGGACGGAGCGTTCAGGCCGGTCGGTTCGCCCAGCGGACGGCGGATGTTATGGCGATGGTGGCCGGGCGCACGGCCAGGGTGTCGGGCCAGGCGGGGAGACGCAGCTGCCTCCGGGCCCAGGTGGGCAACAAGCCGGTGGCGGCGCTGACCAGAAGGGCGTAGGTGCCGAGTTCATGCGGCCAGCGACCGACTCCCCGCAGGACGAAGTTACGGGCCTCGCGACCCTCGGCCGTCAGCTTCAGTTCGGGCCGCACCGAGTCGAAGTAGGCGGCCAACTCCTGACGGTTGGTCGGGACCCACCCGGCCCCGAGATCGAGACCCACCCGGGCCATCTCGGCCAGGTACGCGTCTTGTGCGGCGGGTGACAGCGGGGTTGGGCCGTATCGGACGGCGGCGGCCAGAAACGACCGGACCTCGGCGGCGTGGACCCACCGCAGAAGGTCGGGATCGGTCGCCGAGTAGGGCCGGCCGTCGGGGGCGGTGCCGGTGACGGCGCGGTGGATGCGCTGCACCTGGTCGATGGCGGCCCTGGCTTCGACCTTGGTTCCGAACGTCGTGGCCCCCACGAACATGCCGGTCCGCTCCAGGCGTCCGAGGGGATCGTTCTTGTAGTCGGAGAACCGGGCCACGCCGGCCATGGCCAGGGGGTGGAGCATCTGGAGGAGGAGGGCCGAGAGCCCGCCGACCAACATGGCCGGCAGGTCGAGGTGGATCTGGCGGGTCACCGAATCGGGAGGGAAGTAGGCGAGTTCGGGATCTTCGCACGCGGCCAGGGGTTCTTCCGGGAAGCCGATGGAGTGGCGGACCTGGCGACCGAGTTCGACCCGCAGGCGTTCGATGGCCTCCAGGGTGACCGACTCTCCGACATCCCGGGCCGCATTCAGCGGCTGAAGGACGGCCACGGCCTATGAGTCCAGTGAGGCGAAGGGGACACCCCAGTAGGTGGTGGGCCAGAACGCCTGACCCTTGGCCAGACGGGCGGCGTCACCAAAGCACTCGACCTGTTCGAAGGTGGCCACTTCCATCAGGGGCACGCCGACATCGGTGAAGACCGGTCCGGTGGCGTGGGCGATCACGGCATCCACGGACTCGTAGGCCTCATACAGGCGGGCCGTGCCGGCCTCTTCGTCGAGGTACCAGTCGTAAAGGAGGGTCCCGGGCTCGGATCGGCTCACCTCGACGCAACGGGCGGCGATCTCCTTGAAGCGCTCCACATCCGAGACCGAAATCTGGATGACAAACCGGATCTGCTCGTCGTTGCGGTTACGGGTCATGGCAACATCCTCCTGGGCGACACCGTGATCACCGTGGGCGGTGTCCGTGGCGCCTTCAGCCTACTGCCCGCTCATTTCCCCGACGTCGGAGACGGTCGTTGGCAACGGACCGACCGGTCCCGCCGGCGGTATCGTGGCGGCATGGCGACCATGTTCTGGCGCAGTATCGACAGCCCCCTCGGCCCCTTGACCCTGGCCGGTTCCACGGACGAGTTGAGGTACCTCGAGATGGAAGGCCAGACCCATCCGGCAGTGGACCGGGAACACTGGGTGCACGATGGCCGGGCGTTTGGCGATGCCGTGGTGCAACTCGGGGAGTATTTCGCCGGAGACCGAACGACCTTCGACCTCGACGTCGAGTTGTCCGGCACCGACTTCCAGCGGGAGATCTGGGCCGCCCTGGCGGCCATCCCCTACGGCGAGACCCGCTCCTATGCCGAGTTGGCCCGGGCGGTCGGTCGCCCCAAGGCCTTCCGGGCGGCCGGAACAGCCAACGGCCACAACCCGGTGGCCATCATTGTGCCTTGCCACCGGGTGATCGCCACCGGTGGAGGACTCGGAGGCTACGGCGGCGGCCTCGACCGCAAGGCCCAGCTGCTCGACCTCGAACGCACGGTGGCAACCGGCCGCTAGGTGGCAGACGGGATGGCCGGACGCTTCAGCCGGCCCGATCGTCAACGGAACGGACGAAGGCTTCGATGGTCCGGGCCATCTCGGCCGGCGCCTGCAGCATCCACCAGTGCCCGAGACCGGCCACCGGGTGAACCCCGGCTCCGACCATGTCGGCCATGACTTCGGTCATCTCCAGGGTGTCGAACGGGTCGTCACCACAGGGAAGGATGAGTCCGGGAGCGTAAGCGCGCTCGGCCTCCACGCCCCAGGTTGCCGCGATGTTGGGGTTGGCCGAACGGTAGAGATCCAGAATGCATCCGGCCATGACGGTGTCCTGGGCTCCAGCCAGCGCCACGGCGTCGTCATGGCCGACACCCGAGAGTTCGAAGATGGCGGCCCGGTTCGCCAGTTCGGATGTGAGCAGCCGGTCCCAGAAGGCCTCGCCTTCACCGGGCGTCAGCCAGGTTTGGGCGAAATCGTGCCACACGTAGTCCGGATGGACCCCGGACAGCCCATCGGTGATCCACGACGCCAGAAGCTCGCCGTGTCGGGTGGCGATGCCGTAGGTGAGGGCAGCGCCCCAGTCATGACCGACGAGATGCACCGGTTCGGAGAAGCTGGCCAGTTCCGCCGCCAGCCAGGCCAGGTACTCGTCTTTGGTGGCAGAGAACCCGTCCGGCCTCGGACAGCCAAAGCCGGGCAAGGCGAGAGCGGTCGATTCCACCGTGAGTTCGGCCCGGAGGGGCTCCCAGATCGCAGCGGTCTCGGGCACTCCGTGGAGAAGGACGATCATCCAACGACCTCGCCGGTCGTGGGTCGGAGTACGTTCTTCGGCCGGTCATCCGGTGACGAGGAACGGAACAACGCACTGATCCCGGCGGCGCCCGGTGAGCCCTCGGATGGGAAGCGCGTCGTCAACCAGGCCATGGCGAAGACTACCCAACACTTGCCAAGACTCCGGACGACGGCGTTCAGATCCTCCCATCTTCGGTGATGTCCCGGCTCCTGTTCTGGCCTTCGGTTGTGACCAGTCGAACCGGCACTCCCGATCCCCGCGGCCCGGTTGGGTGATCCCGGGGGACGGAGGCGAGTTGTCCGCAGGCGGCCGCGATGTCCTGGCCCCGGGTGATCCGCACGGTGGCGTTGACCCCGAGCCCGGTGAGCAGCGAACGGAAGTCCCGCACGCCGGCCCTGGGCGTTCCCTGCACCAGGTAGCCCGGAGTGGGATTGAGGGGAATCAGGTTGACGTGGGCCCGTAGTGGCCGGGCGAATGCGGCCAACTCGGCCGCATCGGACGGGCGGTCATTCACCCCGTCAATCAGCGCCCACTCGAAGGAAAGCCGGCGTCCACTCTTTTCCACGTACTCCTGACAGGCCTCGCCGAGCGCGGCGAGGGGGTAGCGCCGGTTGATGGGCACCAACCGGTTGCGCAGTTCGTCGTTGGCCGCATGGAGTGAGACGGCCAGATTGACCGGAAGGTCCTCGTCGGTGAGGCGACGGATCCCGGGGATGATGCCGACCGTCGAGATGGTGAGGTGGCGGGCCGAGAATCCGAGGTCCTCATGCAGGCGCCGAACGGCGGCCCACACCCGGTCGTAGTTGGCCAGGGGTTCACCCATGCCCATGAAGACGATGCGGGACAGTCGTCGGGGCAGGGCCTCCCGGGCGGCCGTGACGACCTGTTCGATGATCTCGCCGGTCGTGAGTTGGCGGGTGAAGCCGGCCTGTCCGGTGGCGCAGAACTGGCAGTCCATGGCACACCCGGCCTGGGACGACACGCAGGCCGTCACCCGGTCCGGATACGCCATCAGCACCGTCTCGATCCGTGCCCCGCCGTCGAGCTCGAACAGCCACTTGATGGTCTCGCCGTCGTCGGCCACGGACCGTTCCTTTTCCCGGAGGGCCGTCGGCAGGATCACTTCAAGGCGGGACCGCAGGTCGACCGGCAGGTCGGTCATCTCGAGAGGAGTCCGCAACTTCCCGTGCAGGCCCGTCCAGACCTGTTTGGTCCGGTAGGCCGGTTCATCGGCAAGCAACTCGCCCAGCGATGCCAGGGAGATGTCGTAACGAGTGGGCACAACGTCAGGCTACGCCGTCGGCACAACCGGGTTTTTCCCGGCCCCTCGGTCTGCGTTCGAAAGGGTTTCCGGGGAGGAGATATCCATGGTGTCCGCTCGGAGGACCCACCGTCGACGCGGCAACGCGTTGTCGTTCCTCCATCAGGCGCTCACTTGTGGCCGGATCCCCGGATGAAGAAAACCGACTCCTGTCGGACGGGCACCCGCCGGGTGCGTCGCCAATCCGGCGTGATCGATTGGACCAACCCCGGCGATCCCGGGGCAGCCAGACCAGTTGATGGCGCTCAGGTCGGCCAGCCGACAAGCGAGGCGACGATCCCTGCTGCGGCGCAGAACAACAAGACCAGAACCACGCTGCGCCTCAGGAGAAAGAGCCCTCCTGCGGCGACCACCGCGAGGCCAACTTGCCACAGGTGTTGCCACTCAAGGGCGAGCGTGACGGCCGAACCGGCGATGGCGCCGATCACGGTGGCGCCGGCCCCGAAGAAGAATGCCTGGATCCGTGGTGCGGTGCGGATCCGGTTGAAATGCCGGGCTCCGAGCAAAATGAAGAGAAACGACGGCGTGAACGCCACCAGGGCCGCCAGCAACCCTCCGCCGAGACCACTGGCGGCGTATCCCACAACGGCCACGGTCTGGACGACCGGACCGGGAGTGATCTGGCCGAGGGCCACAGCATCAAGAAACTGGCCACCGGTCATCCAGTGGTAGGTGACGACCGCATCGTGTTGCATCAGGGGCACGATGACAAACCCTCCGCCATAGGAGAGTGCACCAACCTTCAAGGCGACCCAGGCCAGAGCGGCCACGCCCCCACTGATCAGAGGCGTGACGGTGGCCACGGGCCACGTGAGGATGGCGCGGTGCCCTCTCGGACCGGCACCGTTGCCTCGGGTGTGGGTCAGAAGCACCTCGGCGACCCCGAGTCCGACGATCAACAGGACGAGGGAAGCTCCGACGAAGATTGCGCCGAGAACCCCGGCCGAGGCATAGACGAGCCAACGGGCCCGACGGCCCGACTCACCGGCCCGATGCCAACTTGGCTTCCTGAGGCCGTCGGCCGCATGGGCGGCCACGGCCGGGACGGCTGCGCCGGCGCCGGCCGCCGCTCCCAGAATCCACGAAGGCGGATGGGACGCCAGAAAGACGGAGGCCAGGCCAAGAATCAGGATGAGGCCAGGCACGATGAAACAGAGGCCACCCAGGATGGCTCCGGTCCGGCCGCGAAGTCGCCACGCGCAGTAGATGGCAAGTTGGGTCGACGCCGGCCCGGGCAGGAGGTTGGTCGCCGCAATGGCGTCCTCGAACTCCGGGGCGGTGAGCCACTGGTGGCGGTCAACACACAGTGACCGGAACATGGCAATGTGGGCCGGAGGCCCCCCGAAACCGGTGACCCCGATGCGCAGCCACCCGGTGGCGATGGTGGCCAGGCTGACCCGTTCGTCATGCTGGTGCACGGGTTCGTCAGACACTGAAGGTTCGCAGTGCGGCGAAGGATGCGGCCGGAGGACTTGTCGGGATCAGCACGGTAGCGACGAATGTAGCCAACAACGCGTGAACCATTTTCGTTGAGGAACGCAATAGCGAAGTTCACGGGATGGCCCAAGTGATTCTCGCCCTTCGTGCCCGAGACGGGACCGGGGCAGTCAATGAACGTCTACCGCCGGCCCGCCGTCATCGATGGTTTCGACGCGTCTGTTCTACGCGTCTGTTCTGCGCGTCGGGCGATTGAAATCATTGACGGGGTTGGAACAGTCCTCCAGGTTCGTCACGGTGGAGAGTGACCGGACGTTCTCCTCCTGTCTCTGGCGAAAGGCCAGGGGGCCAGCGGTAGAGTTGGGCTGTTGTGGTTGCAGTGACCATGCGGGTGTTTCATGAGTGGGTCCGGTTGATCGGCGTTCTCCGGAAGCGGAGACCAGGGAAGTGTGGTGGTCGGTGACCGAGTTGCTGAGCGTGGTGGTCCCCACCCACAACCGGCCCGACCGGCTGGAAACTGCCGTTCGATCCGTACTGGACCAGACCGGACCGCCGGTGGAAGTCGTGGTCGTCGACGATGGCTCCCAGGCTCCCACTGCCGAAGTCCTCGACCGCCTTTCGGCCGACCCACGGGTCGTTGTGCTGCGCAACGATGTCCCACAAGGTGCGGCGGCAGCACGCAACCGGGGGATTGACGTGGCCCGGGGCGATCTGGTCGGGTTCTGTGACGACGATGACCTCTGGCTCCCGGGAGCGGCCAGCGCAGCGGCTGAAGCACTGCGGCCGTCCATCGGGGTTGTCTATGGCTACCACGAGGTCTCCATCGAGAGCACGGGCCGTCTGGTGACGTTCCGGCCACCGGCCCGGGCCACGCCGGAGATGATGCGCTGGCTCAACGTGCCGGCGGTCCCGATGGCCGTGGTGCGACGTTCGGTGGTTGGCGACGAGCTGTACTTCGACACGGACCTCCTGATGTCCGAAGACTGGGACCTCTGGCTTCGCTGCGCCGACCAGGCACCGGTGGTCCTTGCGCCCCACCCCTTCTACCGCTACGTCCAGCACGCCGGATTCCGGGTCACGGCCGTCACCGAAGCCGATCTGGTCTCCCACCGTCGGTTTCTGGACAAGCACCGTTCCTCCATGACGGCAGCCTGTGTGGCCCACTACGAGTTCGCCCTCGCCCTGATGGCCAAGGATGCCGGGATTGCCCGTGGTGAGCTGGCAAAACTGCCCCGTCACCCCACGATTCTTGCCGCCGGCGCACTGATCGCCACCGAAGTGGTCGCCAGCCGACTCGGACAGCGGAGGAAAGATCCCGGTCTACGTTCCCGGGTGGCCGTCGGTCTTCTGGGGCCGGTCATCGCCAAGGGGTAGGCGGGACTCGTTGGAGGACTGCCCGTGTCGCCCGGTCAGTCCCCGTCGGCCCCAAGCCCGAGTTCGACCGTCACATCGTCGTCGAGTCCGATGCCTTCGGCGGTCCGGACCGCAGCCTTGATGGGCACCAGATAGGTTCCGTCTTTGGGAAAGAGCGACGTGGTCCAGGTGGTGCGGCCGATGGTGGCCACCACCGGGATGACACCCCATCCATACGTGAGCAGGTATGCGGCGTCGGCGGTCACCTTGCGGGCGGTTTCTAACACCGGCACGAAGAAGAACGGGGCGGGGCCCCGCCACTCGATCACGGTGCCGGTGAATGTCACGCGCATCGCACCACCCTAGGAGTTGCCGCCTCCG
>CAITPI010000019.1 GCA_903894295.1 uncultured Acidimicrobiaceae bacterium
ACGTACTTCAAGGCAAAGCCCGACTGCCACGGCACGCCGAGGTTCGAGGTGGGCATGAAGGCCATGACCGTCACCAGCACGGTGTCGACGATGGCCACGATGGCGATCCACCGATACCGGCTGCCGAGGTTCCAGGTGCCCGGTTTGAAATCGTCGCCCATCTTCAGGCGGTGCCAGATCGGGATGATGAAGCACCAGTAAAGCCCGATGACGCCGATCGAAACGACGGCGTAGAAGGCGACCGGCACCGGGGCGCCGTTGATATCCACGGGGATCAGGGCGGGCGAGGTGATGATCACGCTGATCACGGCGGTCAGGATCACACCGTAAACGGGAACCTTCTTGGCGCTGACCGACGACCACATTCTGTGGCCGGGCACGGCGCCGTCCCGGGAGAAGGCGAAGAGCATCCGGGAGCATGAGGTCATGCAGGCCATGGTGCAGAAGAACTGGCCGACGGCCGAGATCGACAGCACCGTGCCGCCCCACCTGGAGGTCAGGGCCTGGGCGAAGATGACGGCCACACCGCCGCCGCCGGCAGTCACCTTGGCCTCGTTCTGCACGGCGAAGAGGAAAGCCAGGATGAGGATCCAGCCGCCGATGGCCGAGTAGAAGATCGACCGCCACATGCCCTTGGCCGCCTTGTCGCCGGCACCCTTGGTCTCTTCCGAGAGGTGGGCCGAAGCGTCGTACCCGGTGATCGTGTACTGGGTGAGCAGGCCGCCGATCGGCAGGACCACGATCAGGAAGCCGAAGCCGCTGGTCTTGCCGTTGAAGAAGCCGGTGTTGTTCACCGTCGAGGTGAAGACCATGGAGGCACTGGCGTGGTGGGCCGGGACGAAGATGAGGATCAGCACCACGATGGCGGCGCCGAACACGTGCCACCAGACCGAGATGTTGTTGATCCAGGCCAGCAGCTGGCTGGAGAAGATGTTGACCACCGCGGCGATCACCAGGATGGCGAGGAAGTAGTAGAAGATCGTGTGCAGGTTCCCCGAGTGGTAGCTGGTGGAGAAGAAGCCCAGCAGCAGGTCGAAGAAGGTGGCACAGCCATAGGCCACCGAGGCCACGATGGCCAGCAGGCCGATCAGGTTCAACCAGCCGGTGTAGTAGCCCGCCTTCGGGCCACCGAGCCGGGCCGCCCACCAGTAGATGCCACCGGAGGTCGGATAGGCCGAGACCAACTCGGCGAGGCAGAGGCCGATGCAGAGGATCAGGGCCGCCAGGATCGGCCAGCCCCAGGCCATGGCGGCCGGGCCACCACCGTTCCAACCGGACGAGAACGTGGTGAAGCAACCGGCCAGGATCGAGATGATCGAGAACGAGATGGCGAAGTTGTTGAACCCCGACCAGGAGCGGTTCAGCTCCTGTTTGTAACCCATCGAGGCGAGATGCTCCTCGTCGGTCCGGTAGTGGGGAGCGCCGGGCTCCTCGAAATCGATTCCCTCCGGCATGGAGTTACCTCTCTTTCATTCGTCGGCCGGCGTTGTGCACCCCGGTCCGGGACCCCCCGATGATGAAGCGAAAGTACCACCACAGGCAGAAAAAATTCCGGATTCTTCCCGGCGAAGTCACCGGAAACTTTCGAGGGTCCAGGGTCATCTTCGATGGCCCCTCATCACGGCCGTGGGAATCGTGACCGACAGGACATCACCCACCAAACCGATCCAGTCGGAACTGTTCTCCCTGACCATCAGTTGAGCCGGGTGGCGTAACCTGACCGGAGGCGACCGGACTGCTTTCGGGCGCCGGTACCGGGGAGGTCGCCATGACCAGTATCACCGACGTGATGACCCGCCTTGGCGGCAATCCGGCCTGGACCGACAACTGGACCCTCGGTGGTCTCGACACCTACGGCGAACTGATGAACACCGCCGACTTCGGCATCTGGCTGTCGGTCGAGCCCATCTCCCGGGAGGAGTACGTCGCCCTGGTGGTTCCCGGGGGATTCCGGAAGTCGGGTGTCGGTCGCAGCGCCCATGACGCGGCGTTCTTCTCACGTTCGCCCGGCGCAGCCAGCGACGGCCCGGTCGAGACGATGGCGGTCGGCAACCATCACTTCTCCCTCGTGGCCCGACCCGGCCGCCGGGAGTCCGGCTTCGACCAGGTCATGGTGCTTCCTGTCACCAAGCACCACCGGGTCTACTTCGCCGGTGGGCGGACCCTCGAGGCGATCGACCTCGGAGACGGGACGTTCCTGCTGCCCCAGGCCACCGGGGCCAGTCTCGGTGACGCGCCCGAACCCGAGGTTGGCCGGACCCTTCCCGAAGGATGGGCCACCCGGACGTTCGAACTGGCCGACGATCTCGTCGTTGACATCCCCACACCGGCCCGGGTGGCCATCTTCTCCAACGGGGACATCTTCCACGGACCACTACCCGGGTCGAAGATTGAAGAGTTGCACCAACCTTCGCCGGGTCGGTCGGACCGGACCGACCGTGCGGTTGGATGAACGCGTCGTCAGACGGCAACAGGTCGTGACACCGAAGGTTGCCGGATCGGCGGGCCACAGGATCCGCACAACGCCGGCACGTGTTTGACGCTTTCCGCCCTGCTCACGTATCGTTATCAACGATTAACTAACAACCTCCACCCTCGACCAAGGAGCTTCATGCGCCGTCTTGCCATCTCGCTGGGAATCGCCGTGGCCGGCGCCGCCCTGTTGACCACCTCCCTCACTGTCGCAACCCAGGGGACGGCACAGGCCGGACCGTCCGGTGGACATCCCTGGCGGATCGGCCTCGAAGGTCCCCTCACCGGCACCCAGTCGGACGTCGGCCTGGGCATGCTGGAAGGGGCCCAGCT
>CAITPI010000020.1 GCA_903894295.1 uncultured Acidimicrobiaceae bacterium
CGGGCAGGTCCTGCCCGGCCGGGCCCGGGGGCTCCATCTCTCGGAGGAAGGCCTCGCCCAGGCTGAGGCGGTGGCCGATCGCATCGTCGCCCTGGCCGAAGCCTCGACGCGGGCTCCGGTCGCCGTCTATGCCTCGCCGCTCGAGCGAACACGGGAGACGGCCCGCCCCATCGCCCGAAAGCTGGGGCTGTCCGTCCAGGCCGACCGGGGACTGCTCGAGTGCGAGTTCGGTGAGTGGACCGGCGCCAAACTGGCCGATCTCGCCAAGAAGCCCGAGTGGACCCAGGTCCAGCGCAGCCCCAGCGGCTTCCGGTTTCCCGGCGGCGAGTCCTTCCTCGAGATGCAGTCCCGCATCACGGACGCCATCGCCCGGCTGGTGGCCCGCCACCCCGGAGAGACCGTCGTCGCCGTCTCCCACGCCGATCCGATCAAGGCGGCGGTCGCCATGGCGGCCGGAACACCCCTCGACCTCTTCCAGCGCCTGACGGTCAACCCGTGCTCGGCTTCGGTCCTGGCCTACAGCCCGGCCGGTCCCCACGTCCTGGCGGTCAACTCCACCGGTCCGCTCAGCGAGCTGGCCATCGCCTGATGACCGGACACGTGCCCGTTCCCGCCACCCGGCCCGGTCCGGCCTTTGTCCTGCGAACCCGTCCCGTTTCCCGCTACCGTCCTTCGTCCACCGGCCCGAGGAGCAACCCGCATGAGTGATGGCTACGACCTGACCGCCGACCGGTTCACGGTGGGCACGATCGGCGAAGTTGGCCGCCGGATGTTCCTGCTCCAGTGTCGCCAGGGCGACGTCCTGCTCACCCTGAAGATCGAAAAGCAGCAGGTGGCCATGATGGCCGAGTACCTCTCGGGCATCGTGAAGGCCCAGGCCCGGCCAGGTCATCTGCCCGAAGACCTCGAACTCGAACTTCCCCTTGAGCCCGCCTGGGCGGTCGGCACCATCGGCGTCTCCTACGACGAGGCCGACGACCGGATCGTCCTCATCGTCGAAGAGCTGGTGGCCGAAGGGGAAAACGGTGCCATCGCCCGCCTGACGGTCACCCGGGAACAGGCCGCCGCCTTCTGCATCCAGGCCACCACCCTGGTGGAGTCGGGTCGGCCACCGTGTCCCCTGTGCGGCTCGCCGCTCGATCCGGCCGGCCATGACTGCCCCCGGACCAACGGGCACCGCCCGCCGATCGTGTGAACGGCTGGACGCCCGAGAACGGACTTCCCCTCGACGGGTTGCGTCCGTTTCTCGAAACCGGCGAGCTGACCATCGAGGGACGAATGCCGTGGAGTTCCAACGCCACTTTCCTCGTGACGGTCGAGGCTCCGGGCGATGACGAACTGCAGGCCATCTACAAGCCGGCCGGTGGCGAGCAGGACCTGTGGGACTTTCCCGGTGGCCTCTACCGACGCGAAGTGGCCGCCAGCGTCCTTTCGGACACCCTGGGGTGGGACCTCGTTCCCCCGACCGTGGAACGCCGGGAGGGACCCTTTGGCGAGGGATCGCTGCAGCTCTTCGTCAAGGCCGACTACGAGGAGCACTACTTCACGCTCTTCGACGAAGAACGTGACGAAGACACCGAGGAGAGCCGGGCGCTCGGTCGGGCGCTCCGGGCCATGTGCGTCTTCGACCTGGTCGCCAACAACGCCGACCGGAAGTCCGGCCACGTCCTTCGGGGATCGGATGGACACATCTGGGGTATCGACCACGGACTGTGCTTCCACCACCTGCCCAAAGTGCGCACCGTGCTGTGGGACTTCGCCGGAGAGGAGATCCCGGAGCTGCTGATGGAGGATCTGAAGGCCCGCCGGGAAGCAGTCGGCGAGGCGCTCCTTCCCTATCTGGACGTCGACGAACTCGTCATGCTCGACGCCCGGATCGACCATCTGGTCGACCATCCGTGGTTTCCGGAGCCCCGGGGCGACCGTCCCCCCTATCCGTGGCCGTTGGTCTGAACCGGACGCCGCCCATCGGCGGTCGATGAGGGGTTGGGGGTCGCCTGGGCGCACCCCGCACCAACCGGCGGGGTATAGGGCAACCGGCGGGGTCCGGATGTCCGTCAGCCGGCCGGGGTCGCCTGCAGGTTGAGGTGGAACTGGCTCTTCATGGTCGCGATGACGTTCTGGGAGAGCAGTTCACCGCCGGCCGGCGTGAGGTGGATCCCGTCGGTGCTCCGGACGTTCTCCTCCACGCCAGCCGAGTTGGGCAGGAAGGCCGCATACTTTCCACCGGGACCGCCAAGGGAGTGCACGGTGGGAAGGAAGTAGGCGCTGCCCGGATACTGGCCGAGGATCGACTCGTCGATCTGGTTGATTCCCTGGAGACGCTGGTTCAGGTTGGGATCCTCCATGGTGGGCATCCCGACCCAGATGACGTGCGCACCGGACCCCATGGCCTGGAGAATGAAGTCGTTGACCCGGGCCCCATAGGCGGCGGTCCACTGCGGGGAGCCATAGACGATGTTGCCGGCTCCTCCGGTGATCGACTGGTCGTCGTTCGCCCCCATCATGATGACCACGAGTTGGGGTTGGTGGTTGGCGAGGTCGATCCGCAACTCGGCCGGCCAGTCGAAGTAGTCCAGACGGGACAGCCCGGTATCGACGTAGCCGTCGAGATGGGCGTTCACCACTCCGGTGGCATTCAGGTCCGCCACGAGCGGCTGGCCGAGGTCAAGTCCGATCGAGTCGCCGATGACGAGCACCCGCAGCTGGTTGGCCGGGGTCGGATCGGTCGGCAGGGCCGGGATGGCGGCCGTCTTTTCGGTCGGGAACAACGGGCTGAGCACCGAGTTCGGTGAAGCCACCGCGACCGGAACCAACGGAAGGGCCTTCAGGCGCTTCTCGGCCGCGGCAGAAAGCTTGGCCAATGCCGGACCGCCACCGACACTGCGGCCCATGGCCGAGTCGGCGACCGACACCGGTGCGGAGAATCGCAAGGTTCGGCTCAGGGCGGCCACCGGGCCGGTGACGTCCATCGAGACGGTTCTCCGGAAACCGACCGGGGAGTCGATGGCCGACTGCTGCAGGCTGGGTGCGTCCAGCACGAACCAGACCCCGAAACAGATCAGCGCGATCAGAAACACCTGACGCCATGGCAAGGCATGGCGCTCGGCGGAGACGAGTGCGGCGTGGTCCGACTCTCCCCGGGACCGCTCGTGCCCGGGGTGACCGGCGTCTTCGGTGATCGAAGGTGAACTCATGGTCTAGAAGCGGAAGTAGATGAACGGGGCGACACCGGCCGGTCCGAGGGTGGTGATGGCAAGAAGCACGCCCCCCAGAATGCCACCCTGAAAGACCGGGCGGAGGTCGCCAAAGAAGTCGAGGATCCGGGCCAGCCAGCGGTCGGGCAGATACTGGCTGGCGATGCCGGCGGCCACCGCCAGGATCACGACCGGCGTCACCAGCGGAGAAGGTCCCCAGCCACCCACCAGACGGCTCAGCATCTCCCAGACCCCACCCAGCGAGGTGGCCCGGAAGAAGAGCCAGCCCAGACAGACCACCTGGAAGGTGACAAACCGGGCCCAGGCCACCCGCCAGGTCCCGGTCGGCTCGGCGGCCAGACCCCGGGCGATCCGGAACTCCCGGCGGCGGTGGCCGATGACCTGGCCGATGCCGTGATACGCCCCCCAGATCACGAAGGTCCAGGCTGCCCCGTGCCAGAGGCCACCGAGAATCATGGTGATCATGATGTTGCGGTAGACCTTGGCGTCGGAACCCCGGTTGCCGCCGAGGGGAATGTAGAGGTAGTCCCGGAGCCAGTTCGAGAGCGTGATGTGCCACCGGCGCCAGAAGTCCTGAAGCGAGACGGCCGAGTACGGTCGGCGGAAGTTCACCGGGAACCGGAATCCCATCAGCAGGGCGATCCCGATGGCGATGTCGGTGTAGCCCGAGAAGTCGGCGTAGATCTGGACGGCGTAGCCCCAGATGGCGAAGAGCACCTCGATGGCCGAGTGCTGTCTCGGATCGGCGAAGACCGGATCGACGATGGCCGAGGACAGATACGAAGAGAGCACCACCTTCTTGGCCAGTCCCGCCGCAATGAGCCAGAACGCCTCGACGTAGTGGACGTCGGAGGGATTCCGCATCTTGCGGATCTGGGGGATCAGTTCGGTGCCCCGCACGATGGGTCCGGCAATCAGGTGCGGAAAGAACGAGAGGTAGACGGCGACGTCGATCCCCCGGGCCGGTCGGAGGTTGCCCCGGTAGATGTCGACCACATAACTGATGGCCATGAAGGTGAAGAACGAGATGCCGATCGGCAGGGTGACCTGGATGAGTGGCAGCGGATTGCCGAGACCGATGGCGTGACAGACGTTGTCGATGTTGACGGTGAGAAACCCGACGTATTTGAACCAGCCCAGCAGTCCGAGCAGGAGGGAGACGCTGCACCACATGGCGATGCGCTTGTTGCGGCCTTCGAAGGTGTGCACCAGGTGGCCGCCCACGGCGGATATGACCGTGGCGGCCGCCAGCAGCACGACGAAGCGGGGGTTCCACCAGGCATAGAAGAAGTAGCTGGCCGCCACCATGAAGGCCTTCCAGGGCCCCGCGTACGGATTCAGCAGCCACTGCACCGTGTAGACCACGGCGAAGAAGATGGCGAAGTCGATGGTGGGGAAAAGCAACTTCGGTCCTAGCCAGCACTACTCACGGGCGCCCGGCCCAGCGCTGAACGCGCCCGAAGACTAGTCCCCTGGACGCGACAAGACCGGGACCCAAACGGTGTTGGGATCCCGGTCTTGATCGCACCCTCTCTCCGACCGCCCATCCAGAACCGCTGGATGTCTGGCGGGTCGACCAAAGGGGGCAGAACTACTGGTTCAGCTACGGGCCTTCAGGGCCTCGATCAGGGCCGGCACCACCTTGTGCACGTCCCCGACGATGCCGAGGTCGGCCACCGCCAGAATCGGCGCATCCTGGTCCTTGTTGATGGCCACGATGTGCTTCGAGTTCTTCATGCCGACCAGGTGCTGGGTGGCACCCGAGATGCCGCAGGCCAGGTAGACGTTCGGCTTGACCGTCTTGCCGGTCTGGCCGACCTGGTGGGCGTAGGGAACCCACCCGGCATCCACGATGGCCCGGCTGGCACCGGCGGCACCGTTCAGAAGTCCGGCCAGATCCTCGATGAGGGCGTACTTCTCCTTCTCGCCCAGACCTCGGCCACCGGAGACGACCACATCGGCCTCGTCCAGCTTGGGTCCGGTCCGCTCCTCCACATGGGTGGCCACAATCTTGGCCGCATTCGAGGCACCCGACTCGGGAGCCGGGGCCGAAACCACGGCGGCGGGAGCGCCACCGGAGGCTTCGGGAGCAAACGACTTGGCCCGGATGACAAAGAGGGCCGGGCCTTCGGCGGTGAACCGCGCCGACAGCATCTGGCTGCCACCGAAGATGGCGTGCTGGCTCACGAGGCCCCCGTCCCCTTCGGTCAGGTCGACCACGTTGGTCAGGACCGAACGGTCGAGCTTGGCGGACAGCCGGCCGGCAATGTCGCGACCGTCGTAGGTGGCGGGCAGCAGGATGGCATCCGGGGCGCCGTTGGCCACCGCCGAAGCGATGGCTCCCGACACCGGAACGCCCGGCAGGGCGCCGTCCAGCGAACCGACATCGTGGATGGTGGTCACGCCGTACTCGCCGAGCGGACCGGCCAGGGCCGCCGCGTCGTCCCAGGCGAACGCCTCGACCTTGTCGGCCAGGGCCCGGGCCTGGGTGATCATCTCCAGGGAGATCGTGGTGGGGGCGCCGTCGGCAGTTTCGACGACAACCCAAATGGTTCCAACAGACATGTTCGTTACTCTCCTGTGACCGGGCTCAGATGACCTTGAGCTGCTCGAGAAATTCAATGACCTTCAGGTGACCTTCGCCCTCGTCGACGACGATCTCACCGGCGGCCCGGGCTTCAGCCTCGGCCACGTTGGTGATCTCCTGGCGGGCACCGGCGCTTCCGACGGAGGCGGCATCGAGGCCGAGGTCGGCCACGGTGAGCGTCTCCACCGGCTTGGACTTGGCGGCCATGATGCCCTTGAAGGACGGGTAGCGGGGCTCGACCACACCGGCGGTCACGGTGACCACGGCGGGGAGCGGGCTCACCACTTCGTCGTAACCGGCTTCAGTCTGGCGCTCCACCTTCACGGTGCCACCTTCGGTGCTGACCTTCTTGGCAAAGGTGACCGACGGGAGCCCCATGAGTTCGGCCACCTGCACCGGAGTCGTACCGGTGTAACCGTCCGAAGACTCGGTGGCGGCGAGGATCAGGTCGGGTTCGGCCCGCTTCAGGGCGGCGGCGAGAACCTTGGCGGTGCCAAGGGCGTCGCAACCGGCAAGCGCCGGATCACTCACCAGGATGGCCTTGGCGGCACCCATGGCCAGCGCCGTGCGCAAGCCGGAGGTCTCACCGTTGGGGGCCATGGAGACCAGCGTCACCTCGCCCCCACCAGCGGCTTCCGCCAGCTGCAGGGCCATCTCGACGCCGTAGGCATCGGAGTCATCGAGGATGAGCTTTCCATCACGGACAAGGTTCTTGGTCCCGGGATCCAGGGCCGGCGGAGCGGCCGGATCGGGGATCTGCTTCACACAGACGGCTACGTTCATAGTTCCGTATTCTTCCCGAAACCCATCGGCGGAGCCAATTGAGGGAACGAAAGTTTCCGAAATTTTTCTCCGGGTCGCACCTTTGGGAGCCACCGGAGTGGCAACTGGCGACCCGGCGCAGCCGCGCGGGGCCGAACCGCGACGGAAACGTCCCCGACGAAGGGGCTAGAGACCGAGGGCCTCCCGGGCCCCCGGCACGTCATCGGTGATCACCGCATCGACACCGACCTTTCCGGCGGCCACCACATCGTCGGGCTCGTTCACCGTCCAGACATTCACCTTGAATCCCTTCCGGTGGGCTTCGGCCACCCATCGGGCTTCCACCAAGGAGAAGTGGGGGTGCACCGCCGTCGCCCCCACGTCCCGGGCCATGGCCAAGGCCCCTTCGGGATTGGCCCACGAAGCCAGCAGGAGGCCGGTGGCCACCCCGGCATCCCGCGCCCGTACGGCCGACAGCGAACCGGGCCAGAACGACGAGATGACAATGTCATCGCCAATCCGGCCGGCCAGCAGGTCCATCACCAGGTGGGCGGTCCGCTCGTCGGGATCGAACGACGCTTCACCCGGCAGATTCTTGATCTCGATGTTGACGAGCAAACCCCGGCAGGCCTCCAGGACCTCGTCGAGGCCGGGAACGTGGGCCGGAAGTTCGGCCCGGGTCAGTTCGTGGACCGGTCCACCACCTTCGATCGAAGGATCGTGGTGCACCACGAGATGACCGTCGGCGCTCAGGCGCACGTCGAGCTCCACGCCATCGGCTCCGAGGTCACGGGCCCGAGAGAAGGCCGCCAACGTGTTCTCCCGCACCGGCAGACCCGGGGAGGACCCACTGCCCGGTGAGGTGGGCGCCGCCGACATCTCGGCATCCCGACCACGGTTCCCCGTGCTTCCCCGATGGGCCAGCACCAAAGGCCGGACGGTCACCGGGGCCTGTTCTGGATTCTTGGTCATGGGTCAACTCCCCCTGGGCGGAACGCCCGGTTCGACCGGCCTTTACTTTCGACCGGTCCGGTTTCGACCGGCTGCGGCTTCCCTGCAGTCTGCCCGCCCCGGCGCGCCAGTGCGCAACGTGCGCCCGTTGACCGGCGACAGCGCAACGTGCGCCCGCTGACCGGCGACAGCGCAACGTGCGCCCGCTGACCGGCGTCCATGCCGGGCCGTGCCCGGGGCCCGATTGACCGACTTTCCAGGTGGCTGACCGGTTCCGTGGTGACGACGCAACGTGCCCCGACAGTTGTCGGTTTCGTCACGCCGATGTCACATTCGTCAAATCTGCCTATTGCCTCGGCGATCCACCTTCATTATTGTGACGAACACTTGATGAACGGCCGGTGACAAAACTGCATCGAGCCATGTGAAATCAATCACTAGTTACATCCCAAACGTCGCTCCTGCGACCGAACGATCTACGTGACCGAAAGATGAGGCTTTGTCGTGGCTCTGATGTGGAACCGCACTGTTGATTGGGACAATGGCGACTGGCGCCAGATGGCGGCCTGCCGGACAACCGAACCCGAGTTGTTCTTCCCCGTCGGATCGACCGGCCTCGCCGTGGACCAGATCGAGGCGGCCAAGAAGGTCTGCGGAAACTGCGAAGCACTGAGCCCCTGCCTCGACTTTGCCCTCGCCACCAACCAGGAATCTGGCGTGTGGGGCGGAACGTCCGAAGACGAGCGACGCAAGCTGCGCAAGCAGTGGTTGGCGGCCCGTCGTCGCGCCTCCTGAGCGTCGCCCACTCCTCCACCGGCCATCCGGCCGGTTCGTAGCTGCCCGGCTTTCCGGGCCTCGTCGGTCCTGACCGGGGTCAGACGATCCGGCGGACTTCGGGGATCGGCATCTCGATGTTGACGCAGGTGCCGAACGGAGGTTCGGACGATCCCCGGCTCATCACGATGGTTCCCTCGAGTTGGCTGCGCACAAGGTCCCGCACGATGGCCAACCCGAGGCTCGCCGTGTCCTCGATGTCAAACCCTTCAGGCAGGCCCCGGCCGTCATCGATCACGGCCAGTCGCAGCGTGCTGGCGTTGTGCTCAAGCTGAACCCGGACATGACCGTGGTGTTCGGCTGAACCCGTTCCCGTCGAAGCGTCCATCCGGCTCCCCTCGGAACCGTCGCCCGCCACAAAGGCGTGTTCGATGGCGTTCTGGAGCAACTCGGCCAGGACAACCGCCAGTGGCGTTGCCACCTCGGCCGGAACGTCCCCAAGGTCGCCTTCCACCGCGAGCTCGAGATGCCGGTCCACCACGACGGAATCCTCGGCCATCCGGATCAGGGCGGTGACGATCTCGCCGAAGGGAACCTGGTCGCTCGGGTCCCGGGACAGGATCTCGTGCACGATGGCGATCGAGCGGACCCGACGCTCCGCCTCGAACAGGGCCAGGCGGCCCTCGCCGGGGTCCAGACGTCGGGCCTGGAGACGCAGCAGGGCCGAGATCGTCTGCAGGTTGTTCTTGACCCGGTGGTGGACCTCCCGGATGGCGGCGTCCTTGGACAGCAGCAGACGATCGAGGCGCCGGACGTCGGTGACGTCCCGCAAGAGGACCAGACAGCCGGTGACAATCCGGTCTTCGAGCAGCGGGATGCAGTGCAGCACGACCGAGACATCGGGCCGGCGTTCAACTTCCTCCACCACCGGCAGCGCACTCACGAGCGCCCACTCGATGGCCGACTCCTCGATCCCGAGGTCATTCAGGCGCCGACCTTCCACCTGGGAGTACATCCCCATCCGGTGCAGGGCGTTCACCGCATTGGGTGAGGCGTAGCGGACCCGACCTTCGGCATCGACCAGGATGACGCCGTCACCCACCCGGGGGGCCTCTTCGGCGGCCATCTCTTCGGTGGGGAAGGGAAAAGCCCCCTCGGCCACCATGATGGCGAAACGGTTGAACACGTCCCGGTAGGTCCGCTCCAGATGGCCCGGCCGACGGCCGATGCCGGTCGACAGGCGGGTCAGGACCGCGACGACCTGGTCCTCGAGGCGAACCGGAATGCAGTGGAGACGGAGCGGGTCCTGGCCGGGATCGAGAACGATCTCCCCCCGCAGTGACGTCCCTCCGTTGAACGTCGCCATGACGAGCGGCCAGGTGGCTTGATCCACCAGTTGGCCGACCAGGTCCTGCTCCACCACCGTCGAGCTGTTGCTGGGCCGCATCTGGCCCAGGACCACCAGTTCGGAGCCGGACACGCCGGCGTTGGGAGATTCCGGGTTGACCCGGACGGGAGCCAACAGCACGAGGTCGGAGAAGGAGAGGTCGGCCAGAATGCCCCAGGTTCCGAGCAGGCCCTGGAGATGAAGCAACTGCTCGTCGGACAGGTCGACCCGCTCGAAGGCCAGTTCGGCCGGCGTGGCCACGTCAGTCGCCCGCGACCTGGCCGGAAGGGGCTGCCTCCTCCACCGGCACGGCGTAGCCCTTCCGTTGGTGGTAGCCCTGCAGGTTCACCACGCCGGCGTTGTTCAGGAGCGACCGCAGATCTCCCGCCCGGTCGGCCACGTCAGGCAGCGAGTGGGCATCCGAGGCCGTGGTCAGTGGCACCCCGGCGTCGACAAAGCGGCGGAGCAGGGGCGGGGCCGGATACTCCTCGCCCACCGGCTTGCGCCAACCGGCCGACGAGACCTCGGCTGCCATGCCGGACTTCACCGCCGCCTCGGTGATGCGGTCGTAGAACTCGTCGGGCACCTTGGGACGGCGACCGGCGATCTTGACCAGGTCGGGATGGGCGAAGACGTCGCACACGCCCGAAGCGCCAAGTTCCTCCATGGCCCGGGTGTACTCGTCCCAGACCTGGTCGATGTCCCGGACGTCCCACTCGGCCAGGACCAGCGGGTCGCTCAACACATCGAAGCGCCAGGTACCCATCCAGTGCACCGAACCGAGCAGCACGTCAAAGGGGTAGCCGGCGAGGAGCCCTTCCACCTGGTCCATCCGGTCCTCGTAGTAGTCGACCTCGAGGCCCAACACCACCGGGAGCCCTTCCTTCTTCACCGCTTCGACGACCTCGACGTAGGCATCGAGGTCGACGGTGGCGTGATGGTCCCAGTAGGCCGCCATGCCCGGCCGGAGGTGGTCACCATCGAGTTCGTCCCAGAACCCTCCGAGCAGGTCCCGGGCCTGGGTGAAGCGGAACAGGTGCTCGGTGACGGCAATCTCGTGAACGCCCGCCGCCTTGGCCCGGTCGCAGTAGGCGGCCACCTGCTCCACGGTCGCTTCGACCTCGTGCTGGGAGTGGGGCCACAGGTGGAGGTGGTAGTCCAACACTTGGCGGTGGGTCCTTTCGGGGACGTGTGGGCGGATCTTCCCGTCGCCCGGATCCCTGACGGCGCCGCCGTCCGGTTTCGGGTTGGTGGGTCAGGCGTGCCGGATCAGCGTAACCCCGTCGCGCACCGTGGTCTGCACGACGACCACACGGGGATCGGTGGCCAACATGTCGTTGAAGTGCCGCAGGGCGACCGTATCGGGATGCTGGTCGTCAGGGTCTTCGAGTCGTCCGCTCCAGAGCGTGTTGTCGGCCACCATCAGTCCCCGGGGAGCCAGTTTGGGGAGGAGTGTCTCGTAGTACGCCGGATAGGCCGACTTGTCGGCATCGAGGAAGATGAGGTCGAAGGGACCAGGAAGACGCTCGATGGTCCGGCGGGCCGGGCCTTCCACCACTTCGATGCAGTCCGCATAGGGGCTGAGGGCGATGTGGCGGCGGGCGAAGGCGGCGTGCACCGGGTCGATTTCGCAGGTGACGATGCGGCCGCCGGGCGCCAGGCCGGCCGCCATCGCCAGCGAGGAGTAGCCGCCAAAGGTTCCGATCTCCAACACCGAAGTCGCCCCCAGGGCAAAGGTCAGCAACTCGAGAAAGCGGCCTTCGAGGCGACCCACCATCATGTGGGGGCTGGCCAGGGTGACCGTCAACTCCCCGGCGAGCGCCTCGAGATGGGGTGGCATCGGCGTCGTGTGAACCGTGGCATACGCCTCGATCTCGGGATCCACGATGTCGGCCATGACCCCAATCTAGACACTTCCACTCTCCGGCCCGAGGCCACCGGGGAAGGTGAGACGCCAGGCCGGAGTCCCGAACGGGTCCCCAGGACCTCCCGGTAAGGTGGTTGTGCAGTCAAACAAAAGGTCCGTCCGCCTGACGGTGGGCCGGCGCCGAACCCAAGTCTCCCGGAAGGATCCGTCATGTCACTCCCCCGCCTCGCAGTGGTCGTCGGCAGTACCCGGCCCGGACGGGCCGCGCTTCCCCTGGCCGAATGGATTGCCCAGATCGCACGGGACCACGGTGGCTTCGAGGTCGAGCTGGTGGACCTGGCCGACGTTGACCTTCCGCTGTTCAACGAGCCCCGCCACCCGATCCTCAAGCAGTACGAGTACGACTACACCAAGCGGTGGTCGGCCATCGTGGACGCCGCCGATGCCTTCGTGATGGTCTCCCCCGAGTACAACCACGGCATTACCGCCGTGCTGAAGAACGCCATCGACTACCTCCACTCGGAGTGGGCCTACAAGGCAGTCGGCATCCTGAGCTACGGCGGCGTGGCCGCCGGCACCCGGTCGGCCGCCATGCTGAAGCAGGTGCTGGCCCCGCTCAAGATGGTGCCCACCGTGGCTTCGGTCTCGCTCCCCTTCTTCCAGCAGTTCATCGTGGACGGCGTGGTCAAGCCCAACACCGAGATGACCACGGCCGCCAACGCCATGCTCGACGAGTTGGCCCACTGGACCAAGGCCCTCAAGACCCTTCGCGCCGCCGACGCCTGAGCCCGTGGCCGCTCCGGGAGGGGCTCCTTGGTCCTACTCCCAGATCTGCTCGCCGAGGCGGTAGAGACCGCCGAGATCGTGGATCTCGGTGTCGAAGAACGGCACGCTCACCATCACTTCCGGGGCCACCGAAAGTTCGTCCCGCTCTTCGGCCTCCCGGAGGGCGACGGTCTGGAAGTTCAGGAAACTGGCCGAGATCTCCTTCAGCACCCGGGTCACCTGGGCACTGTCCCGAAGGGGCTCGTGGGCCGGGCCCATGCGCTCGGACAGCAGACCGCCCAACTCGCCGGCCTGCTCGGCCATGGTGTGGGCCGCATCGGCCGCCTCCGATCCCCGGAGATACTCGGGGAGGACCTTGTTCATCACCATCGCTCCGAGATGGAGATGCCGGCTGGTCAACTCCTGGGCGAAGAACTCCGCTTCACGCAGCGGAACCGACTCGAGGGTCGAAACGACAAGGAACGTTGTCCGACGGTCGGCCAGAAGACGGCCGACCGCCCGGGACCGCTCGACAAATCCGTCGTACATGGTCTGGAACAGGATGAAGAATTCGGAGATGTCACCGAGAAACTCGGTGCCGAGAATCCGGTCGGCAATCTGGTAGAAGGGCTTGGTGGCCACGTTCACCAGCCGTGACCGGTACGGCATGATCAGCCACCGCAAGAGCCGGGACGAGAAGAAGTCCGCCATCCGTTCCGGGGCGTCGAGGAAGTCGAGCGCGTTGCGGGTCGGCGGAGTGTCCACCACGATGAGGTCGTAGCGGCCTTCCGAATGGATCTCGTACAGTCGCTCCATGGCGATGTAGTCATGGCTCTGGATGAACCGCCCGGAGATGTTCTGATAGAGCGGGTTGGCCAGGATCTCGTCGCGGGTGGCCTCGTCGGGGGCGTGGCGGGCGATGAGGTCGTCCCAGGACTGCTTGGTGTCGAGCATGGCCACCCAGAGTTCGCCCCGCGACTTCAGTCCCGCCTCGGCAAACGCCTCGTCGGGCACCCGGTGTTCCTTGTTGCCGATACCGGTCAAACCGAGTGCGGTGGCCAGCCGACGGGCCGGATCCACGGTCAGCACCAGTACCTTGCCCCCGTGTTTCACCGCCGCCATCACTCCGGCGGCCGCGGCCGTTGTGGTTTTGCCCACCCCGCCCGGCCCACACGCCACCATGATCTCCCGGGTGGCCAGCAGGCGTTCCAGGGAAGGTCGTTCGGAGGCTTCGGTCGGCGCCATCAGTAACCCAGCTCCTCGCCGAGCGACGTGGCGGTCTGACGGGTGGTCCGCAGCCCGTGGCTCCGGGTGAACAGGTAGGGCAGATAGAGCAACGGCACCGACGGGTCGATGGCCTCGCGTAGCCGGTCCAGGTGCACGGAGCGGGTGCGTCGGAGGGTGACCGCCAAACGGGCCGCCTCCAGCACCGGGGCGGTGTCGCTCCCCACCAACAACTCCAGTTCGGCGGCCACGTCAGGCCGGGTGAGGGTCTCGAACACTTCCTCTTCCTGGGTGCCGAAAAGTTCCGGGAGGACCCGGTTGACCACCACCGAGGCGAGGTTCACCGTGGTTTCGTTGCGAACCCGACCGGCCAGTTCGATCGTTTCGGTGACCGGCATCTCCTCGGGCGTACAGACCGCCACCAGGCCGGTCTGGGCCGGATCGGTCAACATCTCGAGCATCCAGTCGGTCTGGTTCCGGATCAGGCCCACCTTGACCAGCGAGTTGACGGCCTGGGGAGCGGCCAGCAGTCCGACGATGTGACCGGAGGCCGTGGCGTCCACCACCACCAGGTCGTAGTGGGCTTCGCGCACTTCGTAGCAGAGCTTGCCCACCACCAGGATCTCCCGGACCCCGGGGGCGGCCGAGGCGAGGAAGTCGAACGCCTTGGCCACCGGGCCGATCCGGCCGGCGAAGGGAACCCGGAGGTTGAGTCGGAGATACTCCTTCATCGCCTCCTCGGTGTCCATGGTCATGGCGAACAGCCCAGGGGAGACCTCACGCTCCTTGAACGCAGTCGGCGGGGACTCGAGCAGGCCCGCCACGTCACCCTTTCCGTCCACTTCGCACAGGAGCACCCGCTGGCCCCGGGATGCCGCCAGAAAGGCCAGCGACGTCGCCACCGACGTCTTGCCGACACCCCCCTTGCCCGTCACAAAGAGAAGTTTCTTGTCGAGGAGGTCGTTCATGGGCAACGCCGGCCTCCCCCCGGCATGGAGAACCGGGCGACGGAACAGAACCGCCGGGGCTCAAGGGACCCGGTATCCGGGGAGAGCCCCCGCCTTCCGGCCGTCCGGCCGGACCCGACCGGGATCACGAAATCCCGAGACCCACCTGGCGGTCCGACTTCGGTGGATCGAGCTCCACATAGGCAACCTTGCCCACAGGAACACCGACCTGACGACCGCGACGGTCCGTCAGCCAGAGAATGGTGCCTTCGGTCCCGAGGGCCGACTCGATGTCCGAGAGCACCTTGGCCCGGTCAGCATCGTCGGGCAGTTCAACGTCGAGTTCTTTCATCGACTGCACGATCCCGATTCGAACTTCCACCTGATCGCTCCTTCCATCTCGTACTCGGCCACCGACCGACGCCTCCGACGATACAGGGTCTTGGTCCACCGACGACCACGCGGCCGTCCCGGAGAACCGGCAATGGACCGGCCGGGTCAGGTTCTGCGCACGTTCCCGGCCACCGCGCCGCCTTTGGGCCGTCCGGTCACCGGGACGGCGGGGCGCCAGGGTCGCGACACAGCGATGAGGCACACTGTTGGCATGGCAGTTGCCTCAACTCCAACTTCCCAAAGCCGGGAGACGGGCCCCGGACCCGACCGGGTGACAACGTGAAGACGGAACGTCAACTGGGCTGGGAAGCCACCATGTACGGCGGGGCGGTGCGGGACGGGGTCGTGCTCGCCCATGCCGGAGCCCTGCCGCCGCCCATCGAACCCCGGTGTCTCACCCGCCAGGAGCGCGAGACCTCGGCCTTGAAGGCCCTCGCCATCGGTGCCACCCAGGCGACCGGGGCCGGCCGCCGCCTCCGGCCGGAGGAGCCCGATCCCTGGCGGACCTGTTTTGAACGGGACCGGGACCGGATTCTCCATTCGAATGCCTTCCGGCGTCTGTCGGGCAAGACCCAGGTCTTCGTCTTCCCCGACGACCACCAGCGCACCCGGCTGACCCACGCCCTCGAAGTGGCCCAGGTGGCCTGCGCCGTAGCCCGGGCGGTCGGTGCCAACGTGGCCCTGACCGAGGCCATCGCCCTCGGTCACGACTGCGGACACGGGCCGGGAGGGCACGCCAGCGAGGATGCGTTCGACCTCTTCCTGCCCGGTGGCTACAACCATGCCGTCTGGGGGGCCGACGTCGTCCTCGCCCCACTCAATCTCTGCGCCGAAACCCTCGACGGGATCCGCCACCACTCGTGGTCCCTCCCGACCCCGACCACCCCGGAAGGGGTCATCGTCAGCTGGTCCGACCGGGCGGCCTACAGCGCCCACGACCTCGAAGATGCCGTGTCGGCCGGGATCGTCCATCCGGACGAACTGCCGGCCCTGGTGAAGGAGACCCTCGGGGTCACCCGGTCCTCGCAGTTGCGGGCCCTGATCAATGCCCTGATCGGGTGCATCGGCGACACCGGGGTCATCGGCATGGACGAACGCCACGCCGCCGCCCTCGCCGAGCTCCGGTCCTTCAACTACCGGTACATCTACACCCGGCCCGACGCCGTGGCCCAGAGCGACGCCGTGATCAAGGTGATCTCGGCCCTGGTCGAGCACTTCGCGGAGCACCCTGAGGGCCTCGCCGAGCGGGAGAACCTGCCCGAAAACCCCCTCCGGGCCGCCGTGACCTACGTGGCCGGAATGACCGACCGGTTCGCCTTCGACACCGCCACCCGGCTCCTCAACTGGCCGGCCAGCGAACTGCCCCGGGGCATCGACAGCCCCTGACGTCCCGTTCTTCCGACCCCTTCCATGGCCCGTTCATCGGCCGAGACTGTCGAGCAGGGCCTTGCAGGTATGGAAGTGCTGGACGGGAGCCGGCTCCTGGCTGACTTCGATCTCCGGCGGCGCGGTTCCCACGGCCGGCGTCGGCGTCAACTGCACCACCCCGGGCCCCGGGCCCTCGAGATAGCGGTTCATCATGGTCACGCCATACCAGTCCACCCGGATGGAGTGCAGGTAGGGATCGGTCACCACGGTGACCTGGAACTGACCGTGGAGGATCTGGGGAAAGGGGAACCCGATCGACTTCGGCCAGTGGATCGACGGCGCCCCGCCGTTCTTGAGCCAGAGCACGGCGTGGTCGTTGGGGGCGGGCTCCAGATACAACGTGGCCCGGCCGTAGGTCATGACGGGGATGGCCGGACCGTTCCAGTGGTCCGTGTTGAACGTCATCTTGATGACGTGGTTCATGAAAGGCGCCTGCTCCACCGGCGCCCAGGTGGCGTTCATGATCTGCTGACCCGGGGAGTTGGCGAACGAATCGCCGGTCGAGCGGTAGAGACCGTCGCACGATCCGGCGATGTAGAGCGACCCGGCGGGTGCGTAGGCCGGGAGGTGGTGGCCCAGGGTCACCGTGGAGGCCAGGGCCGACGGCGTCGTCGAGAACTGTCGGCTGACGAAGCTGGACACCTGGGCCTGGGAGAACCAGGTGGACGGAGCGGCGGTAATGGCAAGGTTCGCCGCCACCGAGAACGACGCCAGCGCGAGCAGCGCACCGAGCATCCAACGTTTCCCGGTGGGCGACCAACGTTCCATCCGGCGCCCGAGGTCGATCAGTCCGACCGAGGAAGCGACCATGAAGAACGGCATCAGGTCACACACGTAGCGATAGGCGATGTAGCCCCACACGAGAACCCCGCCGGTGGCGATGCCGGCCCCCAGCCAGATCAGCCGGGCCTCTCCCAGGTGTTGCAGGCCGCTGGCGGCCCGACGGCGCCAGAGGGTGACCGTGCCCCACAGGGAGAGGAGCACCAGGAACGGTGACGCCGCCGTGGCCGACGGGGTCGGATAGGTCTGGTCAAGGACCACGTGGGTGATGGCGTGGGCCGGCGTGGTGGGTTCGGCGATGAACGGGAAGACCGACGTGAACACCAGACCGGTCGGATCGAGGTAGGCCCAGGCGGTACTCGGGATGAAGCCCAGCGAGAAGGCCTTGCCCCCGTTGGCGGCGAGGAAGGCCCGGCGATGGGCGTTGATGTGGGCCCAGACCTGGTCGGCCATCGGCAGTCCGAAGGGCAGTCCGAACTTTCCGTAGGTCACGGCACAGCTGGCCAGCAACGGAACGAGACCGGCGAGCGCCACAGGAAAGGCAAAACGTCGTTGGTCCTGGCCGGACCGGCCGAGGAACAGCCAGGCCGCCACAAGAAACGCCGTGATGACACAGGCATACCCGGTCGGGCTGCGGTTGAGGTTGGCGGCCAGGATGAAGAGGCCGGCCAGCCAGACCCCCCGGGTGGTCGGTCGTTCGAGGACTCCGAGCAGGTAGAAGAGGCTGGCCATCACCAGCGCCATGCTCCAGGCAAAGTCCTCGTCGTAGACCGACGGGTTGGCGGCGATGTAGATCATCACCGAACCACCCAGCAGGCAGGCCATGAAGGCGCCGTAGCTTGCCGCTTCGGCCCGGCCCACCGGCGTGCTCCCCCGCAGCATGAACCGCAGGCGCCACAGCAGGAGGCCGGCGAACAGGCCGGTCAGCACCCAGGCGATCAGGAGCGACGGAGCCGTGAGGCGGGCGTCCATGGAGTGGGTCACCAACAGGATCGGCATACGGATGATCGACGGCCACACCCCGAAATAGGTGTAGGTGCGACCGTCGTGGAGGAAACCTTCGATGCCGAGGGAGCCGCTCGGGACGTTCAGGCGACCGTCGAACATGGCCCGCGCCTGGAGTTCGTAGAAGTTGTTCGGCTGCAGGGAACGCAAGGGACTGACCGATCCGTTCCACAGGTCCCAGAGCACCCAGAGATACGGCAACGTGACGGCCGCTGCCCCGGCCAGGAGGGCCCGGACGAACCGGCGGCGGGAGTCGTCTTCGGGCGTGCGGGAAATCGGGGGGGCCGGGACCTCCCCGGTCGGGTTGGTGCCGGCCGGTTCCACCCGGTCGAGCACCGGAGCGTCGGTCACCGGCATGCTCCTGCGTCCGGAAGGAATGCGGTCGGAGGGACCGACGGCACCGCCGCGGCCAGAGCGTGTCGGCCCTTCGGATCCATGGTCAAATCGTAGCCCCGGGCCGGGCATTTTCGCCTCGGGTGAACCGGGTTTTCCTGACCTGCCAATGTCGGCTCAACCGCCCGAAGAACTGTCCGGGCGAACGGGCCCGGGCGCTTCGACCCGGTGGTTGCACCAAGTGTGGCCGGGCCCGGTTGCAGCGGCGGACCGGTCCCCGCTCAGCGGAGGGCGACCGCCCGGGGATCGTCGGTGGAGACGATGTCCTTGCCGAGCGGGGCCAGGGCGGCCAGGGCGATCTTGAAGTCGGCGAGACCAAGGGGGATGCCGACGATTGTCAGACACAGGGCGATACCGGACACCACGTGGGCGATGGCCATCCAGAGACCGGCCAGCAGGAACCACAGCACGTTGGCAATGAACGACGGGGCGCCGGCGTCCTCACGGGGCACGAGCGTCCGGCCGAACGGCCACAGGGTGTACGCGGCGAGCCGGAAACTGGCCACACCGAAGGGAATCGTGATGATCAGGATGCACATCAGCACACCGGCCAGGAGGTAGCCGACGGCCAGCCAGAACCCGGCCAGCACCAGCCAGACGATGTTGAGAACCAGTTTCAGCACGACGGCACCTTCCAGCGCACTGGCCTAGCGAACCTTCAACTCGGAACGGTAGACCCGGGCCGGTCCGAGATCCACCATGGACCGGGCCAGTGCATCGAACACCCGGGCCGCTTCACCGTCCGGCTCGGCCACCACGACAGGGAGTCCGTCGTCGCACCCTTCGCGCAACTCCGGCACCAGGGGAATCCGGCCGAGGAGGGGAACCTTCAGTTCATCCGCCAGCAGCTGGCCGCCCCCGGAACCGAAGATCTCGTAGCGCTTCTGGTCGTCGCCGGTGAAGTAGCTCATGTTCTCGATCACACCGCGGACGGCCAGTTTCAGCTTGCGGGCCGCATGGGCCGAGCGCTGGGCCACCCGCTGGGCGGCCGGCTGGGGGGTGGTGACCACGAACACCTCGGTCTTGGTCAGATACTGGCCCAACGACAGGGTCACGTCCCCGGTGCCCGGGGGCATGTCGATCAACAGGAAGTCAGGCTCGCCCCAGTAGGCATCGACCAGGAACTGCTCGAGGGCCTTGTGCAGCATCGGGCCCCGCCAGATCACCGGGGTGTCGTCGGCGACGAAGAAGCCCATCGAGAGGCACCGGACCCCATGGGCCGTCGGTGGCACCACCAGGTCGCCGATGATGAGGGGATCACCGTGGATGCCCAGCATCTTGGGCACCGAGAAGCCGTAGACGTCGGCGTCGAGGATCCCCACGTCGTAGCCCTGCCGGGCCAGCGCCACGGCCAGGTTGACCGTCACCGACGACTTGCCCACGCCACCCTTGCCCGACGAGATGCCAAGGATGCGGGTCTTGGACCGGGGCAGCATGAAACGGTTCGGCCGGCCCTCTTCGTGGCCGAGGGCACCGGAACCGCCGTGGGAGTGTCCGTGTCCGTCGTCGGCGGCGTGCATGACGCCACCGTCCACCGCCTCACCCCGCAGGAGCATCCGGAGCCGGGCCCGGGGCTCCTCGTCCATCAGGACCGTCTCGATGATGACTTCATCCACGCCGTCCAGCACTCCGACCGCCCGGCGAACCCGGGCCACCAACTCGTCGATCTGGGGCCAGTGGGCCACCGCCAGGAAGATGTCGATGGTGACCTTCTTGCGCTTGACCGCAATCGGGCCGACCATCCCCAACTCGCCCAGCGGTCGGCGCAGTTCGGGCTCCACCACGGCTTCTGCGGCGGCGCGTACCTGGCGTTCGTCGATGGACAAGGCGGTCTCCTCGGGCAAAATCGGCTTCCTCGGTAGACTAGGCCCCATGACGACCGCTCCGGACCGGGTAACCGCTGTGGCCAACCCTTCACCGGCCGACAGCCAGTTCGCCGCCGCGGTGACCGCCGTCACGGCCGCCTTTGGCGACCCGACCCGTCGGGAGATCTACCTGTTCGTCCGGGCCAATCCGGGTGCCACCTCCTCGGAAGTGGCCAGAGGTTTCTCCCTCCATCCCAACGTTGCCCGCCACCATCTCGAACGGTTGGCCAGCGGTGGCTACGTCGAGGTCACCATGGAACGGCCGGTGGATGCCGGCGCCGGTCGTCCGTCCAAGCGGTTCCGGGCTGTCGGCCACGACCCCACGCTCGACCTGCTCACCCGTCGGGACGACCTGCTGGTCCTGTTGCTCCAGGAGGCGATGCACCTACTCGGGCCCGAAGCCGCCGAGGCCATGGCCTCCCGGGTCGGCGAGGAGTACGGCCGGACCCTGGCCACCCAGATGTCCCCGGGCGACTCCCAGCGCTCCCTGCGCACGGCCATGCACGCCATCGCCGACACCCTGACCGCCCACGGCTTTGCCGCCCGGGCCGAGGACCAGGGCGCTTCGACGGCGGTGGTCGCCGAGCACTGTCCCTTCGGTGATGCGGCCACCCAGCATCCGGTGCTCTGCGCCGTGGACCGGGGCATGGTCAAGGGCCTCCTCGAAGGTCTCTGCGGAGACGGTGGCGGTCCGGTGCCGGTGGTGCTCTCCTCCAGCCGGGCCCGGGGCGACGAGTCCTGTGCGGCCGTGGTCTGACCGGTGAGCCGCCACTACCTCGACCACGCGTCGATCTCTCCGCTGCGGAGCGAAGCCCGAATGGCCATGGCCGAGTGGGACGACCTCGGCGTCACCGCCGATCCGGGCCGGGTCCACACCGAAGGCCGCATGGTCCGGGCCATCCTCGAAGATGCCCGCGACCAGGTCGCCACCCTCTTCGGCGTCCGTCCCCGTCAGGTCATCTTCACCTCCGGGGGCAGTGAAGCGGTCAACGCCGCGATCGCCGGCGCCCGGCCGGAGAGGGACGGCCCGATGGCCCTCGCCGACGTGGAGCACTCCTCGGTTCGCCTCGCCTCCGCCCGGGCCGGCGAGGTCGTCACCATTCCCGTCGATTCCTTCGGGCGCATCACCCCGGAAGCCGTCGAAGCCACCCTGGAGCGGTGTGAAGCCGAGTTCGGCACCACGCCAGCCGTCCTGCACTGCCAGTGGGCCAACCACGAAGTGGGCACCATCCAGCCGGTCGAGGCCGTCGTCGACCTCTGCGCCCAACGGGCGGTTCCGGTCCAGGTGGATGCCACTGCGGCGGCGGGCCAGATCCCGCTGCAACTCGGCACGGTCGGTGCCCTTGGCGTGGAAGCGGTCTCGGTTTCGGCCCACCGCTTCGGTGGACCGGTCGGCATCGGCGCCCTGATCGTCGGACCCGGGGTCCGGCTGGATCCGTTCATTCTCGGGGGCGAACAAGAGCGCGGTCGACGGGCCGGCCTCGAGAACATCCGGGCCGCCGTGGGATTTGCCGCCGTGGCCACAGCCCTCAGTGACGCCGGTCGGATCGCCGACGAGTCGGCCACCGCCCGCACCCGCACCGACGCCCTGGTGGCGGCGGCCCTGTCCGTCCCGGGGGTGGTGGCCTTCGGCGACCGGGACGACTGCCTGCCCAACCTGGTCTGTCTGGGCATCGACGGCGTCGAGGCCGAACCGGTTCTCCTCGGTCTCGACCAGGCCGGCATCGCCGCCCACTCCGGCTCGTCCTGCTCGTCGGAGACGCTCGAGCCGTCACCCGTACTCGAGGCCATGGGGGTAGACGGCGAGCGGTCCCTGCGTCTCTCGGTGGGGTGGTCCAGCACGGACGACGACGTGGCCGCCTTTGCCGGGGCGTTTCCCGGCGTGGTGGCCGGCCTTCGTTCCCTGCGGGCCTGACCGACCGGGCCCAAGGCAACCGGGCCGGGTTGACCGTCGCCTTCCGCCCGGGCCGATCCGAAACCCGCCGCAGTCAGCCCGGTTGGACCAGATCGTCACGGTGGCGCCACGCCCAACTCCCCACCGCGACCGAGACCACGAGCGTCAGGATGTTGATGGCCAGTTCCACCAGACCGTTGGCGCCTTCGCCCCACACCCCGTGCTGCAGGTCATAGAGCACGTCCATCCCCAGCAGGTAGAACCCGCCGCCCGAGCCGAGCAGCATCCACAGCAACGCCGTGGGTCGCCGGGTCACCAACGCCCAGGCGGCCAGGAGCAGACACGCCACGAGGAAGAAGTCGGCGGCCGGGAAGGCGTCTTCGAACACCAGGTAGGCATGGCCGGTGGACGAGGCCACCAGTGGGCGGTCGAGGGCCCACGCGGCCCAGTAGGCGACGATCACCAACGACACCAGTAAAAGACCGGTGGCGATCCGGCGGCGGGTGCGAGGGGAAACCCCCTCCACGGAACCGTCCCCCATCCCTGTGGCGCGTTTCATGTCGGCACGGTAGCGCCCCGGACCTAACATCGCAGCCATGCGCACCGTCATCTGTCCCGCCTTCGGGCCCCTGGCCAACCTGAGCGTCACCACCACCGAAGCGCCCACCCTCGGCGAGGGCATGGTCCGGGTGGACGTGGCGGCGGCCGGGGTCAACTTCGTCGACGGTCTGATCTGTCAGGGCAAATACCAGCTGAAGCCACCAACCCCCTTTGTGCCCGGCAGCGAGGTGGCCGGCACCGTCACCGAGGTCGGCCCGGGCGTCACCGGAATCGACGTCGGCACCCGGGTGGTGGTCTTCGTCGGCTTTGGGGGGTTCGCCTCCGAGGTCGTCGTCCCGGCGCTCACCCTCATCCGCATCCCCGATTCCCTCGATTTCGAACGGGCCGCCGCCCTCATCCAGAGCTACTGCACCGCACTGTTCACCCTGACCCGGCGCACCACGGTCGCCCCGGGCGAGTGGGTGCTCGTCCTCGGGGCTGGCGGAGGCATCGGTCTGGCCGCCATTGACGTGGCCCGGGCCCTTGGCGCCCGGGTGATTGCCGCCGCGTCGTCGCCGGGCAAGTTGGCGGCCGCCTCCGCCATGGGAGCCGAGGCCACCATCGCGTATGAGACCGAGGACCTGAAGACCCGGGCCCGGGAGATCAGCGGTGGCGGGGTCGACGTCGTGATCGACCCGGTCGGAGGCGCCCACAGCGAACCGGCCCTGCGGGCCACCCGTCATCTCGGCCGCTTCTGCGTCATCGGTTTTGCCTCGGGGCCCATCCCGTCGGTTCCGCTCAATCACGTCCTGTTGAACAACCGCACCATGGTTGGGGTGGACTGGGGAGGCTGGACGTTCAAGGACCCTGAAGGAAACCGACAGGTGATCGCCCAGCTGATGTCCATGATCGAGGAAGGAAGGCTCCATCCGACCGCCCCGGTGGCCCATCCGCTCGAACAGGCCGCCACCGTGATGGGCGGCCTGCTCGACCGCGACCTCGCCGGCAAGGCGGTGCTCGTTCCCTGAGGGGACCTCAACCGCCCAACGAAGCGGGAACGCTCTGGCCGGCCTTCTGCAACGTGGCCACGATCTCGCTCCGGGCCTGGGCGACCAGGGCTGGAGGCGGTTGGGTGGCGAGGAAGGCCCGGAACTGGGCCACGGCCTCGGGCAGGGCTCCCTGTTGGGCGTAGTAGGTGCCGAGATAGAGGTGGGCCGCATAGTCCGAGGGACTCAGTTGGGTGGCCTGGTTGAGTTTGACGAGAGCGTCCGCCACCAGTGTGGCCGAACCACCCCGCACCCCGATCTGGTATTCGAGCCACCCCAGTTGGACCAGGGCCACCTCGTTGACCGGTTCCTTCACGAGGACCGAACGGTAGAGGGAGGCGGCTTCGGCCAGTTGGCCCTGGTTCTCCAGGACGGCGGCCTGGGCCAGGGTTCGCGTGATCTGCTGGGTGGTGCTGAGGTTCAGGCTGCCGGTCTCCGTCTGGCCCGGTAGACGGTTCGACGCAAAGAGCGTCACCCCTCCCACCACGGCGCCGAGGAAGCAGACGATCGTGCCGACGAGGAACCAGCGGCGATAACGCCCGAGCGAGGTCCGCACCGATGTTGGAGGATCGGTCTCCGGCGCAACCCCTGCCTCCGGGCCCGGCATCCCCGCCGTGGCGGTTCGGGCCCGGGTCGCAACCACCGCCGACACCGGGGCATCGAGGGCCAGCAGGGCCGCTTCGTCCCGGTCCCGCAGTTGCCGGTAGTCGTCGGCGGCGAGGTCTCCGGCCTGGAACTCGGCATCGGCGTCCGCCAACGACTGCTCGAGAAACCGCCGGCGGCGCTCCCGTTCCGCCTCGCTGGCCGGTGGAAGGTCCCCTCCGGTCCCGGAGCCGGCTTCCCCGTCATTGGCCAGGGCCCGACGGCGATAGAGCGTGCGGCCGACCAGGAAGGCGGCCACCACGATCCCGACCAGGGGAACGAGCCAGACCAGCAGGCTCCAGCCGGAAGCGGGCGGATCGAGCACGATGGCGTTGCCGTATTTGGCCTCGAGCGACTGCTCGATCTGCCGGTCGCTATGCCCGGCGGCCACCTGGAGACGGATGTCGGCCCGGACGGCGGCGGCCGTCGGGGCACTCGAGTTGGCCGCCGACAGGTCCTCGCAACTCGGACAACGGACGATCGACTCCAGGGCGTGGGCCCGTTCCGCATTGGTCGGCGGCGACGAGCCCAACAGACCGCTGCCGACCAGAAGCGCCACGACCAGTGCGAGGGCGAACAGGGTCCACCAGGGGATCCGGGACCGGGTCATGGGCACCTCAGGCCCCCTGGGCCTCGGCCTGGCTGATGATCCGGTCCAGGTCGGCGGCGGTGACCGGCGCGATGACGTAGGCCACGACGCGCCCGTCGGGGGCGATGACGAACGTGGAAGGCGGAGCCCGCACGCCGTAGGAGAGGGCCAGAGCGCCTCCAGAATCGGCCAGGGTCGGCCAGGTGGCACCGATCTGGGCCTGGTAGGACCGGGCGGCCGAGGCCGTGTCGTCGAAGACGACGCTCACGACCGACGCCGATTCGGACGCCTGGTGTTCGAAGGCGAACTGCACCAGGTTGGGACCTTCCTCCTGACACGGTACGCACCAGCTGGCGAAGAAGTTGAGGACGACATACCGGCCGGGCGGGCGGGTCAGCACGTAGTGGGAACCGGTCACGGTCACCCCGCCGACGGGAGGGGCCGGATGACCCACGAGGGGGCTCTGCACCTCGGAGACCGCGGCCGGCGGACGGGTGGCCAGCACCGCAATCAGACCGGCGGCAACGACCAGCACCCCCAGTGCGATCCAGCGGGCGGTGTGGCGCACCGGGGTCGAACCGGAGACCGTGGTGGCACCTTCTCCGGTTCCCGGAGGCATGCCGTCCGACAACGCAGGGGTCTCCCCTGGCCCATCCGGGCCCGTCATGGCACCAGTTCCTGCTCGGTCTCCGCATCCACCGGCCTCGGTCCGGCCGGGATCTCCGTTCCGGCCGGGTTGTCGACCTCGATTCCGGTCACCACCGGCCGGGACACCGGATCGGTCGGGCGTCGGCGCCGGCCGGGCACCGCCGAGAGGGCCGAACCGACCACGATCAGTCCCCCGCCGATCCACATCCAGACCACCAGGGGCTGCACCACGACACCAAAGGTCCAGGGCCCACCCCGGTTGGGGATGGAGTCGATCGTGAGGTAGACGTCGTCCTTCCAGCCCGAGTCGATGGCCGGGGTTCCGACCGCCTGGGTTCCCGCGCCGAACTGGGTGATGGCCGGCTTGAAGATCCCCCCATGGTCGACCTGGATCAAGGCCTCGAGGGCCCGACGGGACGGCGAGGAGACGACCCGGGTGCCAACAAAGGTCACGGTGTGGCCGTCGAAGGTGGCCGAGTGGCCACGACGCAACACCACCTCGGTGCGCTGGCCGAACGCAGTGGCGCCCGCCAGGCCCACGGCGATCACCACGACACCGATGTGGACCACCATGCCACCGTTGGCCCGTCCGACGAAGCCCCGCCACGACGCAAGGACCGACGAGGTCGTGGACGCTCCGGCCAGACGGGACGTCCGCCAGGCGTTGCGGACCGAGAGGACCAACGCCCGGCCGGCCGAGGCGGCGGCAAAGCCGCCCAGGCCGAAGGCGAGCAGCGGCTCGAGGCCCCGGATCCCCCCGATCACGCAGCCCACCAGCACCGCCACTCCGACTGCAGCCGGAATGGCGAGACGGCCCCGCATGACTTCCAGCGAGGAGCGTCGCCACGGCAGGGCCGGAGCCACCGCCATCAGGAAGAGGAGGCCGAGGCCGACCGGGATCAGGAAACGGTTGAAGTAGGGGGCGCCGACGGAAACCTGCTGGCCACTGTTGAGGGCCTGGTACAGCAGGGGGAAGACCGTGCCGAGGAGCACCACGCCGGCGAACACCACAAAGAGCAGGTTGTTGGCCAGGAACGCACCTTCCCGGCTGACCGGCGCGTCGATCCCGCCGGGCGAGCGCAGCCGGTCACCCCGCCAGGCGATCAACCCGACGCCGGTGAAGACCGACAGGCCGAAGAACCCCAACAGCAGCGGACCGACCGTCGACTCGGAGAAGGAGTGCACCGATGCGACCACGCCGGAGCGGGTAAGGAACGTGCCGAGGATGGTCAGGGAAAAGGTGGCGACCACCAGCGACAGGTTCCAGATCCGCAGCAGCCCCCGCCGCTGCTCCACCATGACCGAGTGGAGGTAGGCCGTGCCGACCAGCCAGGGCATCAGGGCGGCGTTCTCCACCGGATCCCAGGCCCAGAAGCCTCCCCATCCGAGGACCTGATACGACCACCAGGCGCCGAGGATGATGCCGGCGGTGAGGAAGGTCCAGGCGAACAACGTCCAGCGCCGGGTCTCCACCTGCCAGGCATCGTCCAGCTCGCCGGTGACCAGCGAAGCGATGGCAAAGGCGAACGGCAGCGTGAAGCCCACCAGACCGAGGTAGAGCAGCGGTGGGTGGAACGCCACCAGCGGGTTGTCCTGGAGCAGCGAGTTCGGCCCGAGGCCGGTGGAGGGAACCGCACCGGCCACCCGCCGGAACGGATCAGACGGACCGGTCATCAGGCCGAAGAAGAAGACGGCCACCACGTAGACCACCAACGTCGCCCAGGCGACGAGCGACTCGCTGCCCCGGGCCCGGAACCGCCACACCATGACGGTGGCGTATCCGGCCAGAATGAGGCCCCACAACAGGATCGAACCGGCCAGGGCCGACCACATGCCGGTGATCGAGTACAGCAGCGGCGTCACCGCCGAGTTGTTGTCGGCCACATAGACCAGTGAGAAGTCGTGGGTGACGAGGGCGTGCTGCATGGCCGCCGTGGCCACGAGGGCGCCGAGCAGGATCACCGGGGCGTAGATCGCCCCTTGCCGCTTCAGCCGGTCGTCGTTGCGACGGATCCCGAGCACGAGGACCACGATGCCGACCAACGCGGCCAGAAGCCCCAGCAGCACGCCGATGTGGCCGAAGGTGCCGTTCACCGCTTGGTGCCGTTGGGTGCGGTCACCCGTCCGGGATGGGCCGCGATGTAGTTCGAGCTGTGCTTGACAAGAATCTGGTCCGAGACGAAGCGCTCACCGGAAAAATGTCCCACCGCGATCACCGGGATGTTGGGCTGGAACAGCTGGGGCGGGCTGCCCGTGTTGTGCACCGCCAACTGGACCGGCCCGGAGGTCAGGACGAAGTCCACGCCCGAGGCGGTGGGGTGCACCGATCCCGGCTTGACGATCCCCTCCACGTTGACGGTGGAGTTGCCCAGCGTGGCCCGGGACGCCACCGCCTGCTGGGCCGTCTCGTAGTAGTTGAGGGCCGATCCAAGGCCCTGGTAGAGAAGGAAGCCGAACGCGGCGACCAGGATGCCGGCGACCGCGAAGTAGCGGAGGCGGGGTTTGTTCCTGGTCGGCGTCACCGCTCCGGTCACCGACGGCTCCGGTGGACTCCCGGACGAGACTGGAGGCGCGTTGGAGGTCGTCGTCATGCCGGTGGACCACCCAGTTCCGTCCTCGGCGATCCGGCCTCGGCCGCACCGGTGGTTCCGGACCGTCCCGACGCCACACCACTTTCGTCACCGCCGGATGCCACCGCCGGGCGCAACGACGGTCCAGCCACCGTCGATCCGGCGGAGAGTTCACCTTCGTCCACGGCGTCCACCCGGGCCACGAGCGCCGTCAGTCGACGTTGGCGCACCACGAGCGTCACGGCGTAGGCGACGAGGATGGAGAGGACCGAGGCGTAGCCGGCAATCACGTAGTTCATGCCGAGACCCCGTGGGAGACGTTCGCTTCGGCCCGCCGCTCTTCGAGGGCCAGATCCAGTTCGCCCGAACCCACGTAGTCCTCCATCGCCCCGATCCGGTAGCGGACCAGCAGCATCCAGACGAAGACGAGGGTCAGCGAGACAAAGCCCAGCAACAGCGTCCAGGCCATCGATCCGCGGATGGTCGGCGAGAGGTTGGCGTTCAGCACCGTCGCCCCCTGGTGCAGCGTCTTCCACCAGATCACCGAGAAGTGCACGATCGGCACGTCGAGCGCCGCCAACAGACAGACAAAGGCGCTGCGCTTGGCCCGCACCTGGACATCGGAGGGAACCCGGCGCAGGGCGAGGTAGCCCAGAAACATCACGAGCAACATGGCCGTCGCCGTGAGACGGGCATCCCATGCCCACCAGACGCCCCACGTGGGGCGGCCCCAGATCGATCCCGAGATCAGGGTGCCGATGGTGAAGACCACACCGACCTCCACCGACGCGGCGGCCAACCGGTCCCAGAACATCGAACGGGTCCGGGGCCAGAGGTAGAGGGCACTGGACCCGGCGGCCAGGCCGAACGCCAGGTAGAGCGCCACCCAGGCCACGCCGGGATGGATGTAGACCAGGCGCACCAGGTCGCCCTGGACGGCATCGGGCGGTGTCACCCAGAGGCCGAGCCACACCGTGAAGGCCGTGCCCACCAGAGCGGTCCAGCCGATGACCCGCTCGGTCCAGATGGCCCGGGCCGAGCGCGCCAACGGCGAATGAAACGGCGCCATCACCGGCTGGTCCATCGTCGGGTTGATCGTTGTACTCATGGGGACTCCGAGGTCATAAGGACTCCTGAATGGGACCGAAGGCCAGAACACCCACGGCGATGTAGACGGCGTCAAAGACCACCAGCAGGCGGAGCCACAGGGATCCGTCCGCCGGCGTGCCACCGGCGAGCGCCGCCTGCCAGCATCGGGTACCGGCCAACAACACCGGCGTCACGATGGGAAGAAAGAGGAAGGGAAGCAAGGTTTCCCGGACTTTCAAACCAGCCGACAACGCTCCGTACAGCGTACCGGTGGCGGCCAGTCCGACGGTCCCCAGCAGGCAGGAAACCGCCAGAAGCCAGAGGGTGGTCACCGACGCGCCATAGAGCAGGACCACGCCGACGGCCAGGATCACTTCCAGCACGATCAACTGCAGTGCGATGGCCAGGCCTTTGCCCAGGAAGAGTCCGGCCGGATCGAGACCAGCCAGGCGCAGGCCGTCCTGGGCCCCGTCGGACGCTTCCACCGAGACGCTGCGCTGGACGGCGAGCACCGTGGTGAACAGGACGGCCACCCAGAACAGACCCGGCGCCCCCTTGGCCATCTGCACCCGGTCCGGGCCGAGGGCGAAGGCGAAGAGCACCAGGGCCACGACGCCGAAAGGGATCACCTGGGACAGGCCCACCTTGGAGCGGAGTTCGATGCGGAGATCTTTCGTCGCCACCAGCCAGGCGTCACCCCACATGGGCGACCTCCCGTTCGGCCACGACCCGGCCACCGGCCACGGTGACGGCCCGGGTGACCAGAGGCTCCACCAGCTCCACCTCATGGGAGGCGACCACCACCGTGACCCCGGACGCGGCCGCTTCGGCGATGAGCCCGTCCAGCAGGACCCGGGCCTCGGCGTCGAGGCCGGCGTGTGGCTCGTCGAGCAGCCACAGTTCGGGCCAACGGGCGGTGTGGATGGCCAGGGCCACCCGGCGGCGCTGGCCGGCCGAGAGCTTGCCGGTCCCGGTCTTGCCCAGGCGGCCGACGAGGCCCCACCGTTCGCAGGCGGCAGGAATACGGGCAACGTCTCCTCCGGCAGCCCGGACGGCGAAACGGAGGTTCTCGGCCACCGTCAGGTCGTCGTAGAGGTGGGAGGCGTGGCCCAACAGGCCGATCCGGCGGCGAAGGAGGCGACGTTCGGCCACCGGATCGAGGCCCAGTACGGAGATCCCGCCCGATTCCAGCCGTATCAGGCCGGCCATCACCCGCAGCAGGCTGGTCTTCCCGGCTCCGTTGGCCCCTTCGACGAGGACCGATTGTCCGGCCGGAATGGTGACATTGGCTCCGGCGAGAAGCGGAAAGCGGCCCGACAACGCCACGGCGTCGACCAGAACAACCGCTGGAGATGGGGAGGGAGGAGGGGCCATGACGGTCCTCCCATGCTACGAGGCCAAGGCTTCCGACACCAAGCCGGCGGGCTCAGGAGGTCGACAGGCGGCCGAGGTGGAGGTCGTTCAACCAACCCCCGATGTGGGCCGCGAGGATGCCGACCTGGCCGGTCAGAACGAGGATGCCGAAGATCACCATGATGGCCCCGCCCACCAGGTCGATGATCCGCAGGCTCCCCCGGATCCGGGCCAGCACGTCGGTCATGCGACCGAACGCCACCCCGGCCAGCAGAAAGGGAACGCCGAGGCCGAGGGAGTAGGCCAGCAACAACGCCACGCCACCGAGCGACGATCCGCCCCGGGCTGCGGCGAGGGAGAGCACACTGCCGAGCACCGGACCCACACAGGGAGTCCAGGCGAAGGCGAACGCCATACCCATGATGGGCGGGGCCCAGAGGCCGAGGGCCGAGGGCCGGACGTCGATCCGTCGGTCGGCCGCCACCACGAGGGGCATCCGGACTCCGAGCGCCATCAGGATCAGCATGGCGCCAAAGACGATGACCAGGACCCCCGAAACGTCGATCAGGAGGGGTTTGTGGTGGTCGAGGAGGCTGCCCAACTCCGAGGCAGCCGCCCCGAGCAGGACGAACACCACGGTGAAACCTCCGACAAAGGATGCGATGCCCCGCACCAGGCGCCGGCGGAACCGTTGCCGGTCTGCGGCCTCAACCGGGGCCACGTCCACCTTGGTGGCCGCCAGTCCGACGGTGCCGCCTGAAGCTCCCCGGTCCGTCGGGACCGAATCCACGGCCGTTCTCGATTCGCCCGGAACCGGGTCACCCGAGGGCTCGGACACATCCTGGAGCGCCTTCAACTCGGCCGACGACAGGCCGGAGACCATTGAGAGGTACGCCGGGACCATGGGCAGCACACACGGCGAAAAGAACGACAACATCCCGGCGCCGAAGGCCACCAACAGGCCCAGAGGGTCGGCCTGCACGGCGGCCCGGATCACTGGAGCCAGGGCGACCAACGTCGACGGCAGGGCCCCGGGCATGGCTCAGGCCAACTGGTTCTTCACCAGGTTGAGGTCGGCTTCGACCATCATCTGCACCAGCGTCGGAAAGTCCACTTCGCGCTTCCATCCAAGCGTCCGCTCGGCCTTGGCCGGATCACCGACCAGCAGGTCGACCTCGGCCGGGCGCAGGAAGCGCTCGTCGATCACCACGTACTTCTCCCAGTCCAGATCGGCCGCGGCAAACGACAGTTCCACGAGTTCCTTGACCGAGTGGGTCTCGCCGGTGGCCACGACAAAGTCGTCCGGCTGGTCCTGCTGCAACATCAACCACATGGCCCGGACGTAGTCGGCGGCGTATCCCCAGTCCCGCTGGGCATCGAGGTTTCCGAGCGCCAGCGTCTGGTCGATGCCGGCCTTGATCCGCGCCACCCCGTGGGTGACCTTTCGGGTGACGAACTCGAGGCCGCGTCGGGGCGACTCGTGGTTGAACAGGATGCCCGACGACGCATGGAGGTCGTAGCTCTCCCGGTAGTTCACCGTGATCCAGTGCCCATAGACCTTGGCCACGCCGTAGGGACTGCGGGGGTAGAACGGTGTGTCCTCGCCCTGGGGGACGGCCTGGACCTTGCCGAACATCTCCGAGGACGACGCCTGGTAAAAGCGGATCTCCGGGTTCACGGTGCGGATCGCATCGAGGATCCGGGTCACACCGAGGGCGGTGGTCTCACCGGTGAGAACCGGCTGGTTCCAGGAAGCCTGGACGAACGACTGGGCCGCCAGGTTGTAGACCTCGTCGGGTCGCTGCTCCTTCAGGATGTTGATCATCGAGACTTCATCCAGCAGGTCTCCCGCCACCAGTTCGATGCGGTCCTGGATGTGGGCGATGCGCTCGAAGGTCACCGTGGAGGACCGACGAACCATGCCGCAGACTTCGTAACCCTGGTCCAACAGGAACTCGGCCAGATATGAACCGTCCTGGCCGGTCACGCCGGTGATCAGTGCTCGCTTGGCCATCTACTTCGGGCTCCTCGAAATCGTCGTTCGACAGCCACCAGGTGACTCTCGTCGGGAATCAAGGTCCGACTCCCCAGGGCGTCGTACCTCACTTCGGAGACAGCGTAGAACGAAACCGGCGGGTTTCCGGTCAGTTCCGGCGGTCATCAGGTATTTCGCGGGGAAGTCGGCCACTATCGTGGCCCCATCCCGACCGTTGCCCTGCTCTCGTTCCGCCTCGGAGGTTCCGACGGAGTCGCCATCGAGGCGGCCAAGTGGACGACCGCCTTCGAGGCGCTGGGCTATGACGTCTTCACCGTGGCCGGAGACGGAGAGGTCGACCACCTCCTGCCCGGACTTGCCATCGGCGCCCGGGCCGACGACGTACCGCCGGAGCGCGAACTCGAAGACACTCTGGCCCCGGCGGACCTGGTCGTCGTGGAGAACCTTCTGTCCCTGCCACTCAATCCGGCGGCCGCCGACGTGGTATCCGCCGTGCTGGCCAACCGGCCTTCTCTGCTGCACCACCACGACCTGGCCTGGCAACGACCGGCCACCATCCACTTCCCACCGCCTCCGGACCGGCCGCACTGGCGCCACGTGACCATCAACGAACTCTCCCGTCGTCAACTGGCGGCCCGATCCGTTCCCGCCACCACCATCTACAACTCGTTCGCCATCCCGGACGAAGCCCGGTTCGAGGCGGCGTTGACGACCCGAGGGGACCGGGCCGAAGCACTGCGCGACCTTGCAGGCGCCGGTCCCGAACATCCTTTGCTGCTCCAGCCGACCCGGGCCATCCCCCGCAAGAACATCGCGGGTGGTCTGGCGGTGGCCACCGAACTCGGGGCGACCTACTGGATACTTGGCCCGGACGAAGACGGCTTCGGCCCGGAAGTGGCCCGGATTCTCGCCCCGGCCACCACCCCGGTCCTGCGGGGCATTCCGGACTCCCTCCCGTCCCTCTCCATCGACGAGGCCTACGCCGCCTCGGATGCGGTTCTCCTGCCCTCGACCTGGGAAGGGTTCGGCAATCCCTCCCTTGAGTCGGTCGTCCACGGCCGGCCATTGATCATCGGCCCGTATCCGGTGGCCCGCGAGTTGGCCGCGTTCGGTTTCCGCTGGTTCGGCCTGCACCAGGGGGACGAACTCCGGGCCTGGTGGGAAGGCGGGGACGACACCTTGCTCCGGCACAATCTCGAAGTGGCGGCCACCCACTTCTCACTGGCCGACCTGCCGACAAGGATCGCGGCCGTCCTGCCCGACCACTGAGGCCGGCGCCCAGTCCGTTTCGGCCCGGGCCATCAAACCGGGCCGAACGTCCGTCCCGGGAGTACCATGCCCGGATGACTGACGTCCCGGGCGCTGACGGTCCAGCCGACGGCAACCACGATGAAGGCGCAGCGGCCGGCACCGGCTCCTTGCCACGCCGGTTGACGGCCCAGGCCCGTCGCCAACAACTCATCGATGTGGCCCTCGACCTCTTCGCCGAGCACGGGTATGCGGCCACCACCATGGACGACATCGCCGAGGCGGCCGGTGTGACCAAGCCCCTGCTCTACCAGCACTTCGACTCCAAGCGGGCCCTCTACCTGGAGTTGACCGAACGCATTTCGACCTCTCTTGTGGCCGGACTACGCGACGCCACCCAACAGGCCGGCGGTCCCCGTCAGCAGGTGGAGAACGGCATGGCGGCCTACTTCTCGATGATGGTGGAGCACGAAGCGGCATTCCGCCTCATCTACGGACGCGACGCTCCCGACGACGTCGAACTCGGTGCCGCCTTGCGTCGGGTGGAGGACTCCATGGCCGAAACCATCGATCCGCTGATCGACGCCGACCTCGATCCCGAGCATCGCCGCCTGCTGGCCCACGCCGTGGTCGGCATGAGCGAGGGGGCCAGCCGTTACTGGCTGGACAGCCGGCGGGGGCAGGAAGTCACCGACACCGAGGTCAAAGAAGCGGAACGCCTGGCCCGTCAGTTGGCCGACTTCGCCTGGGCCGGTCTGCGCCAGGTGCACCGCACCTGACCTTCCAGGCCTCGGGGACCTCCCCGGGGCCGGGTGGCAAAACCTGACCAAGTTGGTAGACTTTCGCCATGTTCACCTTTCCCAACCCGGTCGACGAGCGGGCCGCCCGCACGGTGGCCACCGGTGTCGTGGTTCTGACCGTGCTCACCCTCGCCACCCAGCAGGGTTGGCTGCTCGTTCCCCTCGCCTACGGATTCTGGGCCCGGGTCCTCACCGGACCCACCCTCAGCCCTCTTGGCCAGTTGGCCACCCGGGTTGTCGCGCCCCGGCTGCCCGGATCTCCCCGTTACACGCCGGGGCCCCCGAAACGCTTTGCCCAGGGTATCGGTGTGCTGTTCTCTTCGACGGCGCTCGTCCTGTGGTTCGGCTTCGATGCCCATGCGGCCGCCAACGTGGTCCTCGCCCTGCTCGGTGTGGCGGCCCTGCTCGAGTCGGCCTTCGGTCTCTGCCTTGGCTGTCGGATCTTCTCGCTCCTGATGCGCTGGGGCGTGATCCCGACCGACGTCTGCGAGTCGTGCGCCGACATCACCCGGCGGCACCCGCAGCTGGTGAAAGCCTCGAACTGACCGGTCAGGACAGCCGGGGCAACAGCTCGTCGCAGAGCCCGGCCAACTCGTAGGCACAGGCCAGATAGACCTCGTCCTCTCCGCCGGCCGGATCGGCCACGTCTTCCCACTCTTCGAGGTCCACGTCGGCCAGGTCCATGGCGGCCAGCCGTGCGGCCAGATCGGGCGGCCCGGCCGGCAGGTCACGGCAGAGCCGCTTCAAGGTGACCGCGCGCGACGCCACTTCGGGATGACGACGCCGGATGTAGGCGACGTGTTCGGTCGCCATGGCGAGAATCAGCGTTGCCGTGGCCAGATCCTCGTCGCTCACCTGATGGCTTCGATGCAGTCCGGCGTCGAGGCCGAGGGCACCGAGGGCGGCCCGGGTCCGCCGGCTGATGGGCTGGCCCTCCACCACGTGGGTCCCGGCCGTCACGATGGGCAGGGGCGCATCGGCCAACAGGACGCCGGCCATGACCGAACGGGCCGCATTGCCGGTGCACAGCGTGAGAAGCATCGCCTCAGGCTAGGGGATCGAAACGGCCGGCCGGAACGACAACGTCCCGCTCCAGGGAGCGGGACGTTGCACCTCCGGATGGAAGAGGGAACTACTTGATGTGCACGCCCGAGATGGCCCGGGAGATGATGAGACGCTGGATCTCCGAGGTTCCTTCGAAGATGGTGAAGATCTTCGAGATCAATGCATTCTCCCAGTTCAGAGCGTTGCGAGGACCAGGAATTCCAGTACATGGACCACGAATGCCACCCACGGATTACGAATAGTCCGATTCCTGGTTCCTTCCACGAATCGGGGTTCGAGTCCCATCGCCTCCA
>CAITPI010000021.1 GCA_903894295.1 uncultured Acidimicrobiaceae bacterium
ACCGTCTGGCCCTGGTACTACACGTGGGGACTGTGCCTCGCCGCCACCACGGCGGCCCAGCGGTCCCGGGCGCTGGCACTTGTGGCCCTCGGCGCCATGTTGCTGGTCGGAGCCGGAGGAACGCCGATGCTGAACGGCGGGGCCTACTGGGTGACCGGACCACTCGTCGTCGCCGCCGTGGTGTACTTCGCCCGGAAGAGGCGTTGGACGTTCGGGATCCCCATTCCGTGGGCCGACCTTGCTGCCGACGGTTCGTCCCCGGCCGAAGACCTCGGGGGAATCCATGCCCGCTGAGGACACTCCCGGCCCGGACGGCGAGGTGATGGCGGTCCCCGGGGCGGACGGAGACGGGGCGGGACAGGCCGGGGCGGGACAGGCCGGTCCGCCCGGCCCACCTGGCCTGGATTCCAATGCTCCGGTCAGCGGAGTCGACGGGCGCAACAACCGGACCACGTGGTGGAAGAACCGTTTCCCGCCGGGCTCGATGTTCTGGCCCCGACGGGCCATTGAGGTCTACGTAGGTCTGAGGTTGCTCACCGTACTGATGGCCGCCTTGCGCCTGCTGTGGCCCAATGGCCGCTCGGTACCGGGACTGCTCGGCTGGGATGGCGCCTGGTTCCATCGTGCCACCTTCGAGGGCTACCCCTCCCAGCTGCCCACCGTCCACGGCCTCGTCGCCCAGAACCCGATCGCGTTCTTTCCCGGCCTTCCCCTGCTCTGGCGCCTCACGTCGCTCGCCTTCATCCCGGCCAATGCCGGGGGGCTGCTGATCAGTTTCGCCAGCGGCCTCGCTGCGGTGGTCGCCGTGGGGGCGCTCGCCCGCGAGATGACCGACCAGCCCACGGCCGAACGGGCCGCCTTGCTCTTTGCCGTGTTTCCCGGCACGTTCGTGTTCAGCTTCATCTACTCCGACGGGTTGCTGGTCACGTTTGCCGCCCTGGGTCTCATCGCCCTGATGCGCAAACGGTGGCTGTGGGCCGGCCTCATCGGCGCCCTGGCCACCCTCACCTCGCCGGTTGGACTGGCGTTCGTGGTCGCCGCCGGGGTGGCCTCGCTGGTCGCCATCCTTCGCCACCGGGCCTGGCGCTCGCTGGTGGCTCCGGCGCTCGCGACAACCGGTTTCATCGCCTACATGGCCTACCTGTGGTGTCACACCGGGATCCTGAACGCGTGGCGGCTCACCGAACGGGACGGCTGGCACAGCTACCCGTCCCTGGCCTATCCGGTCCGTCTGGTTGCGTCATTCGTGGCCGATCCGCTCCAGGGCACCCTGACCGCCCACATCCTGGTGGCAGGAACCGTGGTCGGCGTGGCCGGACTGGTCCTCGTGGTCACGACCCGCCAGGCCCTTGCCGTCCAGACCTACGCCTTCAGCGCCATCGTCCTGGCGGCCATCTCGTATCCGGTCGGGCTCCGGCCCCGGTTTCTCATGACGGCCTTTCCCCTCATCATCGCCGTCGCCACCCGCTACGAAGGGAGGACCTACCGGATCCTGGTGGCGGTGAATCTCATCCTGCTGGTGA
>CAITPI010000022.1 GCA_903894295.1 uncultured Acidimicrobiaceae bacterium
GGAGATGGCCGTTTCGGGAGCCGGCAGGATCTCCCACCAGGCGTTGTAGTGGGCGGCACCCGAGTAGTAGTCCTCTTCGGTGCCGGTCTGGATGAGGGAGGAGTTGCTGTAGCCGTCGACACCGATCCAGGCCGACGAGTAGGTGGCCGAGGTGGACGCCGCCACCGACGGCACCGTCCAGGTGCCCGACACCCCGGTGTAGGTCCCGGTGGGCAGGGCATAGCCCGACCAGTTGGAGGCGGTCCAGGCGGTGGCCGTGTGGGCACCCGCCTTGCCGGCTGCCGTCACGGCCGCCGTGTGCCGGGCCAGATGGAAGACGGCCGGGGCCGATGCCGCCACCGTGGTCGAGGTGATCGCCGGGACCGTGATCGCCGGAATCAGGCCGATTGCTCCAAGACAGACTGCGAGTGACGAGAACCTGTTGATGCGCTGCATGCCCCTGCCCCTGACTGGTGTTGACGTCGGATGGTGCCTTCTGGATGGAACACCGTGTTCTTCCATTGGACCACCGCTCCGGGATGTTTCGCAACACCCGGAGTGGGGTAGTGGTCACCGAACGTGACGGGTCCGAACTCCTGCGTAAGGCTCGTTTGAACCGGCCCGCGGCCGGACTTTGGTGACTGGAAGGTCTTCCTCGCGGCTTGCAGGTCCGGGGCGGATGTGAGGGAGTGTGTCGCTGGCGGGAATGACCGTCGCCCGCCGGCAAAGCGACCCGGATAACCGGGTGGTTGCTACGCTTTTGCCATGGCGATCGCCCCGGATCCGTCCGACCTCCTGACCACGGCGGAGATGGCACACTTCGTGACCCACGGGTACCTGGCCTTTCCTTCCGTCGTGCCCGAGGAGATCAACGAGGCGGCGGTGGCGGCCTTCGAACCCACCGGGGCCCTCGACATGCTCCGGGCCAAACCCGACAGCGGGACCCCGCTGGCCGACCTCTATCCGGACCCGTCACCGGTGGGTGCCATGCTCCGCCTTCCGAGGGTTCAGGGCATCATCGAGTCCCTGGTGGGGCTGGACGCCGTCTACGACCACGACTGGGTCCACACCCGGGAGCCGGGCGACCTGGCCGACCAGCACCTCCACCAGGACGCCATCATCGACACCACCCTGGCCTTCGACATCCAGATCTTCTGGTTTCCCCGGGCCGTCGAGGCCCGCAGTGGCGGCACCGGGTTCGTCCCCGGATCCCATCTGCGCCAGGTCAACGAGTTCGAGATCGCCCGCTACCAGAACATCGTGGGCCAGCAGGACTTCGTCGGCCCGGCCGGGTCGGTCGTGGTGTTCCACCAGGGCATGTGGCACCGGGGTCGGGCCAACCACTCCGGCGACCGGCGCTGGCTCTACAAGATTCGCCTGAATCCGACCACACCCCAGGTGCGGCGGTGGAATCTGGCCGACTTCGACGCCGTGCACGGCCGACCCAGCGACCACATCTTTGCCAGCTACGACCTGAACTCGGCGGCCCAGCAGTTCCGCACGCCCGAGCCGTGGTTCGAGATGGCGGCCAGCCGGCTGGAGACGGTCAACCGGTCCCGGCTGTGGCGTTACGTGACCGGTGACGGCCACTTCGACGCCGACTGGTATCTCAGCCGGACCGAAGGTCGGGAACAGCTCGACCAGCGGGCCGGGTGAGTCCGGTGCCGACCCGCCAACAGGTGCTGTTCCTCTACCTGGCCTCGAGTGCCCTCGACACCCGGGTGGTGGCCTGGTCCTCCTACGACGGAGCCGGTGAAGGTCCGACCCCGCCGGTGGAGGCCGATCCCACCCCGCCTTATGCCACCGGGGTCGATGCGTTGCGCGACGGCTGGCGGTTGCTCCAGGCGTCGCCGCTCCAGCGCCACCTGCCCGGCCATGAACGCGATACCGACTTCCTGTTGCACGAGTTCATCTTCGAGCGTCTGGTGGAGACCACCACGACATGAGTGGCGACCCCTTCCAGCTCGAGCGCTTCGTGCACATGCAGGACGCCATGAGCTTTCCCCACCGGGAGCGCCGCCACATCGACGACGCCGTCAACGAACTGCGCAACGGCCGGAAGACCTCCCACTGGATGTGGTTCATCTTCCCGCAGATGGAAGGACTCGGGGCCAGCGAGATGGCCCGGACCTACGCCATCTCGGGGGCCGAGGAAGCCGAGGCCTACCTCGAACATCCGATCCTCGGTACCCGGCTGCTCGGCTGCGCCGAACTGGTGGCCGAGTCGAAGGCCAAAAGCGCCGAAGAGATCTTCGGGGCCACCGACACGAAGAAGCTCCGCTCCTCGATGACCCTGTTCCAGGTGGTGAGCTACTTCGACGACGTGTTCTCGGCGGTGCTCGACCGGTACTTCGACGGCGAGCCCGATCTCGTCACCCTCGACCTGCTGGGCGACCTGGAGTAGGGGAGGACCGGCCGGGCAGGTTCGACCGGCAAGGACTGGTTGGTAAGGACCGGCCGGTAAGGACTGTTCGGTAAGGACCGGCCGGGAAGAAACACCTGTGGCCGGATGCCGGTCCTGGTACGACCGTCGTTCAACCGCTCGCCGTTCAGGCCTGGGTGATCCGGCCGGCTTCGAAGAGACGTTCCGGGCCGGGGTCGACTGCCGGGCCGACTCCTACCGGTGGGCCACCAGGAAGGGCTCGATGCGGTCCTTCGGCCGGCCGATGATGGCGGCGCCATCGGTGATGAGCACCGGACGCTGGGTCATCTCGGGATGGGCGGCGAGCACGTCGGCCACCTGGTCGGCCGAAGCGACGTCCTGGTCGGCCAGACCGAGCTTCTTGAAGGTGGCGTCCCGGCGGACGAGGGTGGTCGGCTCGTCTTCGAGGATCCCGAGCAGGGCCACGAACTCATCCCTGGTCGGCCGCTCGGCCTTCAGCAGGTACTTGCGCACGTCGACGGGGACTCCGAGCTCTTCGGCCAGATCGGTGGCCGCCCGGGAACTCGAGCAGTTGGGGTTGTGCCAGATGGTGATGGAGGCCATGGCGACACGGTATCGCCCGATCCCGGTCCCGACCAACGTGACCCGCCCGCCGACCGTTCCGGTCGTCCGGAACGTCCCCTCCGGCCCCGGGTATCCGGTGCTCCCGACGGGCACCTCGCCGTATCATGGGGGCATGCCGGTGACCGGGGAGTACGCGCCAAGTGCCATGGAGTGGGTTCGGGACCAGGTGGCCGAGTACGAGGCGTCCGGGGGTACCCGGGCCGACACCTTGCGCGACACCGGCCTCAAGATCGTGGTGGTGACCACCCGGGGTGCAAAGTCGGGCAAGGTCAGAAAGTTCGCCCTGATGCGCGTCGAACACGACGGCGAGTACGCCCTCGTGGCCTCCAAGGGTGGCCATGACTTCCATCCCGACTGGCACAACAACCTGAGGGCCGACCCGACCGCCCTGGAGATCCAGGACGGACCCGAACCCCATGACTACGTGGCGAGGGAAGTGACCGGGGACGAGAAGGCGCTTTGGTGGGAGCGGGCGGTCGCCGCCTACCCTCCCTACGCCGAGTACCAGGAGAAGACGGACCGGGAGATTCCGGTCTTTGTCGCCCGTCGGGCCTGAACCGGGGCGGAATCGGCCCGGGATGGGGCCTCAACCGGCCCCGGAACCCGAAGTGTGCGGATCCGGAGTTGGGAGCTGACGGCCCTTCGCGGATCCTGGTGATGGCATGGCCACCGGGATACCAACGGGATGTTGTGGCCCGCCGATGCCGGAGAAAAGATTTCCGGATTTCATGCAACCGTTTGGTGTCTTCCTGCGAAAGATGAAGTACAGGACTACCTGACCAGCCCCAAGGAGCACAATTTCATGAAGATCCGTTCGATTTCCCTCATCGCCGCCACGGCCATTCTGGGTGGAGCCCTGGCCACGGCC
>CAITPI010000023.1 GCA_903894295.1 uncultured Acidimicrobiaceae bacterium
CGACGGGACCCCGGTCCGGCAGTCGTCCCCGGACCGGTTCGTGCGGCTGCTGGCTGGCTCGGCCGGAGGACCCTGGGTGGTGGCCACCTCGGAGACCGACCGGGCCCAGACAACGGTCACCGTTGACCGGCCCACCGGGCCCGAGATTCCGGTCGCCTCCCATGCCCTCGCTCCTCTCCAGGCGGTGCCCCCGGTGGACCCCCGGCCGACGTTTCTCGAGGTCGGAGAGCACGCGCTCTCGGTGGCCGTCCTGCTGCCCCGCCGGGAACTTGGCCTGACCGGTCCGTTCCCGGTCCTGATGGCTCCCTATGGAGGCCCGCACCACCAGCGGGTGGTGGCCTCACGTCTGACCTATGCCGATGACCAGTACCTGGCCGACCAGGGGTTCTGCGTGGTGGTGGCCGACGGCCGGGGAACCGGCGGCCGTGGCCCGGCCTGGGACCGCTGGATGCACCGGGATCTCGGTGAGGTGGCGGTCGAGGACCAGGTGGCGGCCCTGGCCGGAGTGGTCGAACACCTGGGGACCGACGTGGTCGACCCCGGCCGGGTGGGGGTTGTGGGGTGGAGCTTCGGTGGCTACCTGGCGGCCCGTTGCGTCCTCGCCCGGTCCGACGTGTTCCACGCCGCGGTCGCCGGAGCACCGGTCACCGACTGGGCCTGGTACGACACCGGCTACACCGAGCGTTATCTGGGCCTGCCGGAGGACGATGCCGCCCGGTGGGAGCGCCAGAGCCTGCTGCCGCTGGCGGCCGGACTCGAGAGGCCGCTGCTGCTGATCCACGGCTACCTCGACGACAACGTCTTTTTCGCCCACACCCAACTGCTCTCCGATGCCCTGACGGCGGCCGGTCGGCCCCACCGGGTGCTCGGCCTCTCGGGCATCACCCACATGGCGGCCGACCCCGTCGTGGCCGAGAACCTCCTGCGTCTCCAGGTCGGGTTCTTCCAGGAAGCGTTGGGCTGAGCGGGTTCAGGCGTCGCCGTCGAGAAACTCCAACGTGCCAGCGGGCACCTCGTCGGGCCACAACTCCTCGAGTTCCTTGCCGTTGGTTTCCGGCAGCAGCCAGAAGAGGATGGCGGCGAGAACGGCCGGCCCGAACGTGAGCAGGGCCGCCCCGGAGAAGTTGTTCCTGAGGTCGGCGATCTCGCCGAAGACCAGCAGGCCGGCCACGGCCCCGAGCACCCCGGCCACCACCGACCATCCGATGGCCGATGCCCGCACGGCAGTGGGAAAGAGCTCGGTCGTGATCGCCCCGATGGCCGGAGCGAAGGCCGAACCGGCGAAGATGCCAACGAGGTAGCCGACCACGAGGGCGAGGGACGTTCCCGAGTAGGTGACGATGGCGCAGAGGCCCAGCGCCATCAGGGTGGCGGCCCCGGTTGGCCGTCGGCCGAGATGGTCGGCGAGCCACCGGCCGGCCAGCAGGCCGGCCAGACCGGTGACGGCGGCGGCCAGCACCATCAGGGCGGTCACGGACCCGGCCTGATGGAGGATGTTCTGGGCGTAGAGGAAGACGAAGCTGTTGGCCGGTCCGGCCATGGCCGACAGGAAGAAGCTCAGGGTGGCGATGATGGCCAGGTGGCGCCGAAAGGGGGTGGCCACGGCCCCGAGCACCGGTCGTCGGGGCGCGGCGGTGGCTTCGGCCAGAGCGAACCGGTCCGGCTCGGCGATCCAGCGGGCCAGGAGGGGCAGGCAGACCAGCGGGACCGACACCAGAAGGAAGAGTCCCCTGAAACCGAGTACGTTGCCGGCCAGTGAGTGGATGATGGCCGTGAGTCCGGCCCCGATTCCGTACCCGGCGGTGATCAGGGCCACGGCCGATGCCCGGCTGTGGCGGCTCGTCTCCTCGGCCGCCATGACCTCGGTGAGTCCGTTGCCGGCGCTCAGCAGCGGACGGCCGCAGGCAAAGATGGCGACGAACCACCAGTAGGTCGGGGCGAAGGCGGCCAGGAAGGTCAGGGTAAGTCCGAGCGTCAGGGTGCCCAGCAGGAGGGGTCGACGTCCGAAGCGGTCGGCCAGTCCGATGAGTGGAAGGCTTCCGAGCGAGGCCAGACGAATGAGGGCCAGACCCAACCCGATCTCGCCGCCCGAGAGTCCGATGACGTCGCTCATGGAGGTGCCGGCATGAACGTGTCCGAGGTCCCGGGCCACGCTGCCGAGGGCGGACACCACGCCGAACTGGCCAAACCCGGCGGCCATCGAGGCCAGGGCCAGGCCGATGACGGTGCGGTCCCGCCACCCATAGAGGTGAAGGCGCGGTGGAAACGGCTCAGGAACCATCCGGCGAGGTCGGATCATCGACCGTGGGCCGCGAGACGATCGTGCCGTACATGTCGGAGAGGGGAAAGGTAAGCAACTCGATGCGCTCACCATCGGGGCCAGGGAAGTAGGCCGATTCGTCCCGCACCACGTAGGTCTCGATGCCGGCCGCCTCGACATCGGCCACGATGCGGGCCCAGTCGGCCGGTTCGACGTAGATGGCCAGGTGGTGCAGACCGCCGAGCACTTCGGCGTACTCACCGAGATCGAGTCCGGGAAAGTCGAAGAAGGCGAGATAGTTGTCGTGGCCAAGGTCGAAGAAGAAGTGGGTCGAGCCCTGGTAGTCCCGGTTCTCGAAGAGCTCCACGAGCGGGAATCCAAGAAGGTTCTGGTAGAAGTCGATGGTGCGTTCCACGTCCGATGACAACAGCGCGATGTGGTGCACGCCCCGGGCCGCCGAGGCCTTGCGTCGGGAGGGTTCGGCGAGATACCGCTGCCGCCAGTCATCCCACTCGGCCGTGCGGTCGATGTCCTCGCCGTGTCTGGTCACGGAGCCTCCTCTCGCGGTCCGGTTCGGGATCGTGCCCGGAGGTTAGCCACCTCAGGCATCCTTGGCGTGGTAGGACGCCAGCAGTTCGGTCTCGCGGGCTTTCCGGGGGAAGACGGTCCCCACCAGAAGGGCGCCGATGACGATGCAGAGCGCTCCGGCCAGATATGACCAGTCGGCTCCGGCGAGGAACGCCGTCTTGGCTCCCGCCACGATGGCCGATGCGTCCTTCGGGTAGGAGTGGGCCACACTGGTCGCTTCGAAGTACGAGTTCTCCAGGGTGTCGGCCACCTGGGAGGAGGTGGGGTGGTGGGACGCATCGATCTGGCTGGTGGCGGACAGGGTGTAGCCCGCCGTCAGGATGACGCCCATGATCGACTGCATGATCGACGCCCCGAGATCCCGCTGCAGGTCGGCGGTGGCCGAGGCCATGCCGGCGCGTCGCACTGGAACCGACCCGGTCAGCGAATGTGACGCCGGCGTGCCGGCCAGACCCACTCCGATGCCCACCACCAGCATGGCCACCCCCACCACCAGGAAGCCGGAGGTGGCCTTCCACAAGGTGATCATGATGACGAAGGAGGCGAGACAGAAGGCGTAACCGGCCAGCAGGGTGGCGCGGGATCCGAACCGGTCGATCATCCTGGCCGACCGGGGGGCGGCGATCACCATACCGACCGCCGCGGGGAGAATGGCCAGGCCCGAATCGATGGTGGAGTATCCCAACACGTTCTGGAGGAGTTGTTCGCCGACGAAGAGCGCACCCATCAGTGAGCCGAAGACGATGATTCCGGCCACGGCGGCTACCCAGAAGGTCGGCCGGGCGGCCAGGGAGAGGTCGAAGAGCGGATTCGGTGCCCGCCGCTGGCGCCAGAAGAACCCGATGAGGGCAACCAGGGCGACACCGCCCGCGCTGAAGGCCAGGGTGGCTTCTCCGGCCACGGGGGCGAAGTTGATGGCCAGCACCAGGGCGATGACCCCCACCACCGAGAGGACCCCTCCGAAATGGTCGACGACTTCGGTCGTCTCATTCACGTGGCTGGGAATGATGACAAGGGCGAGGACGAAGGCCACCAGAGCCAGCGGTGCCGTGATGACGAACACCGAGCCCCACCAGGCCACTTCGAGCAACCAGCCGCCAAGGACGAGGGCGAGGGCGATCATGGACCCGCCGACCGCCGACCAGAGGGCAATGGACCGGGTCCGGGGCTTTCCGGACCACAGGGCGGTGATCAGGGCCAGCGTGGTGGGGTAGGCCATGCCGGCGGCCACACCGCCGATGAGACGGGCCGCCACCAGGATGCCGAGGTTGGGCGCCCAGGCGGCGACCAGCGAGGCGGGGATCATCAGTCCGAGACCGGCCAGAAGGAGCATCTTGCGCCCGTAGCGGTCGCCCACCGCTCCAAGGTAGAGCACGGTGCCGGCCAGACCGAGGGAGAAGGCGACACTGGCCAGATTGACCCCGGTCTGGGTGGCCTTGAAGGCCAGGCCGATCTCGGGCAGGGCCACGTTGGCAATGGCCAGGTTGAGGTTGGCGACCGCCTCCACGCCGATCAGGGTCCACAGGATCCAGTTGGCCCGCAGCGGACTCCGGTCGACATCGACGGGCGGGGCATCGAGGGGTGGGGCGCTGTCGTTCCCGCCTGGCGTCGTTTCCGAACCGGCCGCAGGAGAGCCTTCTGCGCCGGGATTCCCCACTGGAGCGGGAGCGGATGACGATGAACTCATGCCGGTTCTGTGGCAGCAGGGGTCGGATAGCGGGCGGCCAGGGTGGCCAGGGTGGCGACGCACTCGTCGGCGCAGGAGGTGATGATCTCTGCGACCGGGCGACTGGCGTTGATGCGGCCGGCCACCTGGCCACCCAGGGCGATCCCGGCTTCGAGGTCTCCGCCGAAGTAGAGGTCCTTGACGTTGCCGAAGGAGGCCATGGCGTTCTTGTCGTGGTCGAACTCGAGGGCACCGGTTACACCGGTCCGCAACGCCCGAAGGGCCGGGGAGGTGTGCTGGTTGAGGAAGACGGTGCCGGTGATCTCGGCGTCGATGATGGCCTGTTTCCAGTTGTCGTGAACCGGTGATTCCCGACAGGACACCATGACCGTGCCGAGCTGGACCCCTTCGGCTCCGAGTGCGAGCGCGGCGGCCATCGTCTGGCCATCGAGGAATCCTCCGGCGGCAATGACCGGAAGGTCGAACGCCGAGGTCACGGCCGGCAGGAGCACCATGGTGGAAACGGGATGGGGATTCTTGAAGCCGCCGCCCTCACCACCTTCGACGATCAGGCCGTCAACGCCGGCCGCCACGGCCTTTTCGGCCGCTTTCAGGGTGGGCACGACATGAAATACCGTGAGGCCACCGTCCTTCAGTTGGCTCGTGTACTTGGTGGGACTTCCGGCCGATGTGGTAACGAACCGGACGCCCTGGGAAATGACGAAGTCCACAATGGCCGTTGGATCGGCCACGAACGCCTGGGCGATGTTGACCCCGAACGGACGATCGGTCAGGTCCTTCATCATGGCGATCTCGCGACGGATGTTGTCGAGCTCGCCGGACGAGGTTTCGATGATTCCCATGGCTCCGGCGTTGGAAACGGCCGACGCCAGAGCCGAACGGGCGATCCAGCCCATCGGGGCCTGGACGATGGGGATGTCGACCCCCAGAAGTTCGGTGACCCGGTTCTTCAACATGCCGTCATTCTCCCACATTGGATTCCTGGCCCTTCCGGCATTGACCGGGCACCGGAGTGGCGAACCGGTACGGCCGGGTCCGGCCGGAAGGTCCTCCGCCGGTCGGATCTGCCGGTAGGGTCGGCGTCACCAGGCAAGGAAACCGACCGGTGGCCGGTGGGTGCAGGAATGTGGAGGCTGGCGATGGACGAGGCAACGGGTGCGGCAGAGCGACTCCGGGCGAGACGGGTGGGGCTGTGGACGGCATCCCTGGAAGTCACTCCGGCGACCGGAGCACTGGAGCTGGCCCGGCAGATCGAGGCCATGGGGTTTGGATCGCTCTGGATCCCCGAGGCCTATGGTCGGGAAGCCCTGACCCATGCCCTCGCCCTGGCGACCGCCACGTCTTCCCTCGTGGTCGGGACGGGAATCGCCAACATCTATGCCCGGGGCGCCATGACGGTGGCCGCCGCATCCCGGCTGGTCGAGGCACTGGCGCCGGGCCGGTTCGTGCTCGGTCTGGGCGTGAGCCATCAACCGCTCGTCGAACGGGACCGCCACCAGGTCTACGGTCCGCCACTGGCCGCCATGGAGCACTACCTCCAGGAACTCCACGCCGCCCCGTACTTTGCCGCCGATCCCCAACTGCCCCCCATCGTCCTGGCTGCGCTGGGGCCGAAGATGCTGGAACTGGCCCGGGACATGGCCGATGGCGCCCATCCCTACCTGGTGATGCCGTCGCACACGGAACAAGCCCGTGCCGCACTGGGCGAGGGACCGCTGCTGGTGGTCGAGCAGGCCGTCGTTGTGAACTGTGACCGGGAGGAAAGCCTGCGCCGGGCGCATGAGCACCTCTCGATCTACAGCGGCCTGCCGAACTACCAGAACAGCTGGTTCCGCCAGGGGTTCACCGAGGCCGATGTGGTGCGCGGCGGTTCCGACCGGCTGGCCGATGCCCTGGTGGTCCAGGGGGGAGTGGAGGCGGTCTTCGCCCGGGTGGAAGAACACCTCGAGGCCGGAGCCGACCATGTCGCCCTGCAGGTCCTCGGTCCGTCGTTGGTCGACGTGCCGCGTGACGACTGGCAAGCCATCGGCGAAGCGTTGGACCGGTTCTGACCACGTTTGGTCACGTCGGTTCAGCCGAAGTCCTCTCCACGGTTCCGGGCGCAGGGCCGGAGCAGTACGGGCCAAAGGTGTCCGCGTCGGGACGGGCGACCATCGGATTGGCTAATCTCTCCGCCATGGACCAACCGTCTCAAACCGCAGGGAAGTCGGACACCACACCGTTCGATGGCACCGTCCTCGAGCCACTGGCCCGGGCGTTTGCCATCGACTTCCGGGGTCCCGAACGCCAACCCAACCTCCTTCTGGTGGCGGTCGCCACGGTGGTGTCCCTGGCCGGCTCGCTGGTCGCCGACGCGTTGATTGCCGTACTGTTCACCAAGGTGTTTCCCCACCTGAGCGACTATCCCCACTTCCAGTTCGCCGACTACGCCAAGCTCACGGTGATCGGCGTGGTGGTGGCTTGCGTGGCCTGGCCGGTCACCACGCGACTGACGTCACGTCCGCGCTGGCTCTTTCGCATCATGGCCGTCGTCGTCACCGTGGTCCTGCTGGCCCCGGATGCCTATCTTCTGGTCATCGGTTCATCACCCACTGCCGTTCTTGGGTTGGTGATCATGCATCTCGCCATCGCCCTGGTGACCTACAACGCCCTGGTCCGGATCGCTCCGGCGGGTCCCGACCGTTCCCGCTGAGGTCGGCAATACCGCAGACCGCGAGCCGTTTTGTGCTTCGGGTGGGGAAAAGGCTCCGCTCGGTGGTCGGACGGTCACGAAGCGGGGGGTTCCTTGACAAAGTGGCAAGGACGGTTTGCCCGACCGGCGTTTTAGGGGCAGGATGCAGATGGATGGGTCAGGGGTTCCGATGCCTGATGCCCGATGACCAGATCCAGGTGGAGCGTTGGCAATCCGCCGGGTGTTCACGGCAGTTCTGATGGCAGGGAAAGAGATGGTCAGATGCGACTGAAAACAGTGTTGGCGAGCGGAGCGTTGACCTTGGGAATGCTGACGGTCGGCGTCGCTCCATTGGCCATGTCGACCCCGGCGGCCGCCAGTACTGATGCCACGTCGACGACGAACCCGGACTGCTACACCGGCTGCCCTCCGCCCACCACCGTTCCCCCGACCACCACCACCATCTATGACCCATGCCGGAACCAGCCGTCGGGATCGACGACGTCGACGGCTGCTGGTTCGGGCACGGTGCAGTGCACACCGCCCTGTAACGGCAGTTCGTCGGGATCTTCCAGCAGCAGTTCCTCCACGTACTGCAACTCCCTGCCCTACAACGGGAACAACTCCTCGGCGAGTTCGCTGCCCTTCACCGGCTCGGATGTGGCCGAACTGGCCCTGGTGGGTGGGGTTGGCGTTGGAGCCGGCGTGCTCCTCCTCCGGCGTCGTCGCACCCAGGGCTGAATCCCAACGGCGCCCGGCGCCACAGGACCAACTTCTGCGAGGTGTCTCCGGCCGTCACCGGTCAGCCATGACGTCGGGTTCCGGTCGTGCGATCCCCCGCCGGTCCGGCCATCCCGGCCGACGTTCAGGTGATCCGGATCTTCACGAGGTAGGCGTACCCGGAGATCCAGCGGGCCGTTGCCGTGGGCCCGGAACTCAGAAGGACGCCGGCAGCAGGGGAGCGGCGGCGGTGAAGAAGAAGTAGAGGGCTCCGAGCCAGACGACCAGTCCGCCGACGGCGACCGGCAGCCTCCGGCCACCGGGCACAAGACGGCCGATGCTCCAGAGCCCGACGCTGAGCACCAGCACCAGAAGTCCCCAGGCGATGGCCGCAGGCCAACTGCCGGTGGTCTCGGCCGAGGTCACGGACGGGACGGGGTGACCCGGCGTCGAAGGGGACCGTGCCGGAATCCCGGAGGAAGCCGGATGGGCCAGGACGCTGGCCGTCAGGAGGGCGTGGAGGACGAGGCGCTGGGCCGCGCTGTAGCGGGGATTGCACGTGGTGAGGGTCAGTTCGGGAAAGGGAGTCGGGTTGACGACGGCCACATCGGTGGGCGAGACGGCCTGCAGGGACGCGACCTGGAACTCGAAGAGGCCCTGGATGGTCGAGACGTAGATGGGGTCGCCGGACTGGAGTTCGTTCAGGTTGTAGAACGGGTGGAGATAGGTGGTCCGGTGGCCGGCAATGGCGGCATTGCCGATTTCGCCGGGCAGGGGAGTGGTGACGTAGTGGCCCGGTCCGGCCCGCAACTGGGTGGTGTCGGTACCTTCGATGATGGCCATGTCGAGGTGGATGGCCGGGATGTCGATGACGCCGACGGCAGTGCCGGCCGGAGGATTGGCCACCTTTGGGGCGGGACGGGGGGCCGTGTCGGGACGGGGGTGGAGTTCTGTCGTCCGGGGCAGGCCGATCTGCTCGTGGGCGAGGGCTGTGCTGAACTGCTCCCGTAGTTGGGATTGACTGTGCTGGGTAATGAGGCCCGTCCCCCAGAGGAGAAAGGGAATGAACAGCAAGATGATCACGCCGACCGTCAGCACGATGCGCCCCAGAACGAGGCGGGCCGTCGTGAGCGTCATGGCGTGATGCTACCGGCGGCAGTGCCGGGCCGACGGACGGCTCATGGTCATGGATGGACCGGCAATGACCCGTTCTGATCGCCCGGCCCGGGGAGCGGGCCGACGGGCCCGGTGGCTGCTCGTTTTCCTTGGCGTCTTCGTGCTTCTCGGGATCTGGCTGGTCCTGGTGGGGACCAAGGCCCTGGTCGCCTACAACGACGACCGACAGGGCCTCGACCTGTTGAACCAGGTGCGATCGGCCCAGGCCACCGACGTCGTCTCGGGGACCGCGGTTCGCTCCACGTTGCGGTCGGCGGCCGGGTACTTCAACTCGGCGGCCAAAGAACTCTCGTCACCCCTCTTCATCCCGGTATCGGTCCTGCCGGTCGTCGGCCGTCAGTACCAGTCGGCCAGGGACCTGAGTGCAGCGGCCCATTCGGTTTCGGTGGATGGCGAGGCCTTCCTCGGCGATGTCCATGGACTGCTCGAAAGTGCCCGGATGGCCGGAAGCGGACGGGTGAACTCCCTCCGGCAGCTGGGAGTAGCCAGCCAACAGACGGCCGACCAACTTTCCCGTATTCCGACCGGTCCGTCCGATCACCTCGTCCCCCGACTGGCCGACAAGCGCAACCAGTTCGTCGATGAGTTGAACCTGATCGTCGACCGGCTCAACCGGACGGCATCGGCCAGCGCTTCGGCCGCCACCTTGCTTCAGGGGCCGAGCAGGATCCTCATTCTGGTGGCCAACAACGCCGAGATGCGGGCCGGATCGGGATCCTTTCTGGAAGTGGGCACGGCATCGGTCAGCGAGGGCCACATCCATCTCGACGGTCTGCAACCCAGCGGCAACATTCCGGTGACACCGGGGCTGGTGAACCCCACCGGCGACCTGGCCGCCAACTGGGGCTTCCTCCATCCGGGAGTTGACTGGCGAAATCTGGGCCTCACCCCGCAGTTCGACGTGAACGCCGCCATGGCGGAGAGGATGTGGCGCGCCGAGACGGGCCAGTCGGTGGACGGAGTCATCGCCATCGACGTGGCCGGGCTGGCCCAGCTGATGACCGTCACCGGGCCGGTGGAGGTGAACGGCATGACCCTCACTGCGGGGAACGTCACCCAGTATCTCGAGCATGACGAGTACGCAAACCTCAGTGACTACAGCGCCGTGGACACCAACCGGGTCTCGGTGCTGGGTGATCTGGCGTCGTCGGTGCTCGGTGCCCTGCAGGACCAGTCGATCCCGTTGCGACCGTTGGCGAGCGCCGTGACCACCGCGGTGGCGGGTCGCCACATCATGATCTGGTCCGGCCGTCCGTCGACCGAAGCCAGCTGGGTGGCCACCGGCGCCGGTGGCGTGCTCACCCCGAACTCCCTCGCCGTCGGCCTCATCAACCGGGGCGGGAACAAACTCGACCAGTACGTGCCGGTGTCGGTGGGCCTGATCTCCCGGGCGGAAGGGACCGGCGCCCAGGTGACGTTGTCGGTCCATGTGACCAACCACACCTCCGATGGGCAGTCGTCGTACATCGCCGGACCCTCGCCCGGGGTGCCCGTCGCTTACGGCGGCTACCTCGGCTACCTGTCGGTGAACGTCCCCGGCTTCGCCACCCATCTCACCTCAACCGGTCCGGTGGTGGTGCGGGGGTCCGAAGGCCCCACCGGTCTGGTGGCCACCACGGTGAATGTGCCCCAGGGCGGTTCGTCATCGTTCACCATCCGGTTTCACCTGCCCACCAGACACGGAGTCATGGTTGTCGTCCCGTCGGCCCGCATACCTCCGGTGACCTGGACCCACGGCGGGAACTCCTTCGTCGACGACCACTACCAGGTCATCGGATGGTAGGTGGCCTCCGGCCCATGGCCGGTGGCGTGGCCCTCTGACCGGGCGTTCTCTTCGGTGAGCATCGGTCGTTGCGGCCCGGCGCCAAGCGTCGTATCCACCCGGTTCGTCGATGGCGAGGTGCCCTCCTTGTTTGGGGTCCGGGTTTCTCCTGCGTCCCGGATGGACCCCGATCGGAGCCAGAGGTCAGGGAGCAAACAAACAGCAGACCCCGGACGAGGGTCCGGGGTCTGCCTGGGGTTCACCCGGATCGGGGGACCGGGGCGAAGGTTTTCTCCATGGGCGGCTACCCGAGGGCGCTTGCCGTCCCTGGCGTGGCGAAGGAGCCGAGGCTGGTGGCGTCACCGAAGGCGTAGACGGTGCCGTTCCGGCCGAGCATCCAGTAGCCCTGGGCATCGGGCGTGGGCAGGAAGCCGGTGATGGGACTGGCCGGTGACCCGGGAGAGACCGAGCCGAAGGAGCGGGCATCGCCGAAACCGGTCACGGCGCCGGTGGCGGTGAACATCCAGTAGCCCTTTCCGTCCGGGGTCCGGGCCATCCCCACGAAGCTTCCGTTCGGCGTGGCTCCCCCGGTCGAGCCGTAGAAGGCGGCATCGCCGAAGCATCCGATCCGGCCCTGGTTGCTGAGCAGCCAGTAACCGTTGCCGTCGGGAGTGGCGGCGATGGCGACCGCCGGGTCGTGCGACGGGAAGGCGGTGGTCGAACCGTAGAAGTGGGCATCGCCGAAGTTGGAGACCGAGCCGTTGTTGCCGAGGATCCAGTAGCCCTTGCCGTCGGGAGTGGTGGCGATGGAGGTGTAGCGCACTCCGCCACCCCGCCCGGCGTTCGAGCCGTAGAAGGCGGCATCACCGAAGTTCTGGATTCGTCCCGAGGCGGTCAGCAGCCAGAATCCCTGGTTGTCCGGGGTGTCGGCCGTGGCCAGAACGGGATCGTTCTCGCTGCCGCCCGAGGTCGCCCCGTAGCTCGAGGCGCTCCCGAAGGCGTGGACTGCGCCGTAGCGGGTCACGATGCGGTAGCCAGAGCCGGAGTTGGGCGCAGAAGGCGTGGAGGCCGTCGGGGCCGAGGTGGTCGACGGAGCCGAGGTGGTCGGTGGGGCGGCGAGAGTTGTGGGCGGCGCCGAGGTGGTGGGAGTGGTCGACGACGTCGGGGTCGCCGGTGCCGTTGATGCCGGTCCCGGGCTGCCTCCGGTGCCGTTGATGCCGGCCCACTGGGTGGTGCCGGGAACTATTGCGGGCAGGCCGGTGCCGTTCACCGTGGTCGGGTCGGTACTTCCCCCATAGACCTCGAACGAGTTCAGGTAGGCCGTGGTGATGCCGGTCGACGCCGACCACCAACTGGGCAGGCCACCGCCGTCGTAGCCGCCGACGTTGACCTCGGTGATGGTGATCCGGATGGCGCTTGCCATCACTGGCGGGAAGGCCAGCTGCATGGTGTGGTTCCAGAAGGCCCCGGTGACGTCACCAACGTCGGTCCAGCCCAGCCCCGGCTGGTTGACCGAGACCGAGAAGTTGCGGGCGGACGGAGCCACCGACCCGACCGAGCCGGTGTCCACGATGATGCGGTTCACGCTCGCCGTTCCGGCCAGGGTGACGGTCAGGGTGGGAGTGGCATCACCCGAACCCGAGGTCCAGCCGGTGCGGTAGCCGGCCGGGTTGCCGTTGATGGCGTTGGCCGCCGACCCTGACGTGGCGGTGGCGGTGGCGCCGGAGGTGGCGAGGGCCAGATTCGTCCCGTAGGCCTCGGTGGCACCGACGGTGATGGTGTCACCGGCCGGGGCCGAGACGTAGGAGACCGAGTCCGAGACGGCGAGGGCGTAAGGAGTTCCCGACGGGACCTCGGTGGTGGTGGTCGCCCCGTACTGGGTGGTCACCGTCACCGGCACCGGGCCGCCACCGGGCGCGGTGGCCGTCACGGTGGCGTTGGTGGCCAGACCGTCGGAGAAGACGGCCTGGACCGGGTCGCCGCCACCGGTGGACGCTCCGAAACCGGCGTCGAACACGTGGGGGATGCCGGTGTTCTGGAGGCCGAGGTAGGGACGGCTGGCCGTCTCGGACGCTGCGGTCATCGAGGCGAGGGCGGACGGGTTGACGTAGTTCCCGTGCATCTCGATCATCGGGAACTCGGTGCCGCTCCAGATGCCGTTGCCCTCGTCGTAGTAGTAGTACCAGGCCGGGATATGAAGCGCCTTCATCCAGACCATGGCCTGGGCCACATTGTTGGCCTGGGCGAGGTAGTTGTAGTCGCCGTTGTTCCACCAGCCCACTTCGGTGAACCAGACAGGCTTCGGAGCGACCAGGGTCTGAAGGGTGGCCACCTGGGCCGGCATCTGGTCTTCGGTCCATGAGTCGTTGGATCCGGTGTACGGGTGGATACCGGCGGCATCCAGATCGTGCAGGCCGCCGGCATTCACCAGCTGGCTCCACCAGCCGGAGGCCACGCCGAGGGTGGACCCGCCGACGACGGTCGACGTTGTTCCCGGCTCCACCGACTTCACGGCGTTGTAGAAGGGCGCGAGCACCGAGGTGGTGTACGTGGCTCCCGAGTTCCACCCGGTGGCGTTGGGCTCGTTCCAGGGCTCCCAGGCCGTGACCGGGGCGCACGGTGAACAGCCGGCCGGCACCGTGGCATAGAAGCGGACGATGGCGGCGACGTCCTGTTGCCAGAAGCCTCCGTTCACGAGGCCCATCGAGGCGCTGTCGCCGTTGGAAACCTGGATCCAATAGGCGACGTGGTTGGCCTGGGCTTCGGCGGCGGCGGTGAAGGGATCGGTCGGCAGGTTGGCCGTGTTGATGGCGGCCGCCCCGCAGTTGGTGGCGGTCGGAGCCGAGAAGTTGCAGTTGGGAAGCACCGACGACCACACGATGTTGCGACCCCGCTGGCCGTTCAGTCCGAGTTGGGCGTTGAGGGCCACGCCTCTCGAATCCGACGGGCCACCGGCGTCCGCTCCACCGGGAAGGGAGGAGAAGTTCAGCCCGTCTCCGGTCGCCCCCACCGTGTACGGCATGCAGGTGGTGCCGAGGGTGGACGGCGGGTTGGTCGAGGTGTCGGTCAGGACGGCCTGGATCTGGTAGGGACCCGGCTGGGTATCGGTGGCCGGGATGGTCAGGGGAATGGAGAGGTTGCCCCCGCCCGAGGGGGCAGTGGTGGGCAGGGGTACCGTCGTGGACTGGGGCGTGGTGAGACCCTTCATGTCGTTCTGGTCCCGCACGGTGTAGGTCAGGGTCAGGTGGCTTGCCTCGGCCAACCACCAGGAGTCAAAGGTGGCCGTGGCCGAGGGAGTGGTGCCGGGGGCGAAGTAGTTGTCGGTGACGGGAGTGGACAGGCCGGCTCCCCAGCCGAGCGAGTTGGTCGGGTTGTGGGGGGCGTTCAGGTAGGCCTGCAGGCTGGCCAGGGTGAAGGTGGACACCGTGTCGGCCCCGTCGTAGAAGGGAGGGCCGCCCTGGACGTAGAAGGTGTTGCCCACGAGGTAAAGCTCGCCTTCGCCCATGTTGAGATTCCCGCCGAGGGTGGTGGTGCCCTCGAGGTTGCCGTTGGGGTTGGTCGCCTCGATGGTGGAGAGCGGATCGGCGGTGTAGATGGTGCCGTCCGGACCCTGCACGGCGGCCGAGGGGTAGTAGAACTGCGTCCCGCCGGCGATGTGGAGATTGTTGCCCTTGATGTTGGCCGAACCGAAGGTCGAAAGAACGGTCATCCCGGTCGGATCCCAGGTCGTCACGTATCCCGTGGTCCGGTTGGAGTTCCAGTCGTTGGCATAGAGCAGGTCGCCGTTGGCCTCCTGGGAGACGTGTCCGAAGTCGTCGTAGAGCTTGATCGAACCGGTAACTGCCCCGTTGGCCGGATCGAGGACGCTCGATCCGCTCCGGTTCTGGGTGATGCTGACCATCAGGTTGAACGTGCCGGAGGTCGTGGTCGAGAAGAGGGCCACCGGATTGCCCTGGAGGGGATCGACCGACCAGATCAGGCTGCCGGATCGGGAGTACTTGTTCACCACCTGTCCGTAGTAGCTGGAAAGGTAGATGTTTCCCGAGGGGTCAACGACCGGCTGGGAGGGAATGCGCCACGACTGCATCAGGTTGGGGTCGAGGGCAAAGGACGCATCGAGGGTGCCACCTGTCGAGTAGATGTCCATGGCAGTGCCGGTGTTGACGTAGATCTCGGTGCCGTAGGCGGTCGTCGTGGCGATCGAGAAGTTGACCACCCCACCGGCCGGGTGGACCAACGTCGACACCGGAGAGGAGGGGACGGCGGTGGCCGGCCCGACGGCGGTGGCCGGTGTGGTGGTGTCACACATCGGTGTGATCTCGTTGGCGGTCGGATCGGCAACCCCGCCCGGAATCTCGACGGTGGAGGCGTGGGCCGAAGCGAGGACCGAGGACAAGCCGACGGCCATGAGGAGGACGGCGACCACGGTGGTGGCGAACTGACGGAGCCAGCGGGGAATCCCGCGTGCCATCGAATGAGAACTTGTTGAAGAACTGCCCCTGAGTGTCATGTTGCGATTATCGGTCCTGGGAAAAACCGCTAAAGCGACCACTGCCGGAAAATCCGAAAAGTTTTCCCACGGAGCGTGAGAAGTACCCTTCTACCTGCATAGTTGTGTGCGCAACTAGTTGGCCGGTTGTGGTGACCAAGGATCATGGCGGATCGAGGGGAGCCATCCGGTGATCATCAAACCCACCGGAAGTGCATCGGACGGTAGTGGGCCCGATCTGAAGTCGGTCAGGAGCGACGGGCCGGTGACGGTCCGGTCAGGGCGTCTCGATAGATCTGTTGGAGTGCGTCGAGATGCACCTCGGGCGAGAACAATCGGTGTTGTCGTTGGCGCAAGGCCGCCCCCACCTGTCGTCGGAGGTCCCGATCGCCCCCGAGACGGTCAAGGGCGGCGGCCATGGCGACGGTGTCTCCCGGGGGAACGAGGAACCCCTCCTCACCCAGGGTCTCCCGATGGGCTCCGGCGGCCGAGGCCACGACCGGGAGTCCGTGGGCCATGCCCTCCACTACCGCCATTCCGAACCCCTCGATCAGGGGAGTGGCCAACAGGATGGAGCTCGAGGCCAGTAGGGCGCCGGTGTCGCCGACGTGTCCGAGGAACTCGACGCTGTCGGCCACGCCAAGTTCCCGGGCCAACGTCTTGAGTTGGGACTCCATCGACCCGGAACCGGCCAGTCGCAACGTCCATCCCCGGGCCGCCAGACCGCTCAGGGACCACGCAGCCAGGCCGAGTTCGGGCGACTTCTCCGGCTCGAGGCGCTGGAGCATGAGCACGGCCGGTTCTCTGAGCGGGGCCTGGGCCGCGTGGTTCACCGCGTGGTGAAGCAGCACGGTGGGTGCCCCGACCGTCCCGGCTACGTATCCGCTGATGGCGATCTGTTGCCTGAACGACCGTTGCATCATCCGTGAGAACTTCCGCCGGATCGAAGTGGAGCCTCCGGCCCGGGCAAAGTGACGGGTGGTGACCACCGGGGCCCCGGTGATCCGGGAGGTCGCCCAGGCGACCGCTTCGGCGTCGGTCATGTGGGCGTGGATCAGGTCGTATCCGTGGATCCGGGCGAGCTGGCCGAGACCGGCGGGAATCGATGTGGCTGGCCGGTGGTCAACCCTTGGGTCCAGTTCGCGGCGCATCCGCTCCGGATCACCGCCGACCACGGTGACTTCGTGGCCCCGGCCGACGAGTCCGTTGCTCACCTGACACACGTAGCGTTCAACTCCGGCGAAGGCGTCGGAAATGACCACCTGGACCACCGCCGGACGTCTGATGGCGGTCCGGGTTGCTCCGGCCGGGGACCCAACCTCGGAGGACCCGGGCCGGGTGACGTCTCCGGTGGTCAGCTGCGCTTCGGCCGAGACCGGGCCGTGGCGGAACAGGTGGGCCCGGAACGCAGCCTGGCGTTGCCGGTCTCCCGTGAACACCCGGGCCCGGACACCGGCCCCGAAGATCTGGGACCAGCGAAACGACTGCCACCCGGCCGATGTGAAATGTTTCCGGATGTAGCGCTCGAGCGATGCGTAGAAGTGGGTGGCCCGCCGCTCGGGGTCGCCTCCGGTCCCGGCCCCGAGGTGGACGGCGGTGATGTCCGGACAGACGTCGACCCGCCAGCCCCGGTTCACCGCCCTGCGTTGCCAGTCGACCTCTTCGGCGTAGAGGAAGAACCGCTCGTCGAGACCGCCGATCTCGTCGATCGCTTCCCGGCGCAGCAGCAGGACCGAACCGATGACGAATCCGTTGGCCTGTTGCCATTGGCCGAGGCCAAAGGCTTCCAGCCAGGCGCCATGGGGACTCGGCCACGGCCAGGCCACCTGGGCGGGCTGGCCGGAGGCATCTCGTTGACGCGGTGCCAGGGCGGCCAGGTCGGGCGAGGTCCGGAGCACCCGGTGCAGGTGGGACACGTCGGCCCGGCTGATCGAAGCATCCGGGTTGAGCAGCAGCACATCGGCCCCCGGCCGCCGATGTGCCAGACCGAGGTTGACTCCGGCGGCAAACCCGAGGTTGGCTCCGGGGTCGAGGTAGCGGCCACCGTGTTGCTCGGTGATCTGGCGGGCCAGCGGATCCGAGGAGTTGTCGACCACGACAACTCCGGGGTGCCCGTCCAGCGGTTCGAGACACCCAGCCAGCAGATGGGGTGATCCGTAGGCCACCACGACGATGTCCAGCTCGGGGAGTGGAACCTCCCCGGTGGCTGGCGTCATGGCTGATGGGAGTAGGCGAGGTAGGGGTCCTTGGAAGAAAGGCGCACCTGGTTGAAGACCAGACCGAACACCCGGCTGTTGGTCGAGCCGAGGCGGTGGAGCGACCGTTCGAGGTTCCGGCGGTCAGTGGAGCCCTCGTTGACCACGATGATGGTGCCGTCGGCGTGGTTGGCGATGATCGGCGTGTCGGCGGCGGCCAGCACGGGCGGGGTATCGATGATGACGAGATCGGCCAGTTCGGTCAGCTGCTCGATCGACCGGGACAACCCCGGACTGCCGAAGAGTTCACTGGGCAGTTCCCGTTGCTGGCCGGCCGGCAGGAGTCGCAGACCCCAGATGCCGGTGTCGAGCAGGTACTTGAGGGCATCGGTCTCCCGGTCGGCCGACTCGCCGGCCCCGGGTGCGTGGCTCTGTTCTCCACCGGGCAGCCTCGTTCCGTGCCAGTTGGCCGAGATCAGGTCGGAAAAGCCCGGTGACGACGCGCCGAGTCCGTCAAAAGTCGTTTCGAGTTTGGGCCGCCGAAGGTCGGCCGAGACCATGATGACCCGACTGCCACTCATGGCCCAGGCCGCAGCCAGATTGGCGGCCACGAACGATTTTCCTTCGCCCGGCTCGGGGCTGGTGACGGCGACGACCGGACAACTGGTCTCGTGGATGGCGACCCGGAGGCTGGTACGCAGGTCCCGCATCGATTCGGCCAAGGGGGATTGGGGGGCCTGCACGAGGGCGATGGCCACCTCACCCTTCTTCACCGAGACGTCACGGGGGACCTCGCCCAGCACCGGCAGGTGGAACTCCTCTTCCTCGTACTCGGCACTCCGCATGCGCTGGTCCAGCCGGGACCGGATGAGGGCGAGCCCGATGCCCAGCAGGAGACCGGCCACGGCCCCGATGGCGGCCAGTTTCAGGGACGAGTAGCCAACCGGAGCACCCGGAAGATCGGCCGGTGTGGTGAGGGTGGCATACGGCTCGCCGATTTCGATGGCCGCCTGTTGGGCTTCCAGTGACGAGATGCTGGAGTTGAGGGCCACCACCTGGGGACTCGTCGGATCATTGATCGTGCTGATCTGCTGCTCGAGCTGGGTGATGATGAAGTTGATCTTGGTGATCTGGGCCTGGCTGGCCGCCTGGGTGCTGTTGACCAGTGCCGTGGCGTACGCCTGGGCGATGGCCTGGGCCTGGGCCGGCTGGCTGGCCGTGGCGGTCACGGTGAAGGCACCGGTGACCGGGTCAACCACTCCGGTGACGTCGGCCTGGGTGGCGGCCACGTTGGAATCGTGCAAGGTGTGGGCTGCATCTTCGGCGACGGCCGTGCTGGCAATGGCCGCAAGGGGAGGAGTTGGGGTGAAAGGCGACGCAGATCCATTGGTGGTCGCAGTGGCGGCATAGGTGACAACCGCGTTGGACTGGTAACTCGGTGCCTTGGTGGTGGCATAGCCCCAAGCTGCAGCCGTGGCCACCACGACGCAGAAAACAATGGTGATTTTTCTCCGCCAGATGGTGGTCAGAAACTCGTTGAGGGACAATCGACTACCTGTTTCGCTTGGTATTGCCTTCGGACAATCCTAGGAGGCGTCCGTCAACTTTGGAAAGGCGCCACGTCGCTGCCACGGCCGCAGTTTCTGGCGAATCGGGCAAATCCCGGATTCACTTTGCCGCTACGGGGCCGACCCGGCGGATTGGCGTCCACGGCGCAGCCGTTCGAAGATCGCCGCCAGTTGAAGGGTCCGGTCTCGCCAGGTGGGGATGGGTGAAGTTGGTCCGGGGGCGGTCGGGTCGTCCTTGCGCTCGGGCCGGCGTCCGTCGGCCAGGGTGGCGTGTACCCGAGCCACGAAGTCGTCCCGGTCGGCCACCACGACCGGGGCTCCGAGGTCCCGGAAGCCGGCCACCGGGGTGGCCACGGTGGGCCGTCCGCTGGCCAGGCATTCATACGCCTTGATCGGGTCAAGGCTCTCGGTGAAGGCATTGACCGGATGGGGAACGACGATGAGGTCGGAGTGCTGCATATAGGCCGGAACCGAGGCGTAAGGCCGGGCGCCGAGCACATGGATGTTGTCGTGGCGGGTGAGTTTGGCGGTGGATTCCGGCTCCAGATGGTTCGGGCCCACGAGGACGACCGCCAGTTCCGGGTCGCTCATGGCGAGGTCGACCACCAGGTCGACGTCGAAGCGGGCGTCATGAAGCGAGCCGACATACGTCGCCACCGCCCCGGCCGGCAGGTCGGCCGGTCGGGCATGGTCGCCCTGAAATCGGTCGACATCGACACCGTTGGACAGAAGGACCACCGGACGTTTTCCACCCCGGGTGCGGGCCAGGTCAGGAGAGCAGACGACGACCTCGGATGCCTCAGCCACGAGGCGCTCATCCTGGTCTTTCAGGCGGAGCCGCGGGCGGTCGTCCCCTGGCATCTGTAGCCAGTCATCGGTGATGTCGTAGAGGGTCGGCCGACCCGAAGCAAGGGCGTAGTCGGCGTAGCTGGCGTCGTTGATCCAGATGACGGGATGGCGGAACCCAAGACGCCGGATCTGTCGTTCGACCTGCCGGGCCAGGGACCGGTCGGCCACGTTGCCCAGCCGGCGGGGCCACCACTTGCGGGGCCGAAGTACATGGATCCGGGGATGGATGCGTCGGTGCCGCTTGGCGCGCAAAGCGGAGAAGTGGCGCTGCCTGATTTCAAAGGGCACATCGAGGGCGGGCGCGACGTAGAGCACGTCGACGCCCTCGTCGAGTTCCACCAGCAGTTCGGTCATGATCCGGACCCGACGCTGCACCTCGGTCCAGGACTCCATGGACAGCACGACCAGTGGCCAGGCTTGCGATGGCGTGGTGGCGCGGTCGTCGGAGTGACGCAAGGGAGTCATCGGCCTTCCGTAGTTGTGGGTGCCAAGGGTACGCTAGGGCGTGGGTGGCGCACCATGTGACCCCCGAACGCGCGATGGGCACACCGATGGGCACACCGATGGACAGCATTGAGCGCCTCCGAAGTTCACGGTGGCGCAAATCGGCAACAGGCTCGCACCTGAGCCGGACGATCGGTTGGTTCCTTCTGGTCGCCGCGCTCGCCCTCGCCACCGGCGTGGCGCTCGCCGGCAGCCCGGTGGCTGGCCTCGGCATCGGAGTGGTGACCCTGGCGGTGGGGCTCTATCTGGTGGATCCCTTCATCTTCGTCGTGATCGTGTTCCCGGGGGCGATCATTCTTGAACGCATCGGGGGATCGTCCGGCAACCTGTCGGTGGCCGACTTCCTGGCGTTCATCGGATGCATGGTGTCCCTGTTCTACGTGCGCTGGCGGGATGCGACGAACCTGCGTCGTTTCCTCGTCGGCATCGTCTGGTACCAGTTGGTCCTCGTGATCGTGGTTCTGGCCCACCCGTTCTCGGCCAACATCATCGAGTGGTTCCACCGGTTCTCGGACCTGGCCGGAAGTGTCCTGGTGGGTTGGGTCGCCGCCTACTACGGACGGGCCCGACTCTCGGTGCTGATCTACTTCTGGGCCGCCCTGGTGCTGAGTTGGGCGGCGGTTGAACGGACGCTGACCACCGGTTTGCAGCCGGCCCAGTGGGGGACCTACCAGAAGAACGGCATCGGTGCGGTGTTGAGCGTGGCCATGGTGCTCGCCGTCGTGAACCCCGACTGGCTGCAACTCTCCAAACGCCAGGTCCGGATCTTCCGCTGGTCCTTCGCGCTGGGGCTCATCGCGTCCCAGTCCCGCCAGAGTGTGATCATCGTGTTCGTGATGCTGGGTCTGGTCGCCACCCTTGACCCGGCCGCCCGAAAGTGGCTCAAGTACATGTTCCTGGCCCTGATTCCGGCCGCCGGTGTTCTCTGTTACAGCTTCGCGACGGCGGCCAAGACCAATCCACAGTTCAACTCGGTGTCCACCCGGGTCGACCAGATCAATGCCGCCATGCACGTCTGGCACCTGAGTCCCGTCATCGGCATGGGTCTGCACTACAACCGGCTTCCGCAGTTCTCCTTCATCTCCGATGCGCCGAACGTGGTGGTGGACAACCTCAGTTCCACCGGCCTGGTCGGGAGCGTCGGCTATGTGCTGTTGATGGTCGTGACCTTGTGGGCCCTCTACCGCCTGCCCCGCAAGTACGGAGCCCTGGGCTTCGCCCTGTTGGCCGGCCGCTACGTCGACGGACTGTTTGACATCTTCTGGGTCGGTGCCAGCCTCATTCCCACCTTTGTTCTCTCCGGGATGATGCTGGGCTTCTCGGACCGGGATGCCGGTCACCACTCCGACGGTCCCGCTGCCACCCATCAGGAAGGACGTTCTTCGCCGGCCAATGACGGGTCCACGGCCGTGACGAGCGACGGCAGCACGGTGATGGTCGCACGGTGGGCCGATGTGCCTTCCGACTCCGGATCTCCGGAGCCCTCCGGTGCCGATGCAGTGGCATCCAATGGGCCGACGCGGGTGCGTCAGGCCGGAGGAAGGGATGCACCCCTCCGTCCGGTGCCGATTCCGACACTCGCCCCGGAGAATGCCCGTCCTGCTTCCCCTGCGCCCGGTTCGAGACTGGACAGTCCCCAACGGAAGTCCGGGCCGAGTCGCTAGACCAGGTCCCCGGGTCATCCGGCGCAGGAAACGACGCCCCGTCTTCTCCGGTGCAACACGATCAGAGTCCCGTTCGCACGTCCGGTTGACGGCCGACAAAGTCCAGGTCGGTAGTCAAAAACGTCGAAGGGATCTGGAGAACACCGAAGCGGTGTCGCCATTTCCGATTTCCCGACAAGAACCCGTCGGGACGGCTTCAGTTAGTTCTCCCACCGGCCGACATTCCCGGAGTGACAACCGCCATCCGGCCGCGCACGCCGAATCCATCGAAGACCGAAGGGCCCACCTCGGGGGCCCACCTTCTCGTCGCAGGATTGGCCGAGACCCGGGTGCCATCGGATTCCACCGTCCGGCCCCACGAAGTCGACGAGAACGAGATCGGTCAGCTTCTCACCGAACTCGATCATGACAACCTGGTCATCTCTCCGAACTATCTGGGTCGTGACCGTCGGTCGACCCCGCAGGGACCGGCCAACGGAAGCCCGGGAACCCTCGAGGTGTTCGGGCGCCGGGCCGGCGACCTTGACCTCACCGCATCGCGGGACACCCATCATGTGGCCCCAACCCGCATCTCGTTGCCGGCAACTTCCCGTGCGGTCGAGACCCGGGTCCGCCCACGCTCGACGGTCGTGATGGTCGTAGCCACCGCAGTGGTGACGCTGCTCGTGTCCGTTCCGGTGGCGATGGCGCTGACCCCGGGGACGGCGACATCGGGATCGACCCATACCGCCACCGCAGCGATGGGGAACTCCCCGCGCCCAAGTTCGAAACCGTCCGAGGGGATACACCGCCATCGGATCCGGGGAGGAGCCCGTTCTGCCGGCCACGGCACTCCACGGGTCTCGCCGGCCAGCGGCCCGGTCCTCCGTCAGGCCAACAAGTCGGCTGCCGTCGAGCGTCGGGCCCTGCGGGCCGAACAAAGGAGCGCGGCCGCCCTCGCCCGAAGCGAACGCCATCAGGAGCGGTTGGCCACCTCGGTTGCGAAGGGCGCCGCCAGGCTGTCTCGGACGACCGCAGTGGGGAAAGGGAGCCGATGAACGCCGACCTGTCGAACTTCGGGCGTGGCCGCCGCGGTGGATCCGACGTCGGTGGACCCACGAACGGACCCGCCTCCGGAAACTCGGCGGTGGGCCTGTTGGGACCGCGGGGTGACCAGGACAGGGAACTCCTTGAGGCAACCGACCCCAAGAGCCGCATCCCCGATGCCGTCGGCACCACCGGCGCACCCACCACCGTCACGGACGACGAGGTGCCGGGGGGTCTTCTCGACGACCTGCACCGCAGCGACCTTGTCATCAGCGACGGATACGTCGGGCCGGACCGACGGGCGACCGGCTTCGTTCCAACGGTGCGTCGGCGCACGTTCCGGACCCGCCGTTGGCTGGTGCGGGTCGAAGTCGTGGTGGTCTGTGCCGCAGCGGCCTTGCTGACCTCGATCGTGTCCTTCAGCACCCAGGGGCGAGGGGCGACCGTGCCCCGGACGCCCTATGCGCTCGTGGTGCATCGGGACGGCAAGCCGGGCCCGCTGACGACGGGTGGGAAGCCGGCCACCAGCGAAGGATCGGCTGCTAACCCGACCCATCCCGGCACAACGGCCTCCGGGGCATCCCACCCGGGATCCCCGACGTCGCCGACCAGCTCGCCGGCGGTGGCCCCGACGCCGACCGCTGCGACTCCTCTCCCGGCGCCATCGACCTCCGCCCCGCCGGCCACCGCCCCGCCGGCCACCACGGCCCCGGTGGCCAGCCCGGTTGCTTCGGCCGCCCTTACCCCTGACCAGTTGGGGGCCGAAGCGCTTCGACTGGTGACCTATCCGTGGCGAAGCATCCCCGGTTACTCCATCCGGTTCCTGCCCATCTCCGACGCCCCTTCACCCGGATTCCTCGGCAACACCGTCTTCACCTGGGGCCAGGCCGGTGGCGTCTCAAGCCTCTATGTCTATCCGGGTGAGACCGCCTCACAACTGGCCGGCATCGTGGCCTTCGAGATCGGCCACGAGGTCGATGCCGCCGGGGTCTACCCGGGGGGTGGTGAAAGGGTCATCGAGAACCTGCTGGGTATCCATCCCGGCAGTTGGGCACCGAACTGCGACTGCGCCGAGCAGAATTTCCTCTCGGGATGGTATGCGGCGGCATTCTCCAACTACTGGTCACCCGGGGTCGGAAACTGGAGCGCGCTGGCCGCCGAACCGAGCGGAAACCTGCTGGCCGAGATCCGGCCCTGGCTGAATCCGGCGATCCGATGACGGGATTTCGTCCGGTGGATGTCCCATCCCTACGAGTACAACGAACCGATCCGAGGAGCAGGAGATGACGAGAATCGCCCTGATGCCAAGCGCCTATCCGCCCCAGTTGGGCGGGGTGGAAGAACTGACGCGCCATCTGGCTCTGGCTCTCAAATCGAGTGGTGACGAAGTCGAGATCTGGGTGCCCCATGCCGACGATGCGGCACTCGAGACCGTCGAGATCCGGGACTCGATGGTCGTCCGGCGCTTTCCCATGCCGTTGCCGGCGACCAACTTCTCGGCTCTGCGTCGTTCGGCCACCACCGGTTCACGGACGCTGCTGTCGCTGGCGAGCTGCGTGAGCGGATTCCGGCCGGATGTGATCCATGTTCAGTGTTTCGGCCCCAACGGGGTGTACGCCACCCTGCTGTCCCGTCTGACCGGCGTGCCGCTGGTCGTGACGCTGCAGGGGGAAACGATGATGGATGACTTCGATGCCTTCACCATTTCCCAGACCCTTCAGACCTCATTGCGGGCCGCCCTCTCGAGTGCCGCCGCCGTCACGGCGTGCTCCCGTTTCACCCTGGCCGATGCCGAGGAGCGGTTTGGCCTGCCCCGCCACTGTGGACACATCATCCCGAACGGTGTCGACCTCGCCCAGGAGTCTTCGCCGGACGCAACGGCCTGGTCGGACCGGCCCGGCAAGCCGTATCTGCTGGCGCTGGGCCGGATGGTGAAGAACAAGGGGTTTGATCTCCTGATCGAGGCCTACGGCGCCCTCGGCGAGCAACGGAAGAAGGTCGACCTCGTGCTGGGTGGGGCCGGCGCGGCCCGGGCCGACCTCGAGGCCCTAGTCACCGAACTCGGGCTGGCCGACTCGGTCCACTTTGTGGGTCGGCTTGGTCGGGAGCAGGTGGCCGAGGCCATGGCCGGGGCCGAGGCGTTGGTTATGCCGAGCCGGCTGGAACCCTTCGGCATCGTGGCCCTGGAGGGATGGCGGGCCGGAGTGCCGGTGGTCGTGACCAACCGGGGTGGCGCACCGGAGTTTGTCGATGATGGAGTCACCGGGGTGGTCGTCGATCCGTTCAATCCCATTGCCTTCGCCCGGGCCCTGTCGGATCTGGTTGATGATGCCGGACGACGAGACGAACTGGCCCGGGCCGGTCGTAAGCAGGTGGAAGCGTTCGACTGGGCGCTGGTCGCCGGGCAGTACCGGGAGATCTATGCCACGTGTCGGATGAAGGCCCGTTCCGGAGTCGACCGGCGAAAGGGTGGACCACGCCGTACCGGTCGGGGGGCTCCGGGCATTCCGACCCGGACGACGGGAGTGTCGGCATGAAGACGAACGTTCTGGTTCCCACCGACCGGCTGGAGCCAACGGTGGGCCGACGGGTTGGAGTGGACCTGGTGTCGGTCAAGGAGGTCGAAGAGTCCCTTCGTCGGTTCGGTCGGCGCTACCTGGCCCGGATCTACACCGAAACCGAGATCCGTTCGTGCCAACGGGTCCGGAAAGGGGCCGTCGGGTACGCCGTCGATTCCCTGGCCGCCCGGTTTGCCGCCAAGGAAGCGGTCGTGAAGGTACTGCGACCCGATGGTGTGCGTCCGGCCTGGCGAACCATCGAAGTGGTCCGCCACGAGGCGGGATGGTGCACGATCCGCCTGTCCGGCCTCGCCGAGGAACTGTCCTTACGGGCGGGCATCAGGGAGCTGTCGGTGAGCCTCACCCATGATGGCGAGATGGCCGCCGCGGTGGTGGTTGCCACCGGACCGAGCGAACTGCTGACATGATGGCACCGGAGAACGTGGTGACATCGGGCGAAATGCGTGATGTCCAGGTGCTGGACTGGAGTGCTCATGGCGGTTGAAGACGACATCCGGGCCATCGTGGCGGAGTACGCCAAACTCGATGTCCCCATGGACGAGGTGACCGACACCACGGACCTCTTCGACGCCGGCATGACATCCCACTCGAGTGTGAACCTCATGCTCGCCCTTGAAGAGCGGTTCGATTTCGAGTTTCCCGACCAACTGCTGCGCCGGTCGACGTTCGCTTCGGTGTCGGCGATCAAGACCAACATCCTCTCGGTGCTGGGCGAGGGAACCGACGGGACCTGACCGGGCGATGCCACCGGCCGGGCGGCGCCAAGCTGCCGGGCGCACTGCTGCGACCAGACCCGTTGCCGGTTGTTGAACCGGGCAATCGTCGGTAGAATGAGGGTGGTGGGGCATACGGCGGGAGATGCGTCGGTCGCTTCCAACTTGCAGTTTTGATACTGTAATTTCGGTTGGAGTCGGTTTAGTTGGGGCAGCCATGGCAGTAGTCGAACCGGATTATGACGGTGGTACCGGCACGGGTGCGGAGACTCCCTTGTCTTCGCCCGGGTCCCGATCCGAACCGCTTGCTTCCCTGCTGCCGCCCACAGAGCGGGACCATCGGGCCGCCCGGGAAACCCAGCGACGGGGACTCGCCCAGCTGCTTCTGGCCGACCTCCTGGCTTTGGTTTCGGCGGCTTTTCTGGTCCCCGTTGTGCTCCGGTGGATCACCGGCCGGACGCCATCGGCACACGACTACCGGGTCGGCCTCTCGTTCTCACTCGGGATGTGCCTGGTATTTCTGGCCGTCTTCGCCGCCTACGGCCTCTACCGGGGGGTGGGGCGGCGGATCACCTACAGCGTGTTCGCCGATCTGCCGCGTCTGGGCCATGCGGTGCTGGTGGGGGGCATGCTCTATGCGGTGGCCGGCTACCTGGCCCTGAAATCGGGGCTGACCGACCAGGTCAGCGTCGGAAAGATCGCGGTCGACTGCCTGGTGATTCTCCTTCTCGTGCCACTGGCCCGTGGTGTCTCGTGGGCCCTCTATGGCCGGGCCTGGAGTGGTTCGGTGCCGATCATCGTGGTGGGGACCGGCCAACTGGCCCAGACCGTGGCGAGTCACCTTCGGGCCCACGGTAACGTCGATTTCGTCGGCTTCGTCGACGACGATCCGCTCCAGCAGGGAGCGGTGCTGGGTCAACTGAGCGAGCTGCCGGAACTGTGCCACCGCTACGACGTGGCCCGGGTCGTGGTGTGCTTCTCCCGCACCCACCCGGAACAGACCATCGAGATGCTGAAGGCATTGGCCGGCCAGGTGCCGGTGTCGATCGTTCCCCGCTACTACGAACTGGTGACCAGCCGGACCCACGTCGAGGACCTCTCCGGTCTGCCGGTGCTCGACGTGGCCCCGGCCTCGATGTCGATGGGTTCGCCGGTCGTCAAACGGGCCTTTGACCTTGTCGTCAGTGCGCTCGCCCTCGTGTTCCTCGCTCCGTTGTTCGTGGTGACGGCCATCATCATCCGGGCCACGAGTCCGGGTCCGGTCTTCTTCCGCCAGGAGCGGGCCGGGAAGGACGGGCGGGAGTTCCACCTCCTGAAGTTCCGGACCATGGTGGAAGACGCCGAGGCGCTGCGCAGCAGCCTGCAGGATTTGAACGAGGTTGACGGTCCGCTGTTCAAGGTGACCAACGATCCCCGGGTCACGGGAATCGGCCGCATCCTGCGCAAGACCAGCCTGGACGAGCTGCCCCAGTTGGTCAACGTGTTCAAGGGTCAGATGTCCCTCGTCGGACCACGACCGTTCGTGGTCTCCGAGGCGGCCGCCATCGAGGGCTGGGCCCGCCGCCGGTTTGAAACGCGGCCGGGGATGACCGGCCTGTGGCAGGTGTCCGGGCGGAACGAACTCTCCTACCTCGAGCTGTGCCGCCTCGACTACCAGTATGTGGCGTCGTGGTCGTTCTGGTGGGACATCCAGATCCTGTGGAAGACCCCGGCCACCATGTTCAAGGGCCGCGGCGCCTCCTAGGGGCGGCCGATGAGGCGAGGCTTCGCTCCGGCCTTCGGGGTGCGTGTTTCGCACCGGGTGTTCCGGTTCAGCCCAGGAGCCGGCGTTCCTCGTCGACGATGGCGCCGATCCTCTCGATGAAGCGAGGCGCCGAGTAGCGCTCGGCGTGGGCAACCAAGGTCCCGGCTGACCAGCGTTGGCTCCGAAGTTTCCGCACGCCCTCGGCGATCAGGTCCGGCGTGGGTTCGGCGAAGTAGACCCCGGTCTCCCCTTCGACGATGGTGTCGAGGAAGCCGCCCCAGTGGAGGGCCACCGTGGGCTGGCCGAAGCGGGCCGCTTCGATCGGGGTCAGGCCGAAATCCTCGTAGGAGGCGGCCAGAAGTCCACTGCAGTTCCGGTAGAGCCAGCGCAGTCGGGCATCGCTGACCCGTCCCGTGACCGTCACGTTGGCCGGGGCCCGTTGCCGGAGCTGCTCGACCAGTGGACCGGATCCGGCAAGCACGAGTCGTTCGGCGGGCAGGCGGTTGAGTGCTTCGACGACCGCCTCGGTGTTCTTGTAGGGGAGGAGGCGGGCCACGCACAGCAGGAAGCCGGGCTCGATCGAAGGATCGGGATCCTGGGTGGCCCCGACGTCGATGTCGACCGGTGGAGGCACCACCTCGGCGTCGATTCCGTAGATGGTGGCGACCCGGTCGGCGACCACCCGCGAGTTGACCAGGTAACGGTCGGCGCTCCGGGCGGCCTGTTGGTCCCAACGTCGCAATCCGGGGGCGAGGAGCGCAAGAGCACCCGCGGTGGCCCCGGACCGCTCTTCGAGGTAGCGATCGGCCTGATAGAGCCAACGGGCCGGGGTGTGGCAGTAGACCACCTTGCGTCCGTGGGCCTGGACGCCGTGGGCCCATCCGCTCGAGGAGCAGAGGGCCACGTCGCTCTCGACGACCATCCGGGAAAAGGCCGGAGCCAGAAGGGGGAGGGCCAGGCGGTGCCGGTGGCGCAACGGACCGATCCGGTTGAGGGGCGAGGTGACGACCGCAACGCGCGAGAACTCCGGAAATGTGCCCTCGGGGTCGTAGAGGGAGGTGTGGATCGACGCCTCGGGCCAGGCCGAGGCCAGGGTCAACACGACGCGTTCGGCCCCGCCGGGTTGGGTGAGGTAGTCATGGACAATGGCCAGCGCAGGTGGGGTCACGGAGTACTCGCTTGGTGGTTGTACCACCGAGGTTAGGGCGAAGTGCCGGAGGTGGAGAGAACCTGGATCTTCGGAGCCTGGTCCAATCTCGTTAGTGTGCTTCCGTGCAAACCCTCTTTGTCTGTCGGGCGAACATCTGCCGGTCGCCGACCGCGTCGATGCTCTTCGCCCGGGCCCTGGCCGCCCGGAGCCTTGACGGGGAGATGACCGTCGAATCAGCTGGCACGTCGGCTCGGGGTCAACAGGTGCCCGCCGAGCTGCTCGAGATCCTCGATGAGCGGGGTGTCGACCTCTCGTCCCACCGGGGCCGGGAGTTGGGCGCGTCCATGCTTCTCCAGGCCGATCTGGTGATCGCCCTGGACCAGAGCCAGGTGCGGGCGGTGGTCGCCCTCGACCCGCTGGTGTGGGCGAAGACGTTCCGGATCGGCGAGTTCGTGGCCCGGGGCCGGCTGACCAGCCGGCGGGAAGCCGACCAGGGCGTCCGGTCGTGGATCGACCAGGTCCACCGCGGCCGGAGCAGCACCGAACTGCAGGCGACCACGGCCGGCGACGACATTTCCGACCCCATCGGTGGCTCCCGGGCCCGCTATGTGGCCATGGTGGACGAGGTGGCCGGCCTGGTCAACGAGATGGTGGACCTGCTCTATCCGGCCTGAGGACCCGAGCTACGGGCCCGGCGGGAACCGAACTAGGACGTGAGCAGTTCGGGATGGCGGGCTTCCACCATCCGCCGGAATCCGTCCCGCCAGGGGACCGTGGTGTGTCCGATGAGCTCGTGCATCCGGGTGAGGTCGATCATCACGCTGTCGATGGTCTCGGCGGTGGGCGCCAGAACCGGGGAAAGCCCGGTGAGTTCGCCCAGATAGGCGCACCACTCCTCGACGCTGACGGCTTCGTCCCCGCCCCAGTTGACCACGGTGGCCGGCACGCCGGTGGCGGCCACCAGTTTGGGCACCATGGCGATGATGTCGTCCTCGTGGATCGGGTGGTAGACGCTCGGCGCGTCGATGTGCACCGGAATCTCGCTGCCGTTGATCATCATTTCGAGGTGGATGGCCGGCCAGCCCCCCCGGTCGCCGTAGGGGACCGAGAGCCGGGCGATGGTGGTCGGCAGGGAGAACCGCTGGGCCGCCCAGCGGGCCGTCGCTTCGGCGGCGATCTTGGCGATGCTGTAGGTGGCGAGGAAGGGCCAGACACCGTGGTTGTCACCCAGCGGATCACCTTCGGCAAAGACGTGGTGTCCCATCGGTTTGTAGATCCCGGTCGTGGAGCAGTGCACGAACGCTTCGGCCGAGCGGTGGTGCTCCATCAGCCAGGCCAGCCCGCCGCTGTTGGCCATGAGGTCGACGTCCCAGTTGTTGGTCTTGGTGACGGCGAAGTTGAGAACGATGTCGGCGTCTTCGGGCAGATTGGCCACATCCCCGGTGGCCAGGTCGATCGCCACGCAGCGGACCCCGGCCGCCTCGAACCGCTCCATGGCGGCCGGGTCGCGGAAGCGGGCCGCTCCGATCACCTCGTTCTCTGCGGCCAGGGCCTTGGCCACGGGTTCCGCCACCTGGCTGGTCACGCCCACCACCGCGATCTTGCGGCCCTTCAGGGTGGGTGCGGAAGCGATGGAATCGGTCATTGGCTGGCTCATTTCTCGTACCGGGGTCAAAAACGGTTCCCCGGGAGCCAAAAGGGGCACATGGGGAGACTTGCCGACCGGACAACGGGCGAAACGTTAGACCAACCGGCCGCCACCGAGGTCCACGTTGGCCCTGACACCGAGAGTGAACCAATGTGGACATCTGGCGTGGTGATGGGCAATACTGGATTTGTTACCGGTTTCACGAGGTTGAATCGACGTTTGGGTCGTCACTTCCGGAGCGGTAGCGGAGCACGAGGGGCTCAATCGCAGTGCCACAGGTTAGTTATCCGCGACAAGGAAGTGAAGTTTCCATGAGTGCCACCTGGCGCAAGCACGCTGCCTGCCAGGGCATCGATCCAGAGGTGTTCTACCCGGTCTCCGACGAGGAAGCCGAGGCTGCGAAGGCCGTCTGCGAGCAGTGTCCGGTCATGGAATCCTGTCTGGAGCATGCGCTGGCCAACCGGGAGCGCGAAGGTATCTGGGGTGGCACGACCGAGCGTGAGCGTCGCCGTATCCACCGCCAACGACGCAAGTCGGCCTAAGGGTTCCATGGGGCAGGGGTCACAGCGATCTGTGGCCGCCCTGGTGGAGCAGCTTCGGGCCCACCAGCCGGTGGACGAAGTCGAGGCGAGGTCACGGGACCGCATCGTTGACGAACTAAGGCGTCTGGCCGAACCGTTCAGCGAGCACGCCGACCCCACCCACGTGACCGCATCGGGTCTCATCGTCTCGTCTCGCGGGGTCGTTCTCCACCTCCACCGCAAACTCCATCGCTGGCTGCAACCCGGGGGCCACCTCGAGGCCGGCGAAACCCCCGAGACCGCCGCCTTGCGCGAGGGCATCGAAGAGACCGGCCTGCACCTGGAACATCCGCCGGATGGGCCACGACTGGTGCATGTCGACGTCCACGAAGCCGCCCATGGACACATCCACCTTGACTTCCGCTACCTGCTGGTCTCGACCGGGGAAGATCCGTCTCCTCCGCCGGACGAGAGCCAGGACGTGGCCTGGTTCGAATGGGACGACGCCGGCCAGCGCGCCGACGCCTCCCTCGTCAGCGCCCTTGGGGTCGCCCGTAGGATGGCAACGCAGGGGCCCGACGACGCCACCCGGCGTTCCGGTCCCGGCTCGATGAAGGAGGCCTGATGGCGGAACCGTTCGACACGTTGATGGTGGTTCAGGACCACGACACCGCCATTGACCAGATGAAGCGGAGGATCGAGACCCTGCCCGAGCGGCAGGAGCTTTCCACCCTGCGGGCCGAGCATCAGGAGGTGACCGGCGCCCTGGCCCGGATCCAGGTCCAGGTGGACGACCTGAAGCGCCGACAGGCCGAACTCGAAGCGCTCATCGCCACCTCGGCCCAACGGCGGCACGACATCGAAGCCCGGATGCAGTCGGGGGTGTCGATCGCACCGCGCGACCTCGAGGCGATGGATCACGAAGTCCACCAGCTGACCGAGCGCCAAGCCCACCTCGAAGAAGACGAACTGCTGCTTCTGGAGGAAGAAGAGCCACTCGATGCCGAGGTGTCCGGCCACGAGACCCGACTGGCCGAACTCGAAGCCCGGGCCAAGGAACTTGAGGTGGCGGCCCGCCTGGCCGAGGCGGAGATCGTGGCGGCCATGGGTGTCGAGCAGGCCCGACGCGACGAGATGGCAGCCGGACTGCCCGGGGAGTTGCGGGACCGTTACGAACTGCTCCGGGTCCGGCTCGGCGGGGTGGGTGCCGCCCGGCTGGTCGGGGCCCAGTGCACCGGTTGCCATCTCACGCTCCCCTCGGGGGAGATCGACCAGATCCGAAAGCTCCCGGCCGAGTCGTTCGCCACCTGCCCCCAGTGCGACCGAATCCTCGTCCACTGATGCCGGTGGCGAAAGGACATGAACCCGGCCGCCCCGGGACGATGTCGATGTCTCCCGGCCCGGGCGATTCTCGGGGGGTTCGGTCGTGCTGATTCTGGTCCGTCATGGCGAATCAACCGGGAACGCGGCGCGTCTCCTGCTGGGCCGGCAGGAAGCTCCTCTGACCGAGCGGGGACGGGCCCAGGCCCGGTCGGTCGGGGCCGCGTTGCCGAAGGTCGGCTCGGTGGTGACGAGTTCGCTGGGACGGGCCCGGGAGACGGCGGCGGCCTGGGATCTCGACCAGCCGGCGACGGTCGATGACCGCTGGATCGAGGTTGACTATGGCGTCCATGACGGGCAGCCGTTGACCGATGTCCCGGCGGACGTCTGGCGGTCCTGGCGGGCCGATCCGGACTTCGTGCCGGAAGGAGGGGAGTCCCTGGCATCGGCCGGGCTTCGGGTCCGGGCGGCCTGCGAAGAACTTTTTGCCATGAAGGGAGCCGGGGCGCGGGCCGACGAGCCGGTGGTCGTCGTGAGTCACGTGACCCCGATCAAGCTGGCCGTCTGTTGGGCGCTCGGACTCGGGGACGAGGGCACCTGGAGCCTCTATCTGGCCAACGCATCGATCACCAGCATCGACTGGGGTCCCGTCGGACCGGTCCTGCACCAGTACAACCACACACCCTGGGCGTCCTGAACCGGCCGTGATGTCGTCCACCACCGACGCCGGGGATCACTGCAGCAGCCGGTTGATGAAGTCCCGCATCAATCCTTCGGCCGCTCCCGCCGGGAGGCCGTCGATCCGGGTGAGGTTGGCCCAGGACGTCCACGAGGTGGCCCGTTCGAGTTCCCACACAGTGGGCGAGGCGTTCCCGCCGAGATGGCGGAGTTCCGTGGTGAAACTGCGGGCCAGGCTCTGGCGGTTCCGGCGATGTTCCATGGCCAGCAGCCGCGCCATGGCGTCATCGTGGCCGGCCCGGACGAGGGCCAGGTGCTGGAACGGCGCCGTCTCTTCGTAGAAGGCCCGCAGCTGGTGGGCGAAGTAGCGGATGCGGAGGTGCTTCGGGCCGCGGGGCGGAAGCGTCGGATAGGGATGGAGCGGGTGCGTGAGGACCGTGGTGACGGCCTCGACCACGATCGCGTCCAGGCCGTCGAAGCGGTTGTAGAGGGTTCGTCGGGTGACGCCGGCCCGTTCGGCCAGTCGATCGGCGCTGGGTTCGGTGCCCGACTCGCCGACGAGCGCCACCATGGCGGCCACGATCTGGCGGTGGGTGAACTGTCCGCGTTCCCAGCGGCGGTCCGGCCGGGTGACCGCAAGGATCAGAGGCCCTGGTGGGCCCGCACCCGTGGTGCGCTTCCCTCCGGCGTGGACACCCCCCGATCCCACGTTGGGGAACTTAGGACCGTGCCGGTCGGGCGTCCACCGTCCTCGCTCTGTGTCAGAGGTTGGCGACGCTGGGTGAAGGGGTCGAAACGGCCTCCGGACGGCCTGGGAGTCCGCTTACGGGTGCACGACGACCTTGATGGAGCCTTCGCTGCGATCGCCGGCCACCCGGAACGCCTCCGCGGCGTCGTCAAGCGCGAAGTGGTGGGTGATCATGACGTCGGGGAACTCCTCCACGGCCTGGAGCACGTCGATGGCCTGGACGAACTCCTCGGTGTCCTGGTGGTGACCGTAGGTGTAGGCGGGAACGAGTGTCGCTTCTTTCATCTGGAAGCCCAGTCCGACCGAGATCGGGTCCCAGAAGTTCCCGAGGATGCCGATGGTTCCGCCCGGCCGGACCCGGTTGATGGCCTCGTCCATCGATCCCTGGGTGCCGGCGGCCTCCAACACAATGTCGTAGTCGCTTCCGGGTGCGGTGCCCGCCCCCAGCCGTTCGCCGGCCTCCATCCGGTTGGTGTGGCGGGCGATGAGGTCCACTTCGATCCCCATCGAAGAGAGCACGGCGATGGTGGCAAGACCCACCGGTCCGGCTCCGATGACGAGGACCCGACCCGGGGACGTGGCCCCGGCCCGATGGACACCGTGGAGGGCCACGGCCAGAGGCTCGACGAGGTTGCCGAACTCCAGCAGGCGCTCGTCGGGCAGCACCTTGGCGCAGCGGGGATCGACCAGCACTTCGTCGGCGAGACCACCGTCCCGGCTGATGCCGTACATGGCACCGAATGACTGGGGGCACTGCTGGCCATCCCCGGCCACACACCGGTCACAGGTGCCACACGCCACGATGGGCAGCACGGCCACCGGGGTGCCGTCGTCGAGGCGGCCACAGAACTCGTGACCCAGGGTGAAGGCCAGTGGCCCGTAGGAGATCATGTGGAGGTCGGATCCGCAGATTCCCGACGAAGCCACCCGGACCCGGACCCCGTCGTTGGCCGAGTCGGTGACGTTGACGACCTCGATGCCGTTCTCGGTGCTTCTCACAGCGCGCATGGTGCGATCTCCTTGTCTGGCCTGAACCGGGCGTTGGCCTACCCTACGCGTCAATCACCGGGCGGTCCGGGTGGGGGAACAGCCCGCGATCGCCCGGAGGGGAACCCAGGTGACCACGATCACCAGGGGACCACGATCACCGGGGAACCACGATTACTAGGATCGGCAGGTGCTCGGCTTGATCTTGGCCCTCGTGTCGTCTCTGACCTACGGATGTGCCGACTTCGCCGGTGGCCTTGCCACCCGGGGCGCGCACGTCCTCAGGGTCGTCGCCGTCGCCGCTCCGGTCTCGCTCGTCCTCGAACTTCTGCTCCTCCCGGTCGTCGGCGGGCACTGGTCGGCGTCGGCTGTCTGGTGGGGCGTGGCCTCCGGCGTGGCCTCGGCCGCGTCGTTCGCCCTGCTCTACCAGTGCCTGGCTCTCGGGCCGATGAGTGTGCTGTCTCCTGTCACCGCCCTGATCTCGGCCGTGCTGCCCGCCACGGTGGGCCTGCTGCTCGGCGAGCGCCTCGGATGGCTTTCGGGCTCGGCGGTGGTGCTGGCCCTGGTCTCGGTGCTCGTCATCACCGCCGCCGGTGAAGAAGGCGGACTTCGTCCCACCCTGACTGCCCTGATGTTGGCGCTCGGAGCGGGACTGGCCATCGCCGCCCAACTCGTCTGCCTGGCCCGGGCTCCGCACGCCAGCGGAGTCGTTCCCCTCGTGGTGGGCCGCGGGGTCTCGACCGGGCTGCTGCTGTTGGCCTTTCTGTTCGCCACCGGTCATCTCGGACCGGACCGCCCCCACGTGTGGATGACGGTGGTGGCCGGGGTCATGGATGCCACGGCCAACTCGTCGTTCCTCTTCGCGGTGCGTCATGGATCCCTGGTGGTGGTTGCCGTGATCACGGCGCTCTACCCGGCCTCGACCGTTCTCCTTGCCCGGTTCGTCCTTGGCGAGCGACTGGCCCGGATCCAGGTGGCCGGACTGCTCCTCGCCGCCGTCGCCGTTTCGGTCCTGGCCGTCGCCCCGGCGTGAAATCCCGGCCGGAAGCGGCCACGACCGCCCGGGTGGGCGGCGGTGGGGGTGGGCGCGTGGTCGGGATTCCTCAGTCGGTCCCGGTCCAGAAGTGGTGCCCGTCATCGGGACGCTTCGGGGCCGGCACCCCAAAACGGCGACGGACTTCTTCCAGGGGCAGAGGGGCCAGCGCAAAGTGGTCCACCAGCGAGAAATCGCCAGTGCAGGCCGCCCCCCGTTCCATCTCCTCCCCGAGGAGTTCGGCGGCGCCGTCCCGTTCCAGAATGGATGCCTCGCCGGCCCGGGTGGCCACATTGCCGAATCCGGCTTCATGGAAGATGAGTGAACTCAACAGGGCGGCCCGGTTGACCGCGTTGTCGTTCATCGTCATCTGGAAGGCACTCAGGGCGATCTCCCCGGGTCCGGTCGGCTCGATGCCGGCGATGACGTGGGTCATGTCATGGGCCACGTAGAAGTGGTTGAGGCTGGAGGCCGTGCTCCCGGGCAGCGGGATGCCGGCCCGCCGGTAGAACTCGACGAACTCGTGGCCCAGCGTCCCGGGCTCCAGATCCCCCAGGGCCCGGAGACGCCCCGCCAGGTCTTCGTCCCGCTCGTCGGCCGGGGCCACTCCGGGCAGGGAGGGCTCGCTGCGCAGCGGCAGCACGTCGGAGAAAAACCGGTCGAAGTCCTCGGCTGCCTGCTGGCGGCTGTTGTCGATGAAGGAGCGGAACAGCTGGAGATCCGGTGACTCGACACCGAGGGCCGACGCATACTCTTCGACCGCCTTCACCTGGTTGTCGCCCAATGGGTGGCGACAACACTCCAGCGTTACCAGGATCTCGTGGAAGCGGCGGCGCTCGACTTCGTCGGTGAGGGCCTCGGAGAGTTCGTCGGCCGACAGGCGGGCCGTGGCGTCGAACCCGTCAGCCGGCACATGAAAGAGATGGGCGGAGATGGCCCCGAGGACCCGGAGCTGGTCGTCCGTCGGGCCGCCGTCGACGTCGATGGCGCCGAGCAGTCCGGCGATGACCGAAGGGATCGAAGTTTCGGCGAAGGAGAAGGACACGAGGCCAGCCTATGGGCGGAACTTCGGCGCAGTCAGGATTCCAGAGGACCCGTCCCGGAAGAACCCGTCCCGGCTGCACCTGTTTCGCCGGTCGGGGGGGCTGCCGGGGACGGGTCGGTCGTAAAGGGATCGGTGGCGCGGCGCCCGAGTGCGGCGACCGGGAGATTGATCTGGTAGTGGATCCCGATCAACCGGATGACCAGACAGGTCAGGGCGGCCATCCCGTACCACCAGAGATGGTCCTGACGGAGTTCGTGGCCGATGACCACGATGGAGGCTCCGACCAGGGCGGGAATGGCGTAGAGGCCCTCCCGCAGCACGGCGGGAACCCGGTTCAGGACCACGTCGCGCACAACACCGCCACCGACGCCGGTCACGGTGCCAAGGATGGCGGCCGGAACCGGTCCGGCGTGGACTTCGAGGGCGAGGCTGGCGCCGATCACGCAGAACAGGGAGAGACCGACTGCGTCGAAGATTTCCATGGAGTCCCGCCACTTCGACAGGACGTCCCGGCCGATGAAGGCCACCAGGCCGGCCGCCACCACGGCGCTGATGACCCTCCAGTCGAAGAGTGACGTGGCGCGTTGGCCGAGCAGCACGTCCCGCAGGATTCCGCCCGCCAGACCGACCGTGGCGGCCAGCACCATCACGCCGAAGATGTCGAGACGGGAGCGAACGGCGGCCAGGCCGCCGCTGATGCCGAACACGAACGCCCCGACAATGGTGATGATGGTGATGGGCCGGCCGTCCAGGGCGGTCAGGATCCGGGGTGTTCCGCTCAGGCCGGACACCGCCAGTTGAAGTTCGTGCAGGGCGAGGAGGTGGAACATGGTGGCGTTAGATCATGTCTCATGGCGCACCCGGATGCCCATTCCCGGGATTTGACCGGGCCCGTTCGCATCCCGAACCCATCCAATTCCATGGTTTGCCCGGGTCCAGCCACTAGTTTGCCGGGCATGTCCACCACCGTTCCCGAGGAGACCGAAGGTACCGACGTCGACCATCTCGTCCGGCTTTCGGCCAAGTTCCTGCTGAAGAACAGTGCCGAGGGAACCTTCGATCTCCATGGGACCCTCCGACGCATCGGTTCCGCCTACGGCGTCAAGGTGGAGTCGATGATCATGATGGAGGGCATGGTCGTGGTGGTGAACCATCCCGACGGCACCCAGTGGACCTCGGCGGTTCACGCCGAACCTTCACTCGAGCGCCTCGACCGGGTGTCGGACTTCCGGGACCTCAGTGAGCGGATGACCAGCGGCGCCCTGACCCCCACCGAGGCACTGGCCGAACTGGAAAAACTGGAAGAGAGCCGGGATCCGTTTCCCTGGTGGTTGCGGATCATCGGGGTGATGCTGTTCTCGGCGGGCTTTGCCCCGAGCATGCAGGCCAACTGGCGTCAGGTGGGAGCGGCCGCCGTGCTGGGCGGGGTCATGGCCCTCGTGGTGGTGGGCGGCGAGCGCATTGCCATCTTCAAGATCGTGCTGCCCTTGCTGGGCTCGACGGCGGTGGCGGTCGTGGCGTTCCGGATCCTCCATGACACCCATCCTCACGGCGGACCGGTGCTGGTGATGGTCCCGGCCCTGTTCGTGATGATTCCCGGAGATTTCCTGGTGGCCGCGGCGGCCGAGATCGCCGTGGGCCAGTTCACGGTGGGTACCATCCGGCTGGCCCAGTCGACGCTGGTGCTTTTCGAACTGGCCGGTGGTGTCCTGATCGGCGCCGCCCTGTGCGGGGTGTCGACGTCGGATCTCATCGCCGCCACCACGGTCAACAACCTGCCGTTCTGGATCCTGGTGGTGGCGTGGATTCCCTTCTCAATCGGCGTGGCACTCACCTTCTGCCTGCGCCGGAAGGACTTCCTGTGGCTGCTCGGTGGCGTCTATGTGGCCTGGGGGGTCCAACTCTTCGGCACGTGGACGCTCGGTACCACCACCGGCACCTTCCTGGCCGCCCTGGTGCTGGCCCTTGGTGGCGTGCTTCTCGGCAACCGACCCGGCCGGCCTCCGGCGTTGATCATCATCCTCGGTGGCGTGTTCGTCCTGACCGTGGGATCCATGGCGTTGCGCGGACTCACCGCCCTGGCCGGGGGCGGTCTGGTCGAGTCGATGCACGACCTGAGCGACTTCATGCAGATCGCCGGTGGCCTGACGTTTGGCCTGATTCTCGGAATGGGTCTCGGGGCCACCGTGCTCCGGCGCCGCTACGGGGCCGGAGCTGTCGTCTCCACGTCCCTCTGAGGCCGGAACACCTCCACCGGGAAACGACCATCCGGTGGCCGGATCGCTGTCGCCCGTATGCTGGTTGACGTCATGGTGACGACGTTCAACGAGGCGGATCCCACGGAGCAGCGCACCGGCACCGACCGCGCCGGTGATGGCCGCTCTGGGGGCGACGTTGCAACGTGGCGTTGTCGCTACGGGATGGGCGCGGGCCTTTGGGCGGCCGGAGGCCGTCATGTCGTCGAAGATGACCGGTGGCTGGCCATCTCGGGTGTTGGTGACGTCGGATCCAACCAGGCGCTTGTCTGGTCGGGTGAGCCGGGCCGGATCGACTCCACGGTGGAAGACCTGCTGGCCGCGGGCGTTCCCGGCGTGGTCAATCTGGCCGGACCGGCCCTCGGTTGGGCCCAGGTGATGGTCGACCGCAGTTGGGTGTGCGTCGGTGCCCTGCCGTTCATGCGGGGAAGGTGTGACACCTTGCGCCTCGGTGCATTCGACCGGCGGGTGCGACGGCTGGAGGAACAAGATCTCGCCGCAGGTCGGGCGCTGCTGGGCCAGGCGTTCGGGTGGACCGACGAGGCCACCGAGGTGGCACTGGGCGTCCGGGCCGTCGACACCACGTCGGCCTCGGGGTTCTGGGGACTGGAAGAGGACGGTGAACTCGTGGCCGTGGCCGGCTTGCCGGTTGACGGTTCGTCGGCCACCTTGTTCTCGATGGCCTGCTCGCCCCGACACCAGGGCCGTGGCTTCGGTCGGTCCCTTCTGGGCTCGGCGCTCCAACGGGTGGCCGAAGACGGGGTCGGCGAGGTGCTGCTGACGGCTTCGGATTCGGGTCTGCCGCTCTACCGCTCGATGGGATTTTCGATGGTTGAGTACTGGCAGCGGTGGTCCCGGCCCCGCTGGATGATGTCACCGACCTAGGAGACGCCCCGGCCGGAAGAACAAAGGGGCGTGCCGGTCACGTTGGTCGCGCCAGCGAGAACTGCGGCGTTCAGAAGCCGTATCCGATCAACAGGGTGGCGTCGATCCGGTCGATCAGCCGGGTCAAGGTGTCGTGGCTGTCGGTCAGGCCCGACACCTCGGCGACGTAGCCGAACATGCCTCCGGCCTGGGCCGAGACGGCGTCGCCGGCCCGGCGGACGAGGTTGACCCGGGTCACGTCGTCAAGGGCGCGGGCCTCGGCGATGCCGTCAACGGATCGGACCACGGTGGCGTGTTCCGGAGGTCCCATCCAGTAGCAGAAGGCGACGGGATGGTCTCCCATGAGCAGGGGGCCGTCCGGATCAAGCCCGGACAGGTCGATTCCGAGGCCGAGGGCCTGCGCCATGGCCCAGGTGACGATTGGCGGCCCGCCGAGGCGTTCCAGCAGTTCGGGGATACCGCCTCCGACCCGGCCGTTCACTTCGATGATCCGGGGTCCCTCCGGCGTGATCTTGAGTTCGGTGTGGAGAATGCCGAACGCAAGGCCGAGCGCCCGGGCCGCATCGGTGGCCATGGCAAGGGTCGCCTCGCGGTCTCCCGGGGAGAGGTCACACGGCAGAAAGTGACCGGCTTCGCGGAAGGCCAGATCCAGGGTGAACCGGCCGGTCAACGCAATGTGGTGGATGACCCCGTCCTCGACGACTGACTCCACGGAGACCATGTCGGCGCCGACGGATGAGGCCGGCGGGTTGCGGTCGGCGAGGAAGGTCTCGAGGACAAAAGGCTCTTCGGGGCACCGGCGAAGGAAGGTGGAAAGCTCGTCGGACTGCTCGATGAAGTAGGTGTCCCGACCTCCCGCCCCGAAGCGGGGCTTGAGAACGGCGGGAGGTCGAACCTTCAGCAGGGGGTTGATCGCCGAGGAGAGAACCTCGGACGGAAGAAACGTCGTGATCGAGGGGCCGGGGACGCCGGCGGCGCCGAGGGCGTGCCGTTGGGCGAGCTTGTCGCAGAGTCGGAGGGCCGTTTCGGGCTGGTGATAGCGAAGTCCGAGCGCTTTGCCCACGGCGGCGGCCAGCACCATGGGCGGCTCGGTGAAGGTGACAATGCCATCGGGAGCGACCGTCCGCAGCGTCTCGATGACGCCGTCGGTCGACTGTCCGGTGACGTCGACCACTTCGCCGAGGCGGGCGAGGCCCCGCACGGGGAACGTCAGGGGTTGTTCCGACCAGCCGATGACCCAGATGATGCGGCAGACACCGGCCGCCGCTTCGATGATCTCGAGCGTGGAAAAGGCCCGGTCGTGGTAGAAGACGGCGAGACGGGGGAGGGCGGGCGCGTCAGACGGGGCTGTCTGGTCACGCCGCTCCATGATTTCAAGGTACACCAGCGACGCTTTTTACGCATCCGGGCACCCTCTCCGGCCTGCCCGATCTTCCGAGGTGGGCCGGGGCGGTTCAGCGGTGTTCGGGTTCGGCAGCAAGGTGAGATGAGATGTATCCAAAATCGGGCACCGTCACACCCGTGACGGACAATCAAAGTCATGACCGGGGCCATCACAGAGGAGTACTTGACCCGGGCCGTCGTGTTCCCCCTCGACC
>CAITPI010000024.1 GCA_903894295.1 uncultured Acidimicrobiaceae bacterium
CGGGGGTGCCGGCAGGCGTCGGGGCATCTCGACCGCCGTTTCGGGCCATCGCTTCCGGCTGAGCCGGGCCAGTTTGTGCAGCAGGGCAATGGCGCCGGGGTCGTCATCTCCTGGTCGCACCTCGACGACACCGTCGGCCAGCATCCCGTCGAGAAGGGCCCGACCTTTGTCGGTGCGCACGATGGTGAGGGTCCAGTCGTTGGAATCGCCGATACCTCCAGTCGAGATGTCGGCGTGTTCGGCGGCAAAATCCGGACAGGTGGTGCACCCTTCGCGGGTCCAGGCGTGGGCTTCCTTCAGGGGAATCTCGTGGAATCCGCCGTCTTTGGTCCAGACCTGGAAAACGCCCTTGATGTTCATCTTCTTGATGTCACCCCGGGCGATGCCGTACCTGGCCTCGAAGAGTTCGGGGAAGATGGCGTCGTCGAAGGTCTTGGAGCAGAGCAGCCCGATGGTGAGCGAGAGCCGCCGGGCGATCTTGCCGGCCTTGCGGCTCTGCATCATGGCCGGGGCCGAGGCCTGGCAGCCCATGCCGACCAGTGCGATCCGTTCCGCCCCCCGTTCGATGGCGTGTGGATAGGCGAGCGTGTTCGCCGAGTAGGTGTAGCGCGAGCCCGAAGCGGCGAGCACCTCCTCCCGGGTGGAAGCCACAGCCGGCCGGGCCTTCCAGGTGCTGCCGTCTCCCTCGAGCGTCGAGACGAGAGCGGCGTCGATCATGTCGTGTTCGAGGGCCCAGATCAGCATGGCCGAGACCAGACCACCGTCCTGGCCGGAGGCGTGCACCTCGGGATCGGTGGCCCGGGCCAGCACGATGTCCGTGGAAATCCCCGCCACCTCCTCGGCGGTCCGTTCCCGACCGAACAGGTGGTTGTCGATCTCGGGCTCCCACATCCGGAAGCGGGGACAGGCCCGGGTGCACATGGTGCACCCCTTCACGCCATGCGTGCAGCTGTCGGGTCCGCCATCGGCGTCGATGTGGAACGGCTTGTACTTGCCTCCGGTGTCGTCGTAGGAAAGGACATCGTAGGGACAGGCCACCACGCAGGCGGCACACCCGGTGCAAAGCCCGGACGTGACAACCTCGGCGAGCAACTCGGTCCAGTGTGGTTTCTCGGGCGGCATGTCACGAGCCTACCGATCTCCAGATGTCCACGGCGGTGACCGGATGTGGACAGGCGCCACCGCCCGCCGGGCAAGCGGCGCAACGCAGGTGCTGACTACCCTGTGCCGGTGCCCGAGATGCTGGAAGTCGAGAGCTATCGCCAACTGGTCGATCGTCTCGTCGGTCTCCGGGTGGTGAAGGTCGATGCCAGGGACAGCCACATCCTGAAAGCCGGGCTGACACCTTCGGCCCTTGCCACGGCGCTCGGTGGTCTCGAGGTCACCAGGACCCGGCGGATTGGCAAGCTGATGCTCGTCGATACCGACGGCGGGCCGACGGTTGGGATGCACTTCGGCATGACCGGCATTGTGCGCCTGTCCGGGCCGACGGGTGTGGCCTACTCCGACATCGACCAACTGCTCTATGCCCCGAAACGCCACGATCCGCTCTGGGACCGGTTGACCGTCACCTTTGGCGACTCGTCGGTGCTCGTGCTGTGTGATCCCCGCCGCCTGGCCCGCATCACGCTCGATCCGGACGAGTCGGCGCTCGGACCGGACGCCGGCACGGTGAAACGGGCGCAACTGGCGGCGATCCTGGCGGTCGGCGCCACCCCGCTCAAAGCCCGGTTGCTGGACCAGTCCCGGTTGGCCGGCATCGGCAATCTTCTGGCCGACGAGATGCTCTTCCGGTCGTCCCTTTCGCCGGTGCGCATGACCGACACGCTTGATCAAACGGACGTCTCGCGTCTGCACCGGCATCTTCTCGCCACGTTGAGGATCCTCGGGAAACGGGGCGGATCCCACACGGGTGACCTGATGCCGGAACGCCGCCCAGGTGGGCGGTGTCCGAAGGACGGCCACGAACTGGTCCGGGATGCCGTGGGCGGCCGCACGTCATGGTGGTGTCCCCACCATCAACGGTGACCGGTGACCGGTGGGCAACGGTGACCGGTGGGCCAGGGTGACCGGCCGCCATGAACCGCCCGGACCATGCCCCGGGTCGCCGTAGTTGACGGACGGGCGGTCCTTACCCCTCGTTGTATTCGGCATCCTTGGCCGCTACCTGTAATCGGCCGGTCCCCGGTGGCGGGCAACGGGCGGAATGCGGGAAGTTGGGCCTACCCGAGGCCGTCGAGAACTCCTTGCGCCTGGTCGTCGAGGTGGAGGTCGGCGGCAGCCAGGTTCTCTTCCAGGTGGGCCGGAGAGGATGTTCCCGGGATCAGCAGGACGCAGGGATGCCGGCCGAGCAGCCAGGCGAGAGCCACCTGGGCCGCGGTGGCATTCAGGCGCCCGGCGGTGGCCTGGATCTCCGGTGAGGTCAGCACCGGATTGGTCGGTGCGAAGGCCGATCCCAGAGGGAAGAACGGCACAAAGGGCACGTTGTCGGCCTGGCACGCATCGAACACGTCCTCCCCGGACCGGTTCATGATGCTGTAGGCGTTCTGCACGCAGGCCACGGTGATCGACCGGGCGGCCTGCCGGTACTCGTCGAGACTGACGTTCGACAGCCCGATGCCGGCGATGAGTCCGTCGTCCACCATGGACTCCATGGCGGCCAACTGGTCGTCGAGGTCCACCTCCCCGTGCGGGTGGCGTCGCAGGTTCACGACCGGCAGTTGCTCGATCCCGAGCGTCACCAGGTTCTCTTCGACCCCGGCCCGCAGTTCGGCCGGGGTCTGGGCCGGCAACCAGGCGCCATGTTCGTCCCGCCGGGCGCCGACCTTGGACACGATGACGAGATCTTCGGGGTAGGGGGCGAGGGCTTGGCGGATGAGTTCGTTGGCGACCCGGGGGCCGTAGAACTCGGAGGTGTCGATGTGGTTGACCCCGGCATCGACCGCCCGACGCAGGATGCCGAGGGCCACGGCCTGGTCGGCCGGCGGGCCGAAGACTCCGGGGCCGGGCAACTGCATGGCCCCGAAGCCCATGCGGTTGACGCTTCGTCCCACCAAGGGAAAGGTTCCGGCGGACATGGTCAGCCCTGCAGTTCTTCCAGCACCTTGGCGGCATGGCCGTCCGCCTTGACGAAGTACCACGCCCGCTGGATCACCCCGTCCCCGCCGATCAGGAAGGTGGAACGGATGACCCCGATGGTCTTCTTGCCGTACATGGTCTTTTCACCCCACGCCCCGTAGGCATCACCCACCGCGTGGTCGGCGTCGGTCAGCAGCGGGAACTTCAGTCCGTACTTTTCGCGGAAGGCCTGATGCTTCGAGGCGGAGTCGGCCGAGATGCCCAGAACGGTGACCTTGGCCTTCTTGAAGGTGGCCAGGTTCTCGTTGAACTGGCACGCTTCCTTGGTGCACCCCGGGGTGTCGTCTTTCGGGTAGAAGTAGACGATGACCGGCTTTCCGGCGAAGGAGGCCAGAGAGACCTCCGTGCCGTCCTGGTCGGGCAGGGTGAAGTCGGGGGCGAGGTCGCCGGCGTCAAGCTTTCCCATGGTGGTCCTTTCTCGTTGGTCGGTTCTGACAGCGGGCCGGATCCCAAGGTGACCGGCCTCGTAGGGCGGAAGACTCCGGACGGCGACGGGGCCGCAAGGGTCGCCCCTTGTCCCTACCTTGGCACACCGCCAACCGGGCCGGGTCACCTGGTCGGTGGCGCCGGATCGGACAGCTGTTCCGGGGTTGGTCGGGGATGGTCCCCATGCGACAAACCTGGTTCAGGCGCCTCTCCCCACCTGCCAGCCACGACCACGGTGCGTGGGGAAACCCGCCGTGGTCCCGGAAATGCGGACCGGCGCGGTAGGCTCTTGGTGGCGGCAGGGATCATCCCTTCTGCCGGGTCTTCCTCACCCTGTTCTCCCTCCGCCCGGCGGACGGTCGATGGCCCGAGGCGGGCCCAAGGCGTTCGTGAAAGGCACGGACGTCGGCGGTCGGCCTCCGGCCGTCACCC
>CAITPI010000025.1 GCA_903894295.1 uncultured Acidimicrobiaceae bacterium
CGTTGCCGAGTGAAAACCGTCGGGCCATCTCGTCAAGACGGGCCAGACCGGCTTCGGCCTGGGCGATGGTCTCCGGAGTCACCTCGATGGGCGACCGGTAGTGGGAACGCAGCACCAACAGCCGGTAGGCCCGGGCGTCGTTGCGCTCCAGCAGGTCGGCCAACGAGGTGAAGTTGCCAAGCGACTTCGACATCTTCTCGCCGTCCATGGTCACCCAGCCGTTGTGCATCCAGTGCCGGGCGAACTCCTTCCCGGAGGCCACCGCCTGGGCCCGTTCGTTCTCGTGGTGGGGAAACATGAGGTCGATCCCGCCACCGTGGAGGTCAAACCCTTCCCCCAGCAGGTCGAGGGACATGACCACGCACTCGGTGTGCCAGCCGGGCCGGCCGGCCCCCCAGGGTGCCTCCCAGGACGGCTCGCCGGCCTTGGCCTTCTTCCACAACACAAAGTCGAGCGGGGAGCGCTTCTCCTCGTCGGCCTCGATCCGGGCCCCGGCCCGGAGCGAGTCGAGGGGCTGGCGGGCCAACAGGCCGTATCCGGGCACGTCAAGGACCGAGAGGTAGACGCCGGTGGCGGTCTCGTAGGCCAGATTCCGCGCCACCAGTTCGCCCACCAGATCGATCATCCGCTCCACATACGCCGTGGCGTGCGGTGTCAGGTCGGGGCGCAGGACACCGAGGGCGTCCATGATCTCCCACCAACGGGCTTCGTTGGCTGCGGTGAACTCGGAGATGGGAATCCCCTTCTCGGCGGCCCGGTCGATGATCTTGTCTTCGATGTCGGTCACGTTGGAAACGAAGGTGACGGCAAGACCCGAGAAGATCAGGTAGCGACGCAACACGTCGAAGACGAGCGTCATCCTCCCGTGACCCAGATGGGGCACGCCGTCCACGGTCGGTCCGCAGACGTAGACGCCGATCTGGCCGGGCGTGCGGAGGGCTAACGGGGCCACCTCGCCGGTGGCCGTATCGTGGAGGGCGAGCACGCAAGGTACGGTAACGCGATCATGGAGCAATGTGAACACGTGTCCCCACAGTTGATGTCCCCCTCCCGTTCCGTGGCCGGACGGTCGGGCCGATGACGGCGAGCCGCATTCCCGACAAGCCGGGTCTCGAAGGTCTGGAGGACGTCTGGGCGCAACGGTGGGAGGCAGATGGCACCTACGCCTTTGACCGCACCGCCGGGCGGTCCGACGTCTTCTCGGTGGACACCCCGCCGCCCACGGTCTCGGGATCGCTCCACATCGGGCACGTCTTCTCCTACACCCACACCGACGCCGTGGCCCGTTTCCACCGGATGCGGGGCAAGGCGGTCTTCTACCCCATGGGGTGGGACGACAACGGTCTGCCGACGGAACGGAGGGTGCAGAACTACTTCGGCGTCCGCTGCGACCCGTCCCTCCCCTACGATCCCGACTTCACGCCACCGGCCGAGCCCGGCAAGGATCCGGTCTCGATCTCCCGGCCGAACTTCGTGGCCCTGTGCCACCAGTTGACCGCCGAGGACGAACTGGTCTTCGAACGGCTCTGGCGCACGCTTGGCCTGTCGGTCGACTGGTCCCACACCTATGCCACCATCGGGGAACGGGCCCAGCGGGTCTCCCAACGGGGCTTCCTGCGGCTGGCCGCAGCCGGCCAGGTCGAACAGCGCACCGCACCGACCCTGTGGGACGTGGACTTCCGCACCGCCGTCTCCCAGGCCGAACTGGAAGAACGCGAGCGCGACGGTGCCTACCACCGGGTCCGCTTTGCCCGGGTCGAGGCCGGTGGTGGCCCGGACGGCATCGAGATCGAGACCACCCGGCCCGAACTCCTCCCGGCCTGCGTGGCCCTGGTCGCCCACCCGGACGACGGGCGCTACCAGCCCTTCTTCAACACGACGGTGACCACGCCGCTCTTCGGCGTCGAGGTGCCGGTGTTGGCCCACGAACTGGCCGACCCGGAAAAGGGTTCGGGCATCGCCATGATCTGTACGTTTGGCGACACCACCGACGTGACCTGGTGGCGTGAGCTGTCCCTGCCCACCCGCACCATCGTCGGCCGCGACGGTCGCCTCCTGCCGGTGGCCTGGGGCGAACCCGGATGGGAGAGCACCGATCCGGAATCGGCCCGGGGCCACTACGCCGAGCTGGTGGGCAAGACCGTCAAGTCGGCCCAGGCTGCCATCGTCGAACAGCTGCGGCAGTCCGGCGCCCTCATCGGCGAGCCCCGGGGGATCACCCACCCCGTCAAGTTCTTCGAAAAGGGCGAACGGCCGCTCGAGATCGTCTCGTCCCGGCAGTGGTTCGTCCGGACCCTGGATCACCGGGAGGCCCTGTTGGAACGGGGCGAAGAACTCCACTGGCACCCGCCCTACATGTCGCATCGCTACCGGGCCTGGGTGGAAGGCCTGAACGGCGACTGGAACATCTCGCGCCAGCGTTTCTTTGGCGTGCCGATCCCGGTGTGGTATCCGATCGACGCCGACGGCGAGATCGCCTTCGACCAACCCATCTTCCCCGCCGAGGACCGACTGCCGGTCGACCCGTCCACCGACGTTCCCGACGGCTTCGGCGAGGACCAGCGCGGGCTTCCCGGTGGCTTCACCGGAGATCCCGACGTCATGGACACCTGGGCCACGTCGTCGCTCACCCCGCAGATCGCAGCCGGGTGGGAAGAGGATTCCGACCTCTTTGCCCGGGTCTTTCCGATGGACCTGCGCCCCCAGGGCCATGACATCATCCGGACCTGGCTGTTCTCCACCGTGGTCCGGTCCGAACTCGAGTTCGCCGTGCTGCCGTGGGCCAACGCCGCCATCTCGGGATGGGTGCTCGACCCGGACCGCAAGAAGATGTCGAAGTCCAAGGGCAACGTGGTGACCCCGCTGCCGCTGCTGGAAAAGCACGGGGCCGACGCCGTGCGCTACTGGGCGGCCGGTGGCCGGCCAGGCACGGACACCGCCGTCGACGAAGGACAGATGAAGGTGGGCCGACGCCTCGCCATCAAGATCCTGAACGCCTCCAAGTTCGCCCTGGGCCGACTGGCCGACCCTTCCGGGGCCATCGGCGACTACTCGGTCGGCCAGGTCACCGCACCGCTGGACCGGGCCATGCTGGCCCGGCTGGGGGCGGTGGTCGCCGAGGCCACGGCCGCCTTCGAGGGCTACGACTACGCACGGGCCCTCGAGCGCACCGAGGCGTTCTTCTGGTCGTTCTGCGACGACTACGTCGAGTTGGTGAAACTCCGCGCCTACGGCCAGGACGACGGGGACCCGGCGGCCACCACGTCGGCCCGGGCTGCCCTCTCGGTCGCCCTCTCGGTGGTGTTGCGGCTGTTCGCCCCGTTCCTTCCGTTCGTGACCGAGGAGGTCTGGTCGTGGTGGCAGGAGGGCTCCGTGCACCAGGCCAGGTGGCCGGACGTCGCCGAGTGCGAAACGACCGACAGCTCAGAGGACGACGACCTGGTGCTCGTCATGGTCTCCGAAGTGCTGTCCCAGATCCGCCGGGTGAAGACCGAAGCCAAGCGCTCGATGCGGGCCCCGGTGTCGGTCCTTGTGGTCACCGACACGGAGTCCCGACTGGCCGCCATGGGGCGGGCCGCCTCCGATCTGCGCGATGCGGGTGGCGTCGTCGAACTGGTGACCAACGTCTCCGATGACCCGGGGTGTGAAACCGTGGTGGTGGCCACTCTGGGCGAGGACCCGCCGAGGACCTGACCGGTGATCCGGTCCCCCGTCGGGCGCCTGTCGACGGCCGATGGCCGATGGCCGACGGGAAGGATCAGGCCAGATAGGCCGTCAGGGCGGCGTCAGCCATCTCCTGCGGGGTCCCCTGGTTGGCCACCCGGCCGTGCACCATGATGGCGGCGTGGTCGGCCAGGGCGAGCGCCGTGGTCACGAACTGCTCCACCATCAGCACCGTCATCCCGTTGCGGGCCAGTTCCTTCACCGATTCGTAGAGTTCGGCCACGACCAGCGGGGCGAGCCCCATCGACAGCTCGTCCAACAGCAACAGCTTCGGGTCGGTCACGAGCGCCCGGGAGATGGCCAGCATCTGCTGTTCGCCGCCCGACATCAGGCCGGCCAGCTGCTTGCGACGCTCCTTCAGGCGGGGGAACGTGGTGTAGGCCTTCTCTTCGACTTCGGCCATCGAGGCCTTCCCGCCGTAGGTCCACAGACGGAGGTTCTCCCGCACGGTCAGGTTGGGAAAGATCCCCCGTCCTTCGGGAATGGCGCAGATTCCCCGCTTCACCAACTTCTCGGCCGGCGTCTTGCCCACGACGAACCCGTCGACATCCACCACCCCGGCAGTCGGCACCAGACGACCGCTCATCACCTTGAGCAGCGTCGACTTGCCGGCTCCGTTCGGCCCCAACAGGGCGAACACGCTCCCCGAGGGAATCGCCAGATCCACCCCGTGAAGCACCTCGATGCGTCCGTAACTGGCGCGGATGCCGGAAATGGTGACCGATGGCGCCGAGGTCGTACCGGTCATGCTGGTGCCGCCTCCGATCCGACCGCGGACGATTCCGACGACGGGTCTCGATCCCCTTCCGCCGGTTCCTGCGCCCCCAGGTAGGCCGCCTGCACCTTGGCGTTGGTCCGGATCTCGTCGGGCGTCCCCGAGGCGATGATCTGGCCGAAATCCAACACGTAGATGTAGTCGCAGACCCGCATGACCAACTCCATGTCGTGCTCGACCAGAAGCACGGCAACGCCGTCGCCCGAGAGGTCCACCAGCAGGTCACCCAGGGCTTCCGACTCGGTCTCGTCGAGGCCCGAGCCGGGCTCGTCGAGCAGGAGCACCTTGGGGCCAATGGCCAGCGCCCGGGCCAGTTCGACCAACCGGGCCGTGCCGGTCGGCATCTCGCTGGCCTGCCGATCCCGCTCCACGCCGATCCCGACCTTGGCCAACCGTTCCGGCACGGTCGTCCCGGCGGAACGCCTTGTCCGGGAACTGAGCGTCCACGGCCGGTCCGTCGATTCCAGGCCCACCTGGACGTTGTGGGCCGCCGAGAGGGAGCCGAACAGTTCAAGGCGCTGGAAGGTCCGGGCCAGTCCCCGACGGGCCCGCTGGTGGGGCTTCTTCTTCGTGATGTCCTCGCCGAAGAGGAAGACCCGACCTTCGTTCGGACGCTGCAGCCCGCCGATCACGTTGAACAGGGTCGTCTTCCCGGCCCCGTTGGGGCCGATCAGACCGGTCACTTTTCCGGCCGCCACCGAAAGGTGGACGTCGCCGAGCGCCCGCACCCCGCCGAACTGGACCACCACTCCCGACACGACGAGGGCCGCCGGATCCGCCCCCATGTCCGGGCCGATGGCCGGAGGATCAACCGGGGACACGGACGTCTCCCGTTGTCGAGGGAACGTAGACATCTTCTTCGGCGCCGTCCGCCAGATCGGCCGAGCCGGAAGTGTGCAGCCAGGGCCAGTTGATCCGGAAGACCTCGAGGCCGAGAATGCCACTGGCGGCCCGGCCGATCAGGATCACCCCGATACCGGCGAAGATCCCGAGGCCGCTCGGCCACAGCTGGTTCAGAACCACGTAGGTCAGAGCTGCGAGGAATGCGCCCGAGGCCGTCCGGACACTCCAGATGACGACGAAGAGGACGAAGATGATGCCCGGGAAGAGATCGAAATCCGAGGTTCCCACCGTCTGCTGCACGGTGCCATAGAGGGCACCGGCCACACCGGCCATGGCGGCGCCAACGGCGAAAACGGTGACCTTGGTGATGCCGATGTTGAGGCCCACGGTGGCATAGGCGGCCGGTGAGTCGCTGACAGCGACCAGCCTCCGGCCGAAGCGGCTGCGACGGACCGCGAGAACGAACCACGCCGAGGCGACAAAGAAGGCGGCCACCAGCAGGAACTCGGCGGCATCACCGCCAAAGGACAGGCCGGGCAGAACGATCCGGCCGATGTTGAGTCCACCGCCGCCATAGACGCTTCCATCGTTGAAGTAGCCGGTCACCACGGCGTCGGCAAAGGCGAAGGTGGCCAGCGCGAGGTAGAGGCCCGACAAGCGGATGGTCGGCAGGGCCACCAGGGCACCGATGAGGGCACAGACCACCCCGGACAGGATCAGGCCGGCCACCGAACCGCCGCCGGCCACCTTGCCCATCACGAACGCACCGATGCCCATGAACGAAAACTGGCACAGCGAGACCTGGCCGGAGTAGCCGGTCACCAGCACGATCGAAAGTCCAACGATCCCGAGCACCAGTACGAGGCCGCCAAGATTGAGCAGCGTCGTGCCGTTGTAGATCGTGCCGTTGTAGACCAGGGCAAACACAATGCAGATCCCGAAGAAGACCAGGCCCCCAACGAGCGATTCGTTCCGGGTTGCCACCCGGGGCGTCCGGACGGCACTCAACCGCCCGGACGCCCGCAGCCGCACCGACGGCAGGGTGACAAGCGCCAGGAACAGGAAGATCATCGGCAGGGCGTAGGTGAGATCGGTCCCCAGACTCTGGGACAGGTGCGGCAGGACGTAGTTCGAGATGTAGTTCTGGGCCAGACCGATGGCGATGGCGGCGATGAAGGTGACCGGAATGCTCCGGAGCCGGCCGACGATGGCCGCCGCGTAACCGCTCACGACCAGCAGCGTCATGGCTTCGATGTTGAGCCCGGTGGTCTGGGTCGGAGCCAACAGGATGCCCGAAAGCCCGGCCATCATCGAGCCGAGCACCCATCCATACTGGCTCATGCGGTTGGGCGACACACCGGCCAGGGCCAGCAGTTCAGGATCGTCCACGACGGCCCGGAGGGCATAGCCCGGCCGGGTCGAGACGAAGAGGAAACGGAGTCCGGCCGCCACCACAAGTGCCACTCCGATGATCAGGACTTCCTGGTACTGGATGTTGATGCCCGCCAGAGAGAACTGACCCGACACCATGTTGTTCACCGTGCGCTGGGTGGTGGGGCTCCAGATGATGGCCGCGAGACCGGTCAGGATCACCATGACCCCCAGGGTCACCATGACCGGCCGCTCGGCGGTTGCTCCGTGCAACCGCCGCATGAGCGCGCCTTCGACCACCAGACCCGAGACGATCGAGCCCCCGACCAACAGGATGAACAGCGAGAGCACCACGCCCACATGGCACTGGATGGTGAGTTCCCAGTAGAGGAAGGCGGCAACCATGCCGATCGCACCCTGGGCAAAGTTGAAGACACCGGCCGTGGTGTAGGTCACCACCAGGCCGGTGGCCGCGATGGCATAGCCGGCACCCAGCATCACACCGAAGATGGTGTACTGCAGGAAATTACTCACCGGGCATCACCCGCTTCCCCAACAACCGTGCTCATCCGATCTGGCTTGTGGACACCTTCGTGGCCCAGGGCGGCGACGCTCAGGTGCCCGGCTTGGTCACGTACGAGTAGTCGCAGCGGAAGCCGTAGTTCGGCGGCGCCACCGGCGGGTCGTCGACCCGGGTGAAGTTACCGTTGACGACCTTGGCGATGATGTAGCAGTTGCCCACCGTCTTGGCCGCCGGGTTGGTGGTCAGCACGATGTGGTCGCCGTTGAACGAGGTGACCTTGGACAGGGCGGCGAGCAGCGAACCGCGGCTCGGGCTGTTCCCGGCGTTCTTCAGGGCCTGGGCGAAGAGTTCCGCCGAGAGCCAGCCGTAGAAGGTGAACAGGTCGGGCTTGAAGCCGGGGGAAGCCACCTGCACCCAGTGGAGGAAGGTGCTGACCGCCGGCACGTCACTGGCATCCTGGCCGAGATAGAGCGTCGAGTTCTGCTCGAGGTAGTCACCGTTGACCGCCGACGGACCACCGGCCCCGGCGATGAGGTTGTTGGAGTAGGTGGCGGCACCGAGGATGACCGCCGGGTGGTAGTTCTGCTGCTGCATCGACTTCAGCACGCTCGAGGCGTAGTTCTCCGGCATCTGGTCCAGGAAGACGATCTTCACGCCGGCGTTCTTCATGGCGATCACGTTGGGCGTGAAGTTGGTCTGGAGTTCAGGGTAGGTGGCGTCGTAGATGACCTTGAAGCCGACCTTGTTGAGCACGTACTTCTCACCCGCCCATGTGGCCGCCGCAGAAGGACTGGCGGCCACAATGGATCCGGCGGCGTTCAGGTCGTTCGGGAACTTGTTCTTGAAGTACTGGATCGGACCTTCCTGCCACCCGTCGTTCAACGGCACCGGGCTGAACACGTTCGGAAGCTTGTTGGTGGCGTTGTCGAGCACCTGGGACACGTCGGGCATGCCCGGGTTCTGGGCGAGGACCTGGCCGCCGTAGTTGTCATCGAGCGAGAAGTTGCCGACGAGGGCAAACGTGCTGTTCAGGGCGTTCTCGGTGGCCTGCTTGTTGCCCTGGCCACTGAATCCGTCATCGGCACCGTTGACCACGATCTTGCGGCCGTTGATGCCACCGGTCGAGTTGACGTAGTCGGCGTAGGCCTGGACTCCGGTCGGAGCACCCTTGAACAGGCCGCCGAGGGCGAGGGTCGCCACGTTGCCGACCGTCACCGAGGTCTTGGTGATGCCGGTGTAGTTGCTGTAGGCGCTCTGGGGGATCGACGAGGTCGAGCCGGAACCTCCGGCCGTGGTGGCGGCGGTGCTCGACGACGAAGACGACGTCGAACTGCAGGCGGCGCCGGTCAGGGCCACAGCCAGGACCAGACTTCCTGCGGCCACACGGCCCATCCAGTTGCGAGCGTTCAAGATTCCCCCTTGAGATAGAGATTCGTCCTGTGGTTCCCCGAGGACGATTCCGACAACTGCGTGAAACTACCTGACTCTACGTCAGATGTCAGAACCGTGGTGAGTCTGACTCCGCCGGGCTGGCTCATCCGGGCCGAAACCGGCACGACCGGCGGCCGGCGCCGGGCCCTCGGGACCGGCAAGACCTGGCCGCAGCCTCACGACCGGCCGTGACGGACGGACTCGAGAAACCGCACGGCGCCCATGGTGGTGTGCCGGGACCGGATCGACAGCAGCACGTCAAAGGCGTGTTGGGTACAGGGGAGCTCCAGATAGACCACCGGAGCCTTCGAGGTCTCCCGCAGCCGGTCCGCCAGCCGGCGGGCGACCACCGGTGGCACGAGGGTGTCGTTGCGGCCCTGGAAGACGAACATGGGAGGTGCTCCCGGGTGCACCCGCTGCTCGGGAGAGGCCGACGCGAACACCTGGGGTTCGTCCCGGATGGAGACCTTCATGACCCGGTCTTCCAGCAGTTCCAACAGCCCGTTGCCGTAGAGCCCGCTGGCGGCAGGGTCGCCGGTCATGTCGTGGACGCCGTAGAACGGCAGACAGGCGGCCACCGAGGTGTCGCCGTCCTCGAACCCCTTTTGCCAGGTGGGGTCGCCGGCGGTGAGCGCCGCCAGGGCGCACAGCTGACCCCCGGCCGAGCCACCCGAGATGGCCACGAAGTCCGGGTCCCCTCCGTAGTCGGCAATGTGTTGGTGCACCCAGGCGAGCGCCCGCTTCACGTCGACAATGTGGTCGGGCCAGGTGGCCTTGGGGCTCAGGCGGTAGTTGATGGCCACGCACACCCAGCCCCGACAGGCCAACTCGTGCATCATGGGGATGCCCTGCTCCCGCTTCTCCCCGATGATCCATGCCCCGCCGTGGACGTACACGAGCACCGGAGCCTTCTCGGCGCGGGGTCCCCGCCGGACCAGCACGTCAAGTCGGTGCCGGCGCAGGCCGTCGGCGTCGTAGGCAATGTCCTTGATCCGCCGGACCGAGCGGAAACGGAACGGAACGGCAAGCGCCACCCGCCAGTTGTTCATCCACGACGGAGTGGGATCAAACCCCTCGGGAGTCCGAAGGGGAGGTCCACTGGCCTCGTCGAACGCCCGGTCCACCAGATGGCCCGAACGGTGGGCCACGACGGCCAGCCCGGCCAGGGCAACCGCCGTGCCGGCGCACAGGACCAGACCCAGACAACCCCACCAGGCCTCAAGTCCCCCGTGGGAGGCCAGGAGGCCGGCCAGGACCCCGTCCACCACCAGGCACTGGAGTGGCAGTTCCCCCGGCAGCCAGGCCAACACGAAGACCGGGAGCGACCACGGTTCACGCCTGATCGGCCGGTACGTCACCAAGGTGGCGACGGCGATTGCGAAACCCAGCGCCAGCAACAAAAAGGTCATCGGCCCCTATCCAATCACGTCATGCGACCCGAGAATGTGGGCATGACGGGACATCGACCCGAGGTGACCCGTGGTTGCGGATCCGACCCGGAGAGGCCGACATGTTCGTGGCGTCCCCGTCAGGTACGCCGACTCCGGATTGCAATACCGGTCGTCTTCCCACGTCCGGCCCCGGGCATCGACTTGAATTTCGGGCGACAGCCACTAACATGTCGAATGCAACATGGACTGGGGGAGTCCGAGCATCGCCTAAATCCGTCAACTTTGATGAGCCAAGGAGTGTGATCCCCCAGAATGGAACGACTGAGCGGACTTGACGCCAGCTTCCTCTACCTCGAGACGCCGACGCTGCACATGCACGTCGCCATGTCGATGGTCTTCGACCCGACGACGGTGCCCGGTGGCTACTCGTTCGAAAAGATGCGGGACCACATCGCGGAACGGGTCCAGGCAACCCCGGTGTTCCGCCGCACCCTGGTTGAAGTGCCCTTGCGACTGGGACATCCGGTGTGGATCGACGACCCCAGCTTCGACATCGCCTACCACGTGCGTCGGGCGGCCGTTCCTTCCCCGGGTGGACTCTTCGAGTTGGCCGAGTTCACGTCGGAGATCACCAGCCAGCAGCTCGACCGCTCCCGGCCCCTGTGGGAGATCTGGATCATCGAAGGGATGGCCGACGGCCGCATCGCCCTGGTGGCCAAGATGCACCACGCCACGGTCGACGGCATGTCCGGTGCCGCCCTGCTGTCGGTCTTGTTCGACCTCGAAGCCGACCCGGCTCCTCCGGTCAGAGCCGAGTTGGACCATCCCGGAACCCACGACGCTCCAGGCAGCGCCGCCGCCGAGATCGACACCCTCGGTCACGCCCCTTCGGCCCGCAAGCGCACCGGGGATCCCGTTCCCTCCGGCCTCGAACTGGTCACCACCGCCATGGCTGCCCGGGCCCGGTTGCCCCTCGGCATCATGCGGGACCTGGTGAGCACCGGCCTCAAGGTGCTCGACGTCCGCAAGGTCCGCTCTAGTGCCGAGGTGGAGGCGGGACGGGCCAAGGCCGCCCTGCCGCTCAGTGCCCCCCGGACCTCTTTCAACGCCTCGCTCACCCGACGCCGGCGGGTTTCGATGGCCGCCATCGGCCTGGACGACATCAAGCGGCTGAAGAACGCCACCGGCACCACGGTGAACGACGTCGTGCTGGCCGTGTGCACCGGGGCCCTCCGGGACCTCCTCATCGAAGGTGACGAACTCCCCGAGAAGCCACTCGTCGCCGTGGTTCCGGTCTCCGTGCAGCCCGACGGCGACCAAAACGGCGCCATGGCGAAAAGTTCCAACCAGATTTCGTCGATGTTTGTCCAACTCCCGACCCAGCTCCACAATCCGCTGGCCCGGCTGCAGGCCATCCGGGAAGGCACCAAGGGAGCCAAGGACGAACACCACGCCCTGGGCGCCGACACCCTGTTGAACTGGGCCGAGTACGCAGCGCCGAACGTGTTCGCCAACGCCGCCCGGGTCTACAGCCGGATGCGTCTGGCCGATTTCCACCGGCCGGTGGCCAACCTGGTCATCTCGAACGTTCCCGGGCCCGACTTTCCCCTCTACCTGGCGGGTGCCGAGATGCAGTCGGCGTTTCCCCTTGGCCCGGTCATCGACGGGATGGGCGTCAACATCACCGTCATGAGCTATCGGGGCGTCCTCTACTGGGGGTTCATCGGCTGCCCGGATGCCATGCCCAAGATCTGGGAGTTGGCCCGTTCGATCCCCCGGGCCCTGGACGACCTTCTTCAGGCCGCCGGTCTGGAGCCGGCCGGTTTCCGCTCGGAAGAAGCGGCCCAGGCCCTGCGCGCCGTCGGCATCGAACCCGACCCGGATCCCCGGTTGTCCCGGCCCTGGAATGCCATCACTTCCCGGTCAAGCACCGACCGGGAGGACGGATCACCGGCCACCCTCAGCAGCAATGCGGCCCCTTCGCCTTCGGTGTCGGCCACCACGCTTCCGGCCGACCTCGCCGTGCAGGTTTCCTGAGCAGCCCGCCCCACGCCGTCCCCGTCGACGGACCTCGGTCGCTACGGCCGTGACGGAAGCAGTTTCGGGACCGTCGTCGGCACCACCAGACGGTGTACGGGTTCGCCTGGTTTTCCCCGCCTGATGGCCGACCAGGTGGCCCCGGCCTGCTGGGCTGCTTCGGTGGCCCGATGCAGGGCCACCAGCCCTGGTCGTCCGAGCATCCGGGCGCCGGTCATGTCGAACTCGAAGGTCGCAAATCCTTCGCTGACCAACTGGTCGACCAACCTGACCAGACTCTCACCATTGGCGTCATCAAGCAGCCCGACGAGGAGGATCCTGACGAGGGGACCATCGCCGGCGACCGTCATGGACAGGGCGGCGTCCTCGAGGCACCGGAAACAGGCGTCGCAGTGCGATCCGGTATCCACCCTGATGATCTCTTCAGTCAATGCAGTCAGTCCCATCGCCACCCACCTTCGTCGCCCGGCAAGAACCGTCAGAGGTTCTCCGCGGTCATCTTCAACGGCGAAGTGAAGAAAGAACAGGGACTTTGGTCCCACTTCGGTCCCTGCCCGCCGATGGACTCGGATGCATCGAAGTGGATGAGCCCACCGGCCAGATCTCGCCCGAACGGGTCGCGGCGGGCCCCGGGGTCGCTTCTCGGGGGAACCCTGTCGTTTCGGGGCTTTGGACCCTACCGTTCCGCCGGCGACAGGAGGAGGCTGGAGAAAAGGACGACCGTCCGAAAACATCGGGGCGAAGGAGGACACGATGGTCCAGATCGATCACAGTCGGCGGCAGTTGACCCGGGCGAACTACCCCACCGGTACGCGTTACGCCGGCCAGTGGAACGTGCCGGGCAGCACCCAGCGGACCTTGCCCGAGTTCACCCAGTCCCTCCAGGGCTGGAGGGCACGACTCGACGACCTGTTGCTCGACCTCGAAGAGACCCCGGATGAGCACCGACACGATCTCGCCGTCCTCCTGGCCACCGCCCAGGATGCCTATCTGACCGGTCGCTCGGCCGTCGCCGGGGCCGAGCGTCAAGGAGTGGTGGAACCCGACGCCGAGCTGGCCGAACAGCTTGAAACCGAACTGCGGACCTTGTGGGTCACCTGCGACCAGGCCGAGTCGATCATCCGCCAACTCCGTCGCCGAGGATAGGGATCACCCACCTCGCAACAAGCCGTCCGGCGGACCGAGGTTGGGTTCCGAGGGGCCTGCATCTTGCCGTTGTTCCGTTTCCGGCAGGATCGCCGTCAAGGTTCCGACGTCTGTCGCCCGACCCGGACGAAGGACAAGGTAAAGTGCGTAGGGAGGAGTGACCATGTGGATGGATGCGAAAGGTTCGACGGTCCTCAGCGATTCCGAATGCCTCCGTCAGTTGGCGCTGGTGGCCGGGCGGGGACAGGTCGGACGCCTCGGCATCAGTACCGGGCAGGCCCCGGTCATCATCCCCGTCAACTTCACCGTCGTCGGTCGGCACCTGTTGTTGCGCGCCGGCGAAGGATTCACGGCGCAGGCCGCCAACCATCAACTGGTGGCCTTCGAGGTTGATTTCGCCGATGCCGAACGGGGCGAAGCCATCAGCGTGCTGGCCCGCGGTCTGGCCCGCCTGAACCGGGAGCCGACTCCCGACGAGTTGGCCCTGGCCCCCCAGCCCCTGGTTCCCGAACCCGGTGCCATGGTCCTTACCATCCGGATCGACGTCCTGACCGGTCGCCGGTTCATCCTTCCCGGCGCCGCATCCCCTCCGGAAGGCTCCGGGGAGGACCAGCCGGCGCCCGGGGAACACCCGATGCCCTCGTTCTCGTCAGCCGGGGTCTGAGTTCCAGTAGCGGCGTTGTCTCGACGCCGGTTGATAGTTGGGCCCGGCGGTCTCGTCGACCCGCACGAGCAGTCGTTCACACGGGGGCTCGAAGGTCTCGGCAAACGCCAACGACGTGGCCGCTCCCAGCATCTCCCACGGCTGGGTCGTCAACTCGTCGGTCCGCTGCTCGATCGCTTCCCTCAGTTCCAGACCGGCCGGTAGAACGGTCTCCCCGTCAACCAGACCCTTGCTCCGCAACCGGTCCCACCCGGCCGCCAGGTCAACCGGGTTGGTACCCCGCGACGTCGGCAACCAGTCTTTCTCGTAGCCGAGCCAGGCGTTGTGCAGGATGGAGGCCTCCGAATGGGTCAGACCGGCCGCCGTCACCACGGCCCAGTGGGTATCGCCCCGCCACTCCCGCAGACAGTTCACGGCGTGCCATGCCGACAGCAACGGATCCTCGGGACGCGCCATGTCGAGATGGGCGGAGAAAAAGACACGGCCCATCCGGGGCAGCGCCTCGACGACCGCCCAGAGCAGCGGACCGAACGCCTCAAGGGACCCGACGGCGTCCGGGATGAAGGTCCGCAGTCCTTCCGCCACCGCCTCGTCCCGGGCCTGCCAGAAATCAAGACACGTCCGACCGGCCACCTCGAGGGCCGGGAACAGGGCGCCGAGCGCCATGGGCGAGATCGACCCGAAGGCGGCGACCACCGCCTGGGAGCCGGCCGGGGCCAGGGGCGCCGACCGGGCCGCCATGTATCCGGCCGCCGAATACGAGACGAACTGGGTGAAGTAGTCCGGCAGGCCCAACGCTTCATACCGAGCCACCGCCCCGGGGTCCCAGAAGATCCAGCCCACCAGGGTCTGGACCGAACGGGCATTGCGGCTGGTGACCGCCACCCAATCGGGACCGCCTTCGGTGTCGGATCGGACCGGCCAGAAGGGAAGTTCGGACGCCATGGGCGAAACCTACCAAGCCTGACGGAACGCCCCGGTCGGGCGCAGGGCCCATCCGGGGTGCGGATCCCGGAGAACGGTTGTTCTCCGGGCCACACCCCCTCTGGAGGGGGCCACGCCTTCCCGGCAACGCCCTCCGTGGGCGCGGGGTCGCGTTCCGTAACTTTTGTGGTGGAAGTGGCCCCAACTATGGGACCATTGACATGGAGAAAAGTTCTTGCAGCAGCAGTTTGAGAGGTAGCAAGGTCGTCCGTTTGAGTGGCGTCCTTTCGTGCACTCGACAGGGAGAGTTGGCATGCAGCGTCACCGCATCATCACCGGCATCGGAGCAGTACTTCTGGCCATCTCGGGCCTCACCGTGGTGGGAGTCCGGTCAGCCGGGGCTACCGGTGGTCCGGCCGATGCTCCCACCGGGGCCACCGCGACGGTGACCGGTGCGGGGGAGATCACGGCCTCGTGGACTGCGTCGGACAACGAAACCGATGCCGGGGTTGACAGTTACATTGCCAGCGCCTTCGACCAGACGACCTCCACCACCGACGGCACCTGCACCTACACCTTGTCCACCGACAGTGGTGATTCCTGCGTGATCAGCGGGCTCACCAACGGTGACCCCTACACGGTCACCGTCCAAGCCGTCGCCGGGAGTTCCGACAGCGGCCCGGCGTCGGATCCGTCCAGTTCGGCCACCCCCTACGCCAATCCCGACGCTCCGACCAATGTGGCCGGAACCGACACGGCCGACGGCCAGGTGACGGCGTCGTGGACCGCATCGGACAACGAGTCGACCGCCGGCATCGTCTCCTACACCGCCAGCGCCTTCAACCTGGTGACCTCTCCGCCCACATTGGCCGGCACCTGCACCTACACCCTGCCCGGCGACAGCACCGACTCCTGCGCCATCAACGGTCTGACCGACGGCGATCCCCACCTCATCTCGGTGGTCGCCACCGGCGGCTGGAACGGAACCACCAACTCGTCACCGGCCACCAGTTCGTCCACCGTGACCCCTTCCAATGGCCTGCCAACGCCCGATGCCCCGACCGACCTGGCGGCCACGGCCAGCAACGAAGCGGCCTCGGTGACGTGGACGGCGTCCGACAACGAGTCGGCCGCCGGGGTCACCTCCTACACGGCCACCATCACCAACGAGACGAACCCGGGCAGCCACGGCGACGGAACCACCTGCACCTACACCGTCTCCTCCGGTGGCACCGAGGGTTGCACCATCACCGGACTCACCAACGGCGACTCCTACCACTTCGACGTCGTCGCCACCAACGACACCTCCTCCACCTCCAGTACCTCGTCGTCCGACTCCAACTCGGTGGTGCCGTCGTCAGGAGTCGACTCCCCCACGGGCGTGACGGCGACCCCGGGTGACGGAATCGGCAACGTCACCTGGACCGCTTCGGCCAACCAGTCGGCCGTGGGCGTCACCTCGTATACGGTCACCGCCAAGGACATCTCGTTCCCGGGAACCGACGGTGACGGCACGACGTGCACCTACACCGTCTCCTCCGGGGGCACCGAGGGCTGCCACATCACCGGCCTGACCAACAGCGACTACTACAACTTCTCGGTGGTGGCCAACGCCGGCACCGTGCGCAACCCGCTCTACAGCCTGCCGGCCACCTCGAACGACATCGAGGTCGGCCACATCGCCGCCGCTCCGACGCTCACCTCGGTGACGCCCGAGAACAACCACATCCTCGTGGCCTTTTCCCCACCATCGACCTCGGTGGTTCCCGCCAACGACATTGTGCACTTCGTTGTCTACTGCCAGACCGGTACGGCCACCAAGAACATCCTGGTCAAGGGGGTATCGACGACGAGCCCCATCAACGTTGGCGTGGTCCCGAACGGCAAGACCTTCACCTGCACCGTCCAGGCGGCCAACTCCTACACGAAGGGCCCGGCCTCCGCCCCAAGCGCCCCGGTTGTCCCGGCCACGGTGCCCCGGCCGCCCCGGATCGTCAGCCTGACCGCCGGCACCGGTTCTGTCACGGTGCACTACCTCGCCCCGACGCTGACCGGCGGGTATCCGATCACCACCTTCACCGCCTACTGCTCGTCAACCAACGGCGGAGTGTCGAGGTCGAACTCGAGTACCAGTCTGGTGGCCATCGTGGTCTCCGGCCTCACCTCGCACAAGTCCTACTCGTGTTACATGACCGCCACGAACGACATCGGGACCTCGATTGGCCGGACCTCGCTGCACCCGGTCACCACGTCCTAGGTTCGGCAGCAAGGTGGGATGGGTGTGCGTAAAACACACACCCGCACCTGACCTCCGAACCGGATGCAACCACTCGCCGTTCAGCTGAGCGACCGCACCCCGTCCACGTCCTACACCACGACAGTTGCGTGGCCGC
>CAITPI010000026.1 GCA_903894295.1 uncultured Acidimicrobiaceae bacterium
CGGGTTCCCCGGGTTCCCCGGGTTCCCCGGGTTGTATATCGTGTTCCCCGTAGTCCCCGTGTTCCCCGAGTTGTATATATAGGGAGTTTGTTGAATGTGGCTCACGCCGATGCTAAGTACGATGATGAAAATCCAGAACGCGATTTGCAGTACCAGCCAAAAGAAACCGAGCACGATACCGGCCATGGCCATGCCGCTACCCTTCTCCCGGCCCATGGATCGTCTGATCTGGGATCGGGCCACAAAGCCGAAGGTGATGGACAGAACTGAACCTCCGAGAATTCCGAAGACCAATGCAGCGATGGCAAAACCGTTGGTCGACTGCACCACGCCCGCCATCGGGGGAGGGCCCGATGGGTAGGTCACCGGGGGTGGGACGGGACCTGGGTTCCCGGTCCAGGTTGGGAGCTGTTTGTTGGCGACCATCGGGTTGACTGTGGTCAGGTCATCAGGCGGCCCGGCAGACGTGTTGCCGGTTTGGAGGAGATCGCAGGAAGGGCAGAACTCCGAAGTGCCGGAGGTTTGGACTCCGCAGTTTGTGCAAAACGCCATGGTGACCAACACCTTTCAGGAACGTGACCGTGAATTGCTTAGCAGAGTTCGGCGCACTGACGGAAGAAAATGGCGATGTGGACCACTTTCGGGTCCACGGTTCCGGGTCTTGTCGGGGAGTGGATCCCCAACCCCATCGACAAGTCATGCAAGGTGCCGTTGAACCGAGGTCGGCCGACCGGTGGGGGTGCCGTGAATCCGTTCGTCCTTGGTGAAGGAGGTGTTGTCGGTTGATCGGGCCGACAGTTCGGGGACGCCGTCCAGATGAACGCCCTGACGACGTCGACCTCATCCTTCGGTAGGCCGGTCCCGGATTGGTTGAAGCAATCCGCCAACTGCCTGGAGGGCGTTTGGTGGGACCGGGTCATCCGGACGACAGTGCCCGGTCCAGGGGCACGAGATACCGGATTTTGCAATCAAGGGTTGTATAGTTGTGGCGACTCGTCCCCACCAGTCCTGTTGCCAGGAGACCGGTGCCTGTTGGCCTGAAATGTGGATCAGGAGGTCTTCTGACCCGACGGAACTATCAGGAGTGTGGTAGCCCTTCTGCGAACCAGACACTTCACGACAAGGCGGCCAGGACCATGGCAAGGCTCAACGCATCGGCGCCAACCTCAGAGGAAGGGAGCCGGGTGGGTTGCTTCTTGCTGTTTCCCGGATTCAAGCCGATGTCATGGGTGCGGTGTGCGAGCCAGAGGGAAGATGGTCTGATGTGAGGCGTCAAATCGTGGTCATGTCCGTGGCATTCGCAGCCACCTTGTTTGGCGGATGCGCCATCGTGCCGTCACGTCTGTCCGGTGGTGCCACCGGGGTGGCGCCGACGGCGACTCCCTGCCAACAACGGGCCCGGAGCGTTCTCGGCCCCAAGGCCACGCCCATTCAGATCACCGAATGGATCCGCCTGAATCACTGCGTGGTGATCCGAACGAACGACAGTGGTGGTTCCGGAGACGGGCCGGCCGCAGGGTCGTCGTGATGACGCCAGGGTCTGCCCGGCAAGCTTGCCACCGGAAGCATCGGTTGTCTTCCGGAACCTGATCGGTGTCTTGGGACGAAGCCGGTTTTCCTCAAGCCCCCCGGACAGTTGACAGGAGACGAGTGGGAGAGCCCGGTGTGGGGGAGACGCCAGCGAGAGTGGCCGACGGAAGGGAGAGTGCGGTGATTGAAGGGGACCTGTGTCGGAACGGTCACCCTGTTGACGCGGGTGATCTTTTCTGCGGGGAGTGTGGGGAGCGTGTCGCGGTGGGTGCTGGGATTGGTTGGACCGAACGACCGCGGCCGACGAGACGATGGTGGGTGGGTGGAGCTTGCCTGACAGGAGTTTCGGTCCTGGTCGTCCTGTGGGTCATCGCTGGCTCCGGCCTCTTCTTCAGAGGCCCGACCTCCAAAGAAGGTGTGGCTCGGGTGGCCACAGCACCCCGCAGTCCGGTCCCAACGACCACATCGGCCGTCCCGACCACTCCGCCGCCACCGTCGGTCCCAACGACCACATCGGCCGTCCCGACCACTCCGCCGCCACCGTCGGTCCCAACGACCACATCGGCCGTCCCGGTGAGGACCCTGCCGGTACTGGGTCGGAACTTCGGGTACGGCACAACTGGCTTCGGCACGGTCCGGCCAACGCAGATCTATCTTGGCGGTGAGGTCACCGGATTGCTTCGTGACATCACGTGGCACACATGGGGGTCACCCACGGCGCTTGGAAGTGGGCAGGCCTTGTGGGTGGCCCCCAACCAGATCGTGGCTGACGGAACCAAGGAAACGGCCGTGGTCGTCGCCTTTGACCTCGGAACCTGCGACGGATCCCCCAGTTACCAGAAGGTTGAGTGGTACTTCCCGTCAGAGGGGCAGACCTTCGACCCGACTCAAGGGATGGATACCTGTCAGGATTCGTGAACCCGGCGCTGCTACCCGGTTTTGGGTCGTGGTCTTTTCCGGAGAGGCTTGAACAGTCCGCTCAACGTGGCAGGCTCGGCGTTGACCGGTGGCCATGGCGGCTTCTCGCTGCCGGGGCGAACCGTGGTGTCGTCGAGAGGATCGTGGGCGGGCCCGGGCTCCGGAGAAGGGAACCCGAATCCGATGGGCTCGGATTGTCCGTCAACGACCGGCAGGCCTTGTGGCTCGGGGCCGGGGTGTGGTTCCGGCTCCCGACCGGGCGGAGACTGGCTTTCCGGGACCGTGGGCGCCGGGACCACCCCACCCGAGTCTTCCCGTTGGTAGATGACCGGTTCGGGGTCCACGTATCGGGGACCTCTCGTCGTGCCGCGCCGGTTGGTCGGTTTGAGAAGTTCCTCGGTCGACGGTGGGACCCAACCGGCCGGGCCGGCGCTCTTGGGGCCACCGGGGGTCGGCATCGGAGTGACAGTCGTCCGTTCCCGGGCCATCACCGGTTCGGCCAACTCCGGTGGACGGACGGCGCGTTGTTCCGTCTCCGGGTCTTCGGGTTTCCCGGCGGGATCGGAGGTGACGCTCGTGTCCGCGTCCGCCGGATCGCCCTTCGGCCGGGCAACCGGCCCGGGAACAACCGCCATGTCGGAAACCAGGGATGGAACCGGCATCGGTTCCCTCGGTGGTTGTGGTGGAGGAACCGGGGCAGGATCGGGGAGATCTTCGGGCGCCGCCGGATCCGCCAGGGCCAATGACGGTTCGACTTTCCCGGGTGGAACCGCAGGGATCGGGAGGGGCTGCCCGGAAGCCGGTCCGCCAACCGGCAAGCCACACTCTCCACAGAAGATGTCGTCGTCAGGTACCACGTGACCGCCCGGGCAGAGGTGCCGGTCCGGTCGGTCAACTGTTCCGCCGCCGTCCAACTCCACGCCACGGTGCCGAAGATCGGTCACCGGGTCGACCTCCCGGGGTTCGGGCGCCGTCAATCCCGGACCATAGGCCACCGAGGGACCGATGGAATCAGCAATGTTCATGGCTCTGCCGGTGGACGGCGGCCGGTTGGTCTGTTCGCTTCGGGAGGGAGGAGGAACGTGTGGTGGGGCCGGAGCGGGATCGGTCCCGATCAGGGGATTTCCGCACTGTTCGCAAAAGTCCCCGTCTCCCTCCGAGGGATGACCCTCGCGACACATTCGTCCTGTGGGCGGCGGCACGTAGGGGTCGGGATCGTCGGGTGCTCCGACCTCGAACAGCCCGGCTCCGGGCCGGGGAGTCCCTGCCGGGGAAGAGATCGGGGGCCGGAGCGCCGGACCGGGGTCGGGTGTTGGCCGCCCGGGTGCGATGCGGGGTTCCCCGATGACGGCGTACGGAGTCGGCTCCCATCCCTGGCGTCGCTCGACGTCCTGGAGGATCTGGGCGAACCCGAGGGCGGTCTGGGGCCGGTCGGTGGGGTCCTTGGACATCGCCGACAACACCGCATCGGACAGCACGGTTGACACCCCGCTGATGTTGAGGGGTCGGACCGGATCACGCAGGATGCGGAGAATGACGGCGGCCGGGGCTTCGCCATCCATGGTGCGGAAGGCGGCCCGTCCAGCCAGCAGGTGGTAGAGCGTGGAGCCCATTTCGTAGACGTCGGTGGCCGGGGAGGCTTTCGAACCTTCGAGAAGTTCCGGTGCGGCGTGCAGGGTGGTGAAACCGAACACAGCCGACGTGGCGTCGGCTGACGAATGCAGTCTCGCCATGCCGAAATCGGCCAGGGCCGGTTCGCCATACCCCGTGATCAGGATGTTCCGGGGTTTGACGTCCTGGTGGAGCATGTCGGCCCGGTGGGCGGTTTCCAGGGCGCCAAGGATCTTGATCGCCATGCCGACCGCCCGTTCCGGGGGGAGCAGGCCCTGGCCGGCCAGATCGGCGGCCGTTCCCTGGCACCGCTCCATCACCAGGACCGGCCGACCGTCGTCGAGTTCCGTGGCCCGGTACAAGGTCACGATGTTGGGATGTGTGCTCAAGGCTCCGAGGGCCGTGATCTCCTTCCGGAACGAGTCCACGGTGTGTTCCGAAAGATGGCGGACGTCGAGCAGTTTGAGGGCCACCGGCCGGTTCGTGGTCTCCTCGATGGCGCCAAAGACCGTGGAGAAACCGCCGCTGCCGATCTCCTCGACGTTCGTGAAGCCGGAAAACAACTCTCCTGAAAGGCCACGATGCTGTTTTCTGGGCGTCATGGACAGATCACCGAAAGAGGCACCGCACCAGTGTAGCGACAACGGGTTACCGAAGCGTGGTTGACGTGTCGTTGCCAGTGGGAGAAGACGGGTGGGTCAGATGACCGGTTCGCCTTTTGAACCTGCGGCCCAGGGCGTCGACTTGCAACCAGAAGTTGACACCCGGCGCCCGCATCACTATCGTTGGGAACTGTGGAGGGATCGAGGACCATGCCATGGTGCGCGGCAGCACTGACGATGGCCGTGGCGCCACCTGCCCCCCCTGACCAAGGCAAAAACAACGAGGGTCAGGTCACGGTTCACGAGGATGGTCCAGCTGGAATCCTGCCGGTGTCGTGGTCGTTGCGGACGTCATTCCCGACGTCATCGTCACGATGTCAGGCCCGCTCCTCATGACGGACCTCGGCGGAGTCGTTGTCCCAACGCCAAGTGGCATCCAGCAGGTGTTCGGATTCGGGGGGACCAAACGCCAGGGCTGGAGAGCAAGACCACTGCACCAGTGGGTGCTGTTGGGTGGCGTTGTAATTCTTCTACTGGTTGGAGTGGTCGGAACCTTCATCCTTTCCCCTCCGCCAGCGCAGAGTTATCAGGTCAATGGCGGCTCGATTGTTCTCGATGGCCCGCATAGGCAGGTGCTTGTCGACGAAGCTTCAGGAAAGCCGGTCTTGAGTCTGACAAGCCTCCCCCAGGCCGTGTCGGCGACCTCCCCGGCCAATGTCTCCGTCATTCCTGACGGTGCGGGAACCTTGATTCTGGACACCACGACCGGCCTCTACAATTTTCTCAATGATGGTGGTTTATTGGTGAGTGGCTCGAACGCACAAACCTCAAGCACGGGAATCGGGTTGGGATCGAACTTCCAAGGTTCCGCCCAGGCATATCCTGACGGCAACGGCGCCCTCATTGTGGTTCACCGGAAAGCGGGGAACTTCTCGGTCGAGAATGCGCAGCCAGACCAGTTTCTCGCTGGCTCCAAAGGTGCTCCCTCCGTGTATGTCCAAGGCACACCGGAGCAGGTGCCGGCCGCAGTGGCACAAGGGTCCCTCTGGATTCCGGTCCAGCAGGGAGATGGTCAGAACGGCATAGACGAGATTGCGCCTGACCCATCTAAACCATCCGGCCTCACATACACGTCCATCCCGGCGCCGAACGGCACGTTTCAGCTTGCGGCTTCAACCGGGAGCAGTGCCGTGGCGGCAGTGGCAACCAAAAGCTCCATGACGCTGCTCAACGGTTCGCGGGCCAAGGTTGGTCTCCCGTTCTCCGCCGTCACCGACATCAGCCCTGTCTTCGGAGGCACGGGTGCTGCGTACTTCGTCTTCAAGACCGGCTCGACGTGGAAGGTCACTGGAGTTTCGGACGCAGGAGCATCCACGAAGACGACAACCCTTCAACTTCCGTCGAACTTGCACCAGGCAAGTCTGCTCCAGCCGACTCTGGATCAGGGTCAACTCTTTGCCTACCTCAGCCAAGGTTCTGACAAGCCTCCCACCATTCTTCGTTTCCCGTCGGCGACCGGAGGCGGAGTCTCGACCGGCATCAGACTCGGCAGTTATCCCGTGACTCCCAATGAAGTCTGGGATAACTCAACAGCGTTGATTTCAACGGCAGGTCCCCGAGTGTTCTTCAACAGTGTGACGAGGCATGAAGCATCGGTATTTTTCAATGACGGAACCCGCACCTATCGGACGTTCAACAAGGCGGGTAGTGGGCTGCCGACGGCGAATCCAAAGACGCCGGGAGGACTGAATTCGACCAAGCATCCTGGCCAGTCCAAGCTGCCGAAAGCCAACTCGAAGCTACCTCCCGCTGATCAAGTGGGCGGCTGCACCAACAAGGTCCTTGATTCGATCATGATCACAACGGTCACACCAGCTCCCCACGCGCTCACGGTGAGTTGGAACTACATCACCAACTCGAAGACAGACTGCGTGCCGTCGACCTGGCTGGTCTTCACGGGCACAACCTATAAAAACACTCCAACTGCGGTGCCCGCCCATGTTTCCCTTCTACAATCTATGAATGGTGGAACGGAGTACCAGGGTATGGCAACTCTCCAACCTTTGAACTCAGCCACGCTCTACACCGTCACCGTGGAGGCCAGAGCCTCAGGGCTTCAGCCCAGGGACGCCAGCAAGTCCGCCACAACGTCCGTCAGTGGACCTGATGCCCCAACGGTGACAGCTAGTGGTGTATCTGGCGGTTGGAATGTGTCCTGGACACCGTGCAAGGGAAACTGCCCGAACAGTTCAAATCATGTCACAAATTGGGTGGTCACCCCATCTGCCTGTGGTCCGACATCGGGGTCAGACATTCCTCCCCCGACGACGGTCCAAGCAGGTCAACCTTTGAAAGCGCAGTTCAAAGCCACCACAGCAAACCTTGCTTCCGGTCTAAACTTCAGGGTTCAGGCCTATTCTGGAAATATTGCTGGAGATCCGGGCCACTCCAGTTGTGTGTACAGCTACGGTGATCCGACCGGTAATGATTTTTCCGTTTTCATCTCAGATGTGCGCCAGCCCTCGGGGACAAGCGTGAGGTTCACGGCCACCCTCAAGTCGTCACCCGGTGTTGTCACTGCTGCAGGCATGGGGGATACCTCGGCGAAGATCACCTACA
>CAITPI010000027.1 GCA_903894295.1 uncultured Acidimicrobiaceae bacterium
ACATGGCGGTGGCGATCCCCTGCCGCCGGAAGTGGGCCACCGTGGCATAGCCGACGTGTCCACCGGCCCGGGCGAGGAACCCGTTCAGGGCGAACCGGATGGACACGCGGCCCGCCAGCTCACCGTCGACTTCGGCCACGAGGAACCGCTCCGGCACCGGGTCGTCGTGGGCCACAGGAGTGTCTCCGGCCAGATAGTCGGCCCAGTCCATCCCGGGATCCCAGCCCAACAGGAAGGCAAAAGAGTCGGAGGCCTCCATCTCGGCGTGCCGGGACCGCGCCGGAACTTCATCCGCCGCCGTCAATCGACGGAGGGGTACAGGAGGCGGGCCGACCATTGCGGCATGGTAGGCGATCGGTCGAACGGTGCGGTTTTCCTATGAACTTCTTATGTCCTTTCCGGCGCCAAATCGGAAAGACCATGCAAGAGTGAACGCCAGTCGGTCGCAGCGGCCACATCAGGGCGCACCCACCCACCTACCCCGCGGAGGAACATGCGCGTCAGCGAATCCACCGGTCTGGCCGTGCCCCATGACGATCAGGCCATTGAGCCGGCATCGGGCGGTCCCCGCCACAAGACCCGTCGTCGCTGGATCATTGCGCTCGTCGTTGTCGTGTTGTTGGCCGCCGGAGGATTTGCCTGGTGGTGGTTCACCCGGCCGGCGTCAACCACCACCACCGGCATCGTCACCACGGTCACGCAACAGCAGGTGACGACGGGCACCATCACCCAGACCGTCCCGGCCACCGGCACGGTCGAACCAACGACCACCGCCAACCTGAACTTCGGGGTCTCGGGCACCGTCGCCTCCGTTGATGTGGCGGCGGGAGCCACGGTGACCAAAGGCCAGACACTGGCCACCCTCGCCACGACCTCCCTGAACGCGGCCCTGACCCAGGCCAAGGCCACGCTGGCCAACGATCAGGCCCTGCTGGCTTCCGACACTTCAGCCGGAGCTTCTGCCGCCCAGATCGCTTCGGACAACGCCAACATCGCCGTCGCCGAGAATCAGGTGACGACAGCGGAAAACAACGTGGCAAGCGCCACCTTGACCTCGACGATCAGCGGAACGGTCGCTTCCCTCAATCTCACCGTGGGCCAACAGGTCTCAGGCTCCAGCGGGGGCGGTTCATCCCCGTCCGGGACCGGAAGCGCCAGCACCTCGGCAACCGGCAGTTTCGGAGGTTCGTCCGCCGCCACCAGTGCGTCGACCGGGTCGACCGGGTCATCATCGAGTGGCCAGGTCGTGGTGGTCTCCACCGGTTCGTATGTGGTCAACGCCTCGGTGGACAGTACCGATGTCACGCAACTGCTCGTCGGCGACCAGGCCACAATTGCGGTCACGGGACTCACCACTCCGGTCTATGGAACGGTGGGCACGATCGGTCTGGTGGCATCCACCAGCACCGGGGTCTCCACCTTTCCCGTGACCATCGACGTGACCGGCAGCCCAACGGGCCTCTACGGTGGCCAGTCGGCCACCATGACCATCACCGTCAAGGAGCTGCAGAACGCCATCGTGGTCCCCACCACCGCGCTCTCCTACAGCGGAAGCAACGCCCAGGTAACCGTGGTGGACGCGGGGAAGAAGACCGTGCAGCCGGTGACCATCGGAGTTGCGTCGGCCGGAGAGACACAGATCATCAGCGGACTCCACGTCGGCCAGACCATTGAAGTCACCACGGTGTCGTTCCGCAGTCCCCTCGGTTCCGGACGCAGTTTCGGCGGATTCTCCGGACGCAGTTTCTCCGGTGGCGGATTTGGCGGTGGCGGTTTCAGTGGTGGTGGCGGTTTCAGTGGTGGTGGCGGTTTCAGTGGTGGTGGCGGTTTCAGTGGCGGTGGTTTCGGCGGATGACACCAAACGAACTTTCCCCTGACGGCCAAAATGCCCCGCCGCCCGCCGGACCGGTCGGCA
>CAITPI010000028.1 GCA_903894295.1 uncultured Acidimicrobiaceae bacterium
GGGTGTTCTCCGACGCATCCACGAGGAACGACTACCTGAAGGAGATCTTCTCCATCCTGGTCCACTCAGCCATTCCCCTCGGCTGGGTGTGGCTGACGGCCCAGGCGGAAGCGGCGACAGTGTGGATCCCGCCCGGGCAGGCCGAGTTGACCGAAGGAGACACCGCCCGGTTGGACAGGACCGTGTGCCAACTGCCCAACGACGTTGCCCTGAGGGCGCAACACCTGTTCGACACGTTCTCCCGACATCGACCAACGTCGCCCGACCACTGCTACCTGAGCCTGTTCGGGACCCATCCGGACCACCGCGGCCACGGCATCGGCATGCAACTTCTCCAGGAGAACCTTGAGCAGGTCGACGCCCTCGGAGCCCCGGCCCACCTGGAGTCGACCAATCCGGCGAACCTCCTCCGCTACCGCTCGGTGGGCTTCGCCGACACCGGAACGTTCACCTTGTCCGATGGAACACCGGTGACCACCATGTGGCGCGAATCGCCGGGAAAACTCCCCGGCAATTTGTCCCTTCGGACCGGTTGAGATCCGTAGCTTCGCCTCGGGCGGGACGTTCCCGTCCGTTCCGGGATGCACCCGACAACGCCCGAAGTCCTCGCCGCTCCCCGACGGGAGCGCCGGATCGCTCAGGCGAAGGTCTCGACCGCGTTGGCGCTGCGGTACTCGCCACAGTGTTCACAACGCAACGTCGGCTTGGTGGTGTGCAGGTGGAGTCCGAGCACCACCACGGCCCGGGTCATCCGTTCCCGGGAAAACTCGAGACCACCGCACCACCAACACCGTTGCCGGCCCTGTCCGTCCACACCGATGATCTGCATCCGACGACCTCCCGAACGGCCCGTCGTCGTGACGGGCCACACCAAGGCATCGGCAGGGATCAGGGCCAACTTTACGGATCGATCGAACCCTGTACGACCAAAGCGACCGGCGGCCACGGGAGACAGGAGAAACGGACGCCTCACGCCTTATGACGGGCCCCAGGTGGAGGTGAAGGGACTCGAACCCTCGGCCTCTACATTGCGAACGTAGCGCTCTACCAGCTGAGCTACACCCCCGGGAACCCAAAGATTAGCCGCCGGACGGACGAACGGACTTCGAAGCGGATCGACGGGTCGTCCGGGCCGGCACCTCGAGCGCAGCCAGGACCTTCCCTCGTCGTCAGCCGGTTCCCGAGTTGCCCGAACCGGTCGACCCGCTGGCCCCCGAAGCAGGCGTGGTGGTCGAGGTCGTCGAGGTCGTCGGCGGCGACGTCGGCACGGTGAAGGACCAGTTTCCCGGAACGCAGTCGGCCGGTCCGGTCGGCGGGGAGGTGCGGGCTTCCACGTAGAACAGGCCCGGCCGGGAAGCGAACGCGTACACCGGAAGACCGGGGCCGGTCTCGAGGCAGGCCAGGATGGGGTCCCCGCTCACGAAGGCGGTCAGCGATCCGACCAGGGTGGACGAACCCGTCGGAAGCACCGTCGGCGACAACACGACCTCGTTGCCCTGCCAGTTGGCGAGGTTCACGTATCCGGCGCCCACCAACGTCGTGGTGGTGGTCGAAGCGGGTCCCGACGGATGGGAACCCTTGCCCTTCCCGGTGGTGGACGTGGTGGTGCGGGGGGCGGGTCCGAGTGAGAGGTTCTTGTCGGGCGGGGCCCCACCGATGAAGGCGGCCAGCATGGCCGGGTCGTTGCCGTCCATCCCGAGGGCCCAGATGCCGAGACCGGCGATGTGGTCCTTGTTGACCAACTGGGCCTTCAGGGCCATCGAGACCGGATCGTCGAAGAAGGTCTGGTGCCACTGCGAGCCGACCTGGTACGAGGTCCAGGGGGTCTGGGTGACCGGATCCCAGTAGAGGGGATGGTTGGCCGCCACGATCTCCGCGTACGACATCGGACGCTCCGGACCGGTGGCGGTGGCACCCAGGGAGTCCCCGGTGGTGGGCCAGTCATACCCGTAGAAGGGAAGACCCAAAATGATCTTCGACGCCGGGACCACCTTCAGGAACTCGTTCACGGCATCGGCGTCGGTGAAGGCTGGGCCCGACAGGGGCGACGTGGCGCTCGGCTTGGTCTCCGAGTTCATGTCGTACGCCATGATGAAGAAGGCATCGACCTCCGGGGCGAGAGCGGCGACGTTGTAGAAGCCCCCGGTGTCGGCGGCGGCACTGGCGTAGGTGGCCATGGAGATCTGCCAGTGGCTGTTGGTCGTGCGCAGTGCCTTGGACACCGTGGTGACGAACGAAGTCAGACCGGCCTGGTCCGCGCTTCCCTCACCCTCGAAGTCGATGTTCACGCCATCGAGGCTTTTGGCCTTGAGGACCGGGATCAGTTCGGAGACCAGATGGGTGGCATCGGTGGGGTTTGAGGTGAGTGAGTCCAACGTGGCCTGGTTGAAACACGTCAGGGTCAACACCACCCGGTCACCCGCGGCGTGGGCCCGGTTGATCAGGTTGACCAGATCCTGGCTCTGGTAGCCGGCCCAGCCGGGCCCGCTTTCCACCAGCGTTCCGCCCGGTCCCACGTTCACACTGAAGTAGGCCAGCGTGGTCAGGGCACCCACGTCGAAGCCAGACGACTCGGGCAACGTCCAATACGGGGCGTATCCGAAGATCTCGTGGGGTTGCAGCGGAGCGGCATTGGCCAGCGACGGGGGGTCGGGCCGAGGCGTGGATCGGGCGGCCGCCAGGTGGACGCTGGCGTGGGGAAACCCGTTGTCCCGGGCGTTTCCACCACTCCCTGCCCCCTGGGTCAATCCCCGGGCCGGAGGAGTTGACGAAGCCGTTGACGCCGCGACCAGTCCGAGAACCGAGGCCACGACCACGAGAAGTGCTGCGATCCCGGCCAGGATGGCGGCCCACCCCGGGAGAAGCGACACCCTCCGGGCCGGACGGGCGACGATTCGTCGGACCCCTGCGACCAGACGGGTCGTCCTGGTTGTGGCCGATGTTGCGAGTGCCACCTGCCCGTCCGGGTCGTCCGGCGGGACGATCTGGTTCGCCTCGGGGTCTGGTTCTGTTTGGTTCATGTCGGATTCACAAAACGATGAC
>CAITPI010000029.1 GCA_903894295.1 uncultured Acidimicrobiaceae bacterium
CGCCGGCCTGGCCCGTTTCTGGGGTCGCCGCCGGCGGAACCAGTATGCGTGGGTCATCCGGAACCGCCTGCCCAGTGTGCTGACGTTCAACTGGGAGCCGGGCCAGCCCATGGTCCGGCTGGTGCGTCCGGCTCCCTCGGCGACGCCGCCCGGGGCCGTCGCCGGTCCGTTGGTGGCCCTTCTTCTGGCGGCGGTTGCGGTGGTGCCGGCGCTCGTGGTCCCCTGGACCTCGACCCTCGAGTCGATCGGGATCACCCCGGGAGCCGACCAGCCAAGTTCCTGGTCGGCGTGGAACTACTCCGGGTACCAGCAGAAGCCGGACTTTCCGGAGTACAACGCCGTGATCCAGATGATGGAGCATGTGGGGGCCAGTGATGGATGTGGCCGGGCGATGTGGGAGTACGACCCGTCCCTCAACCGGTTCGGAACCACCATGGCCCTGATGGACCTCCCGTACTGGACCAACCAGTGCATCGACTCGATGGAAGGGCTCCTCTTCGAATCCTCCAGCACCACGCCGTATCACTTCATCAACCAGAACGAACTGTCGGCCAACCCGTCGGATGCCATTTCGGACCCGGCCATCACCTACGGCGGGCTCAACGTTCCCCTCGGACTCGAGCACCTGCAGCTGCTCGGCGTCCGGTACTTCCTGGCCTCGTCGCCATCGGTGCAGGCCGCCGCAGCCGCCGATCCGGCGGCCACGCTGGTGGACTCAACTGGACCCTGGACCACCGACTACAACGGCGAGCAGCTGAAGACCACCTGGAAGGTCTACCGGATTGCGGCCACCCAACTGGTGGTCCCCCTCTCGCACCAGCCGGTGGTGTGGGACAACGTGCAGCCCGCCCAGTCCTCGTGGCTGGCCCCGGCCGTATCCTGGTATGACGATCCGGCCCGGTGGTCGGTCACTCCGTCGGCCGGAGGGCCCGCCAACTGGCAGCGGATCCCGGCCTCGGACACCCATCCGGTCCCGGTGGCCGAACCCCGGGTCAAGGTGGAGAACATCGTCCAGGGCGACGAGAGCATCTCCTTTCATGTCGACCGCACCGGAGTGCCGGTGGAGGTGAGGACCTCGTACTTCCCGAACTGGAAGGTCACCGGAGCCACCGGGCCCTGGCGACTGGCTCCCAACCTGATGGTGGTCGTGCCGACCAGCCACAACGTCACCCTGAACTACGGCCGGACCGGCGTGGATCTGGCCGGTCAGGTCGTCACGCTGGCCTCCGGGGCGGTGGTGGCCGCCCTGGCGGCGATGACCTGGACCCGCCGCCGACGTCGGCGGAAGGCGACCGCTCCCGTGGGATCGTGAGTACCCGACTGAGGATGTTTCCCCTGGGCAGCGTGCTGTTTCCCGGAGTCGCCCTGCCGTTGCACGTCTTCGAACCCAGATTTCGTTTGATGATGAACGAATGCCTGACCGAGGAGCGGGAGTTCGGCATCGTGTTGATCGCCCGGGGGTCCGAGGTCGGGGGTGGCGACCAACGCCACGGGGTCGGCACCCGGGCCCGGGTAGCCCATGTCGAGGCCCTGGAGGACGGCCGGCTCCTCGTGGTGGCGACCGGTGTTGGCCGCTTCCAGGTCGACGAGTGGCTGCCGGACGATCCCTATCCGGTGGCCATGGTGAGTGACCTCGGGGACGACGAGCCCTCTCCGGACGATGTCCGCTCGGCCGAGGCCGCCGTCCGCCGCTTCCGGGCCCTGTTGTCGGAGTATGCGGACGTCGAAGTGCTGCCTGAAGGTTTTGCCCTTGACCCCGACCCGACGGTGAGGAGTTGGCAACTGTGCGCCCTGGGGGCAACCAATCCGCTGGACGGACAGTCGCTGCTGGCGACCGATGATCCTGCGTTGCGACTCCGCCTACTCGCTGACCTCTGTGAATCCGGGGCCCAGGACGTGTTGGCCCTGTTGTCGGAGGGAGACGATTTCCCCTCCCTGGACGATTGAGCGGGACCGTTTGGGGGGTCCGGCCAGACCAACCTTGAGGACGTAGGATGGGCGATCATGAGTTCGCTCTCCGACGTCTTCAAGGCCTACGACATCCGCGGGGTCGTTCCCGACCAGCTCAATGCGCTCCAGTTCCGGGCCATCGGAGCGGCGTTCGCCCGTTTTGCCGGCGCCCCGAAGATCCTCCTGGCCCGGGACATGCGGGCGTCGGGTGTCGAGTTGTCGGCCGCCTTTGCCGCCGGGGTGCGCTCGGAGGGGGTCGGTGTCGTCGACCTCGGGATGGGCTCGACCGACATGCTCTACTTTGCCGCCGGCAAGCTCGATGCCCCTGGCGCCATGTTCACCGCCTCCCACAATCCGGCCCGCTACAACGGTCTGAAGCTCTGCCTGGCCGGGGCGAAGCCGGTGGGACGTGACACCGGACTGGTTGAGATCCAGTCCGGGGCGGAGTCGTTGCTGGAGGCCTGGTCGGCCTCGGGCGTTCCGGACCTCGACGAGGCGACGGCGGGTACGTTCGGATCCCGGGACGTTCTCGCCGACTTTGCCGACCACGTCCGCTCCTTCGTCGACACGGCAGCCCTCCGGCCGATCCGGGTGGTGGCCGACACGGCCAACGGCATGGGTGGCCTGGTGGCCCCGGCGGTGTTCGCCGGATTGCCGTTCGAGGTGGAGTGGATGTTCCCCGAGCTCGACGGCAACTTCCCCAACCACCCGGCGGACCCGATCCAGCCCGAGAATCTTGTGTGGCTACAGCAACGGGTACTCGACACCGGGGCCGATGTCGGGCTCGCCTTCGACGGTGATGCCGACCGGGTGTTTCTGGTCGACGAACACGCCCAGCTGGTCTCCGGGTCGCTCACGACCGCACTCGTGGCCGCCGCCATGCTGGACAAGCACCCGGGTGCCACGGTGCTCTACAACTGCATCTGTTCGAAGGTGGTGCCCGAGACCATCGGCGAAAAGGGTGGCACCGGCCTGCGAACCAAGGTGGGCCACAGCTACATCAAGCAGGTGATGGCGGAAACCGGCGCCATCTTCGGCGGAGAACACTCCGGCCACTACTACTTCCGGGACAACTACCGGGCCGACTCGGGCATCATCGCCGCCTTGCTGGTGCTCGAGTTGATGAGCGTCACCCAACGTCCCCTGTCGGAACTGCTGGTTCCGTTCCGCCGGTATGCCGCATCGGGCGAGATCAACACCGAGGTGGCCGATCCGGCGGGCACCGTGGCGCTGGTGGCTTCTGCGGTGGAGGCGGCCGACGGCGCCCTCGGTGTGGCCGACCACCTCGACGGCCTGACCGTGGAGCGGGGGGACTGGTGGTTCAACCTCCGGCCGTCCAACACCGAACCGCTGCTCCGACTCAATGTTGAAGCTCCCGACGAAGCCCAATGTGCCGAGCGGGTCCGAGAAGTTCAACAGATGATCGCCGACCTCGCTGCGTCCTGACAGCCGACCGCCTGAAAGAAGGAAGATTCCATGGCTCTTGACCCACTCCTGATCGACGTCCTGGCGTGCCCCGAGGACAAGGGAAGCCTCCTCTACTTTGCCGACGAGGAACTCCTGTTCAATCCGAGACTCGGCCGCACCTATCCGGTCCGCGACGGCATCCCGGTGATGCTCATCGATGAAGCCTCCGCCGTCGATGAGACCGAACAGGCCCGGTTGGCGGCCAAGGCCGAAGCCGGGGGAGCGGTCGTGACCGGTTCGGCCGGGGAGACCACGGCGTGAGCATGAACTTCGCACCACCGGCCGTGGACTCGCTCGACATGTGGTCGGCCACCGTCGGCCTGCCGGAGCAGGTGGCCAGCGCGGCCGATGACACCCGGGACCGGCGGAGCGGCCTGGCCCTCCCGGGTCATGACGCCATCGAGAATGTCGTGGTGCTCGGCATGGGGGGAAGCGGCCTGGCCGGTGATGTCCTGAAGTCGGTGGCCGCCCCGTTCATGCCGGTGCCGGTCGAGGTGGTCAAGGGCTACCAGCCGCCCGACTACGTGGACGCCGCCTCGCTCGTCTTTGCCGTCTCCTTCTCGGGAAACACCGAAGAGACCCTGGAGGCCACCGAGGCCGCCTATGAAGCGGGGGCGTCGCTGGTGATCCTGACCGGTGGCGGGCAGTTGGCCCAACTGGCCACCGAATGGGAGGTGCCCATGCTCCCCATCCTCGATGGCATTCCCCAGCCCCGGGCCGGAATCGGGGCCATGGCCATCCCGCCGATGCTCGTACTCGAGGAGATCGGTCTGTTCGCCGGAGCCAGCCAGTGGATCCAGCAGGCGGTCGACCAGCTCCGCCGGCGACGGGACTCGTTCGAGCGGGACGGGAACCTGGCCCAACAGGTGGCGCACCGGATCGGCCGCACCATTCCCCTGGTGCACGGAGCCCAGGATCTCGGCGAAGTGGCGGCGTACCGGTGGAAGGCCCAGATCAACGAGAACGCCAAATGTCCGGCCTTCTCCAACGTCTACCCCGAGTTGTGCCACAACGAACTGGCCGGATGGGGCCAGCACGGGGATGCCACCCGCCAGCTGATCACCCTGGTCAACCTCCGTCACGAGGCCGAACATCCGCAGATCGCCCGCCGTTTCGACCTGGTGGTCGAGGCGCTGCGTGAGGTGGTGGCCGACGTGGTCGACGTGGTCGCCGAGGGCGACGGGGACCTCGCCCAGTTGTTCGACCTGATGTTTGTGGGCGACATGGTGTCGCTCCATCTGGCGGCGGCCGAAGGAATCGATCCGGGTCCGATCCCGGCCCTCGAAGACCTCAAACGCCAGCTGGCCGACGGAACCACCTGAATCTTCCCGGAACAGGATTCTCCTCCGGGACGAAAGGCCCTTCCCATAACGGGAACGAGGCGTACAATGGTCAACGTGGACTGCGAGCGGGTCTGTGGTTGCAAGTCGAGGCCAGTCGCAGGCAAAACGACCCACGTAAGGCAACATCTGGTTGCTGAGCATGGTGCGGCTTAGGAGTAAGACCTGCCCGCCGGGTTCTCGACCCTCGAGAACGGGTGGAGAGGAGATCATGCGGACCTTCCATGGCACGGATGGGGCATCGGGCGTCAGCGCACGGTGCCGCCCGGGCCGGTTCGTGAAGCTCCCCGCAGGCGAGTGTGGGGTCAAAGACCAGGTCAGCCGCCTGCAGTCCGCAGTTTTCGTCGAAATCGTCGCTGGTTTCTTCGCGCCCGGACAACGGTCCGGGATCCGTGGTGTTTCCCTGAACCTGACCGTGAAGGAGGCGCGGCCGGCCCGTTAGTTCCCTTTTGAACATCTGACGCAGGAGGTTTTCACGTGGACGTTGTCATCGCGTACGGACGGAAGATCGTCTCGGACGAAGAACGAAGTCGCTGCGAGGAAAAGGTGGCCCATCTGGGCCAACTCTGTCCCGGACTCGATCGGGCCGAGGTGCACTTCAAGGAAGAGCACAGTCGGCGCATCGACGACCGCGAGTGGTGTGAAGTCACCCTCACCGGACACGGACTCGTCTTCCGGGCCCACGCCACCGCCCGGTCGCCTCTGGCCGCGGTCGACCTGGTGGTCGAGAAGCTCGGGCACCAACTGCACCGGACCAAGGGCCGGATCGTCGAACGGTCGATCCCGCGCCACCGTCCGTCCCGTGAGAACGCACGGATGTATCTGAGGGTGCGAACGGCCTGAGCCCTTCGGGCCGCGTCTCTCCGGGGCTTCGCCCGACAGTAGAGTGGGATTCTCATGAGTGTGTTCTCGAAAGTCCTTCGTGCTGGCGAGGGGAAGAAGGTTCGGCGTCTCGCCGAGCTCGTCCCGTTGGTGAACGCCCTGGAACCCGAGATGGAGGCACGCTCGGACGACGAGCTGCGGGCCCTCACCGGGGTGTTCCGCGGGCGCCTGGAGCAGGGCGAGAGCCTGGAAGACCTCCTCGTCGAGGCGTTCGCCCTCGTGCGGGAGGCTTCGTGGCGCGTGCTCGGCCAGCGTCACTTCGACGTGCAGTTGATGGGTGGCATGGCGCTCCACTTCGGGTGGATCGCCGAGATGAAGACCGGTGAGGGCAAAACCCTGGTCTCCACCCTGCCGGCCTACCTGAACGGACTGGCCGGCGGTGGCGTCCACATGGTGACGGTCAACGACTATCTCGCCACCCGTGACTCCGAGTGGATGGGGCGCCTGCACCGCTTTCTTGGCCTGAGTGTCGGCCGGGTCGGTCCGGACATCTCCGACCCGGAGGCCAAGCGCGAGGCGTACCTGTGTGACATCACCTACGGGACCAACACCGAACTCGGCTTCGACTACCTGCGAGACAACATGGCCAAGGTCAAGGACGCCATGGTGCAACGGGGCCACAACTTCGCCATCATCGACGAAGTCGACTCGATCCTGATCGACGAAGCCCGGACCCCCTTGATCATCTCGGGTCCGGCCGCCGAGTCGGCCCAACTCTGGTACCAGTTCGCCGGGATCGTGCGCACGCTCCGGGCCGAAGACGATTACGAGGTCGACGAGGAGAAGCGGACGGTCATTCCGACCGAGGCCGGGATCGAGAAGGTCGAGCGGCAGCTCGGTGTCGACAACCTCTACGACGCGGTGGCCGTCAACTACGTCCACCACCTGACCCAGGCACTGCTCGCCAAGGAGCTCTACCGCCGGGACAAGGACTACCTCGTCAGCCAGGGCGAGGTCCGCATCATCGACGAGTTCACCGGCCGCACCCTGGACGGACGTCGCTGGTCGGACGGCCTCCACCAGGCGGTGGAGGCGAAGGAACGGGTCAGGATCAAAGAAGAGAACCACACCTGGGCAACGGTCACGCTCCAGAACTACTTCCGGATGTACCACAAGCTGTCCGGCATGACCGGTACGGCCGAGACCGAGGCGTCGGAGTTCGCCAACACCTACGAGCTCCCGGTGGTTCCGATCCCCCCGAACCGGCCGTTGGTCCGGATCGACCAGCCCGACCTCATCTTCAAGACCGAAGCGGCCAAGTTCGAAGCGGCAGTGGAGGACGTCCTCGAACGCCACGAAGCGGGCCAGCCGATCCTCATCGGTACGGCGTCGGTGGCGCACTCCGAGGAGCTCGGCCGGATGCTGGCCAAACGGGGCATCCCCCACGAGGTGCTGAACGCCAAGCAGCACTTCCGGGAGGCGGAGATCGTGGCCCAGGCGGGTCGGATCGGCGCCGTGACGGTGGCCACCAACATGGCCGGCCGCGGCGTGGACATCATTTTGGGTGGCAACCCGGAAGGCCTGGCCGCCCGCGAGGCGAACGCCCTCGGGCTCGATCTCGACACCGAAGAAGGCCAGGCCGCCTACCGTGAACTCGAAGAGAAGTTCGCCGCCGAGTGTGCGGCCCACGGCGAGGAAGTGCGGGCCAAGGGCGGCCTGTACGTTCTCGGTTCCGAACGCCACGAGAGCCGGCGGATCGACAACCAGCTGCGTGGCCGCTCGGGTCGCCAGGGAGATCCCGGGGAGAGCCGGTTCTTCCTCAGCCTCGAAGACGAACTCATGCGCCTCTTTGCCACCGGCGCCATGAACTGGGTGATGGGTCGGGCCCTGCCCGACGATGTGCCGATCGAGGCCAAGATGGTCACCAAGGCGATCGAGCGGGCCCAGACCACCGTCGAGGGCCGCAACGCCGAATCCCGCAAGGACGTTCTCAAGTACGACGACGTCATGAACGAACAGCGCAAGGTCATCTACGCCCAGCGCTACCAGGTGATCGACGGGGAGGATCTGCAGGAGTTCACCGTCGAACTGCTCGAGCGGACCATGACCGGCGTCGTGGCGCAGGCACTGCCGTCGGAGTATCCCGAAGAGTGGGACCTGCCCCGGTTGATCCTCGAGATCTCCCAGTACTACCCGACGAAGTTCGTGGCCGAGGATTTTTCCGAAGCCGCCTCGGTCCAGCAGATCACCGAAAGCGTCATCGCCGAAGCGATGGAACTCTATGCCGAGCGTGACGAACAGTTGCTCGGGGGAGCCGAGACGGCCCGTCAACTCGAGCGGGACATCATGCTCCAGATCATCGACCAGCGCTGGCAGGACCACCTGGCCGACATGGACTATCTCCGGGAAGGTATCGGCCTGCGGGCCATGGGGAACCAGGATCCCCTCGTGGCGTGGCAGCGCGAGGGATTCGCCATGTTCAACGCCCTCATGGACGGCATCGCCGATGACTACCTCCGTCACGTCTTCCACGTCACCGTCAAGGTGGAACAGGCTCCCGAGATGAACATGGCCCAGGCCAGTTACATCGCTGCCGACGATCCGGTGCAGGAGGCCACCATGGCCATGGCACTGGCGACCCCGGAAGAAGTGGAGCAGGCGGCGGCCCTGGCCGGAGGCAGCCAGCTGGCCCCGGGGGGACTGGCCGAGATGGGTCCCGAAGCGGAGCAGAAGCCGGTGGTGAAGACCGCCCACGAGAAGATCGGCCGCAACGAGCCCTGCCACTGCGGCAGCGGCAAGAAGTTCAAGCTTTGCCACGGCGCCAACTGACATGGCGGGTGGTGAAGGGGAACGGGTGGACCTGCCGACGGCGATCGCCGACATCGGCGAACGGCTTGAAGAAGCCGAGCGGTTCCTTGGTCTGGACAGCCTGAAGCAGCGGAAAGAGGAACTGGAGACGGCGGCTTCGGCGCCGGGCCTGTGGGACGATCCCGACCATGCCCGGGAAGTGACCACCGAACTGGGTCGGGTCAACGAAGACATCGAACTGGTCGTCGGCCTGCAGGGGATGCGGTCCGACGTTGAGACGCTGGTCGAGTTGATGGACGAAGAGGACGACCCGTCGCTGCGGAACGAGGCCGAAGAGGTTCTGGACGACATGCACCGGCGGCTCTCGGCCCTGGAGCTCCGGTCGCAGTTCGCCGGTCCCTACGATGACGGCGACGCCGTGGCCGAGATCCACGCCGGGGCGGGTGGAACCGACGCCCAGGACTGGGCCGAGATGATGTTGCGGATGTACAGCCGTTGGGCCGAGCGCCGGGGCTTTGACATCGAAGTGGAAGAGGCCACCCCCGGCCAGGAAGCAGGTCTGTTGTCCTCCACCTTCATCGTGAAGGGCCGCTACGCCTTTGGCATGCTGGCCGCCGAGCGGGGAGTCCACCGCCTGGTGCGCATCTCGCCGTTCGACGCCCAGCACCGGCGTCAGACCAGCTTTGCCTCGCTGGACGTCGTACCCTTCCTGGAAGACGTCTCCGGTGAAGTGACCATCGACGAGAAGGATCTCCGGATCGACACCTACCGCTCGTCGGGCGCCGGTGGCCAGCACGTCAACAAGACCGACTCGGCCGTCCGTCTCACCCACCTCCCGACCGGGATCGTGGTGTCGTGCCAGAACCAGCGCAGCCAGATGCAGAACAAGGCCAAGGCCATGCAGGTGCTCGGGGCCCGGCTGGCCGAGCGGCAGCGGGCCGAACACCAGGCCACCCTGAACGAGCTGTCGGGTGAGCGGACCGACAATGCGTGGGGAAACCAGATCCGCTCCTACGTGATGGCCCCGTACCAGCTGGTGAAGGATCTCCGGAACAACCAGGAGACCGGCAACGTGGAGTCCGTGCTCGACGGGGACCTCGATGACTTCATCGAGGCCGAGCTGCGCCGGCAGGCCGAACTTCGCCGCAGCGCCTCCTGACCGCTTCTCGGGCTCTGAACGGACGGCGAAACCCTCCCCGGGTAGACTGGTGGTCACGCGAAGGGCGGGTCAGGGCAGGGCGCTGTGGAAGCGCACGACTGTCCCAGGATTGAATCCATGATCAAATTTCAGAACGTGACAAAGACGTACAAGGGAACGACCGTGGCCCTCCGGGATTTCTCGATTGAGATCGAGAAGGGGGAGTTCGCCTTCCTGGTCGGTCCCTCCGGGTCGGGCAAGACCACGTTCATCCGGCTGTTGCTGCGCGAGGAAACGCCCGACCGGGGCCGGATCTGGGAGGCCGGCAAGGACATCGGGCATCTGGCCAAGTGGCGGATTCCCTATCTCCGGCGCAACATCGGCTGCGTGTTCCAGGACTACCGACTGCTCCCCAACAAGACGGTGTTCGAGAATGTGGCCTTCGCCCTCGAGGTGATCGGTCGGCCGAAGCACGTGATTGCCGCCCAGGTGCCCCAGATCCTTTCCGAGGTCGGACTCACCAAGAAGGCGAACAACCTGCCCCACGAACTCTCGGGTGGAGAACAGCAACGGGTGGCCGTGGCCCGGGCCTTCGTGAACCGTCCGTTGATCCTGCTGGCCGACGAGCCGACCGGCAACCTCGATCCCGAGACGAGTCTCGGGATCATGCGATTGATGGAAGAGATCAACAAGCGGGGGACCACCGTCGTGATCGCCACCCACGATGCCGGCATGGTGGACGCCATGAGGCGCCGGGTGATCGAACTGGACAAGGGTGTCCTGATCCGGGACCAGGCCCATGGCGTCTACGGCATCGACAGTGCCACGGCCGCCGCCGGTGCCGGTTCACCCACCGGACTGGCGCTCGACGTGGACCGTCGCCCCCCGTCGGGACCCATGGAGCCGCTGACCTGATGGCTGTCTCACCGACGTACGTCACCAAGGAAGCGACCACGAACCTGTGGCGGAACCGTCTGATGACGACCGCCGCCATCCTGACCGTGGCCGTCTCGCTGGCCCTCGTGGGCTCGTCGTTGCTCCTGAAGCAGGGCGCGGCCAAGGCTACCGTGCAGTGGCAGAACAAGGTCGACGTCATCGTCTGGGTCAAGCCGACGGCGCCGGTTGCCCAGACGACCGCCGTGGGATCCCAACTGCGTCAGTCTCCCTACATCCAGACCTGTCAGTTCCGGTCCCAACGCTACGACTACAACGAGGCCCGCACGGTCGTCGCCCCGGACGAGTTCGCCGCCACCACCCTGGCCGACTATCCGTCGTCCTACCGGTGCACGCTGGTCGATCCGTCGCAGGCCCCGGCCGTCTACCAGCAGTTCATCGGCCAGCCCGGGGTCTCCGAGGTGAGCTATCCCGGCCAGCAGATCAAGACCATGCAGAGTGTGATCCACATCCTGCAGTGGGTGTTCCTCTCGGTGGCCATCGTTCTGCTGCTGTCGGCGTCGGTGCTGATCTTCAACACGATCCGCATGGCCATCTTTGCCCGCCGGAGGGAAGTGGCCGTGATGAAACTCGTGGGGGCGACCAACTGGTTCATCCGTCTGCCCTTCATGGCCGAAGGCCTGATCCAGGGGCTTCTGGGCGCCGTCATGGCGGTCCTGGTCGTCCTTGGCGTCTACTGGGGACTCGGACTTGACGTCCAGAAGACGGCGGCCAACCAGAGTTCGATCATCGCCCAGATGGCCCTGTCGGGCTGGGAGGTCAGCAGCACCTGCATCGCCGTGGCGGTGGTGGGTGTCGCCGTCGGCGTCGTCGGTTCCTACCTGGCGGTTCGTCGCTTCCTCGAGGTTTGACCGCCCTCGCCCAGGCGCTGGATTGGCCCGTCGACGAAGTTGCCGTCGGCTGGGCCCGACGACCTGGGCCGGATCTCCCCTGGGAGACGGTGGAACTCGCGGGAATGGTGCACCAACCCTTTCGCTGGGCCTCGGTGACCAAGATGGTGACGGCCTGGGCGATGCTGGTGGCGGTGGAAGAAGGCACCGTCGATCTCGACGGGCCGGCCGGTCCGCCGGGAGCCACGCTGCGCCACCTGTTGGCCCACGCCTCGGGACTGGGCCAGGAAGGACGGGAACCCATCGGTCCTCCGGGGCAGCGCCGGATCTATTCGAACACCGGCTACCGGATCCTCGCCGAGGTGCTCGAACAGCGCTCCGGGATCGGGTGGATGACCTACGTGAGATCCGCCGTTCTCGACCCGTTGGGCATGGCCGCCACGACCTTTCTGCCCGACCACCCCTCGGGTCTGGCCGCGGCCGGCCTCACGGGCCCGGTCGGGGACCTGCTCCGCTTCGGTCTGGAACTGGCGGATCCCCGGTTGATCGACCCCTCGACGGCGAGGGAGGCGACCGGCGTCCAGTTCCCGGGACTGGCCGGCGACCTGCCCGGCTTTGCCCACATGAAAGAGGACGACTGGGGACTCGGTCCCGAGGTCCGGGGCACCAAGTTCCCGCACTGGACCGGAGCGAACAACTCGCCGCAGACCTATGGACACTTCGGCCGGAGCGGCTCCTTTCTCTGGGTGGACCCGGTGGCGGGAGTGCTGGCCGGCGGCCTGGCGAACCGGCCGTTCTCCCTTTGGGCGTCACGGGCGTGGCCCCGCCTGGCTGATGCCCTGCTGGCGGAGAGCGCGGACGTCCGTGCCTCCGGAAATTGATGCTGCGAAAGTACAACCGCCCCCACTAGGCTTTGGCTCATGAAGGGTGTTCTCCTTGCTGGTGGTACGGGTTCCCGGCTCCACCCCCTGACCCGGATCACCAACAAGCACCTGTTGCCGATCTACGACCGACCGATGATCAACTGGTCGATCGAGGCGGCCGTGCGGGCCGGGGTGACCGACATCATGCTGGTCTCCGGCGGTCACCATGCCGGAGAGTTCCTCCGCCTGCTCGGCAACGGTCACGAATTCGGGATCGACCGCCTGAGCTACGGCTACCAGGAAAAGCCGGGAGGCATCGCCGAGGCGCTCGGCCTGGCTGAACGGTTCGCCGGAGGTGAGCCGGTGCTGGTCATGCTGGCCGACAACGTCATGGAGCATTCGATCAAGCCCATGGTGGACGCCTTCCGGGACCATCCGGTCGGAGGGAGGATCCTGCTCACCCCCGTCGAGGAAGACGAGCACCTGCGCCACCTGGGTGTTCCCACCTTCGATGACGGCGGAAAGGTGGTCGGCATCGTCGAGAAGCCCGAGCATCCCCAGTCGAAGTTCGGCGTCACCGGCATCTACTGCTATGACAACAGCGTGTTTGACGTCATCAAGACCCTCGTCCCGTCAGGTCGCGGCGAACTCGAGATCACCGACGTGAACAACCACTACATCGGCCTTGGCCTCATGGCCTATGACGTCCTCGACGGGTTCTGGGGCGACGCCGGAGAGTCGATCGATGCGTACTACACGGTGAACGACTACGTCCGGAACCACGGAGCCAACAAGGACTGAAGGGCACCGGGTCCCGGGCCCGGGACGGGGTACCCCTAGCCGTTGCGGGGCAGGTCGGCGAAGGGTACGTTCCGGTCGTTCCCGGGCTCCTTGGACAGCCCGAGCACCCGCTCGCCGATGATGTTGCGCTGCACCTGGTCGGTGCCGCCGTAGATGGCGGGTGCCTGGGCATAGAGGGCGGTGGTCGTCACGCCGGGCAGCAGGGGATTCCCCGTGGCTTCGTTCAGGACCGCCTGGTCTTCTCCTGCATAGGCGTGCAACATGCCGTCCGATCCGACGACCCGCATGCCGACGTCGCGGACCAGGCGCATGATGGCGCTCATCGAGAGTTTCGAGATGTTGCCCATGCCGGGGATGTCCTGACCGACCGAACGGTAGGCCTTGAGCCGCTCGGCGTTGAAGCGGCCCAGCTCGTTCAGCGTGTACAGGCGCACCAGGTCCTGTCGGATCCCGGGATCGGCGTTGGTGCCGTAGTGGCGGGCCAGGTCGATCACGAGATCGTGCATGCCCGGTCGGCGGGACGGCTTGTCGGCCTCTCCGGTGGCGGTGCGGGGCTTTGGGGGCCGGACGAAGTCTCCGGCCCGCCTGGTCAGGTTGCCGGCGATGGTGCCCGGCGTGACCCTCACGCCGCTGCCGCCCCCGCCCCCGGATCCGAGACCGGCCCGCTCGTGGGCCAGGGTCGAGTTGGCCACCGCCCAACCGCCGTTGCGGTCGCCGATGATGGCCGAAGTGGCGACCCGGGCGTCGGTCATGAAGGTCTCGTTGAACATGGCGTGCCCGGTCATCTCCCGCAGGGGGCGGATCTCCACGCCCGGCTGGTGCATGTCGAGGGCAAAGTAGGTGATGCCCTGGTGTTTGGGCAGCTCGGGGGCGGTGCGGGCCAACAGCATGCCGAGGTCGGCCGACTGGGCGAGGGAGGTCCAGACCTTCTGGCCGTTGACGATCCACTCGTCACCGTCTTCGATGGCCCGGGTGGCCAACCCGGCCAGATCGGAGCCGGCGCCGGGTTCGGAGAAGAGCTGGCACCACGAGCGCTGGCCGGTCACGATGTCGCGCACGTAGGTGTCGATCTGTTCGGGCGTTCCGTGGTCGACGATGGTTGGGGCGGCGAGCAGCAGACCCAGACCGTCCGGGGCGCCCAGGGCACCGAACTCGTGGATGGCCCGGGCGATCTGCACTCCGACGCTGCGGGCCACACCCCGGCCGAAGGCGTTGACCGGGAGGGTCGGGGCCGCCCATCCGGCGGTGCCGAGCTTCTCCCACCAGGCCTCGACCGTGAGGTCGGGGTCCCACTCGTCACCGAGCCAGTCGTGAAGCTCTTCGAGTACGTCCGGCGTGGTCACGCGTAAGCCTCCTGGGTTTCACGGCGGTGGCGGGCGTAGTCCATCTTGCCCGATGGCGATCGCCCGATCGAATTCACGAAGCGGACCCGGCGCGGTGCCTTGTAGCCGGCAAGACGGGCCTTGACGTGGGCGATGACCGCGTCGGGTTCGAGCGGTCCCATCCCGGGCCGGAGTTCGACAACGGCG
>CAITPI010000030.1 GCA_903894295.1 uncultured Acidimicrobiaceae bacterium
ACCAGGGCCGCAACAACCAGAACAACCAGGGCCGCAACAACCAGAACAACCAGGGCCGCAACAACCAGAACAACCAGGGCCGCAACAACCAGAACAACCAGGCCGGCCCGGGCAACCGCAACAACCAGGGCAACCACAACAACCAGGGTGGTGCCCAGGACGATTTTGGCAACCGTCGGAGCAACCGCCGGCGCCGGGGGCGCGAGCGGGGCGTGGGTCCCGACGGGGACCTCCAGGGTGGGAGCGAGCAGCCGTACCAGGGCGAGCTGATCCCGGTTCGGGGTCTGCTGGACCTGCGGGACGAGGGCTATGGCTTCCTGCGGACCGAGGGCTACCTCGCCAGCCCCAAGGACGTCTATGTCTCGGTGAGCCAGGCCCGGCGGCTGGCCCTGCGCAAGGGCGATGCCATCGAGGGTGCCTGCCGGCCGGCCGGCCCCCAGGAGAAGTTCGCGGCCCTGCTCCAGATCGACAAGGTCTCGGGACTCGACCCCGAAGTGGCCCGGCTGCGACCCCGTTTCGAGGATCTCACGCCACTCTTCCCGGACGAGAAACTCCACCTCGAGATGCCCGGCGAGAAGGAGAACCTGACCGCCCGCATCGTGGACCTGCTCTCGCCGATCGGCAAGGGCCAGCGTGGTCTGATCGTTTCGCCACCCAAGGCCGGCAAGACCACGGTGATGAAGCACATCGCCCACTCCATCGAGGCCAACAACCCCGATGTCCACCTGATGGTGCTCCTCGTCGACGAACGTCCCGAAGAAGTGACCGACATGCGGCGGTCGGTGAAGGGCGAAGTGGTGGCATCCACCTTCGACCGGCCCTCCGAGGAGCACACTGCGGTGGCCGAGTTGGCCATCGAGCGGGCCAAGCGGCTGGTGGAAGCCGGTCAGGACGTCGTCATCATCCTCGACGGCATCACCCGTCTGGCCCGGGCCTACAACCTGGCCCATCCCGCCACCGGCCGGATCATGTCCGGTGGTGTCGACTCGGGTGCGCTGTATCCGCCGAAGAAGTTCTTCGGTGCCGCCCGCAACATCGAAGAAGGCGGCTCGTTGACGATTCTGGCCACCGCCCTCGTGGAGACGGGATCGAAGATGGACGAGGTGATCTTCGAAGAGTTCAAGGGCACCGGCAACATGGAGCTCCGGCTGGACCGTCGTCTGGCCGAACGACGGCTCTATCCCTCGATCGACGTCAACGCCAGCTCGACCCGGCACGAGGAACTGCTGTTCGACCGGTCCCAGCTGCAGCAGGTCTGGAAGCTCCGTCGGGTCCTGAACGCCCTGGCCAACGAAGGCAGCGCGGCGGCCGGCCTCGAGTTGCTGATGGACAAGATCCGCACCACCAAGAGCAACGACGAGTTCCTGGCCGAGATCGCCAAGGGCCCGGCCACCTGACCTGGTCCGTCCCTCTGGCTGGACGCCGGAGGGGAAGTGTCCTATAGAATCGGTTGTTCCCCGCCGTGCTTCGTGCCCGGGCGGGCGTATGGGAGAAATCATGAGAGCCGACATCCATCCTGAGTACGTTGAGTCGCACGTCAAGTGCTCGTGTGGCAACACCTTCACCACGCGTTCGACCGTGCCGTCCATGACGCTGGAACTCTGCAACGAGTGCCATCCGTTCTTCACCGGCAAGCAGAAGCTGGTTGACTCCGGAGGCCGGGTGGAGCGCTTCAACCGTCGCTACGAGACGAAGAACCGCAAGAAGCGTCCGACGACCACGTCGGAGGACTGATCGTCGTTCGTCCGGCATCGACACCACGACGCACGTCGACGTGGTGGCCCGCCGGAAGCCTGCCCGGTCGCAGGGGGCAACAGGCAGGAGATGCTCTGCGCGCTAGCGAGGAACCGTGCTCGACGAACGAATGAGCGAACTGCTGGACGAGCTCGAGGCGGAGCTGGTCGCGGTCACCGAAGAGTTGAACGACCCCTCGTTGTCGTCGGACCCGAAGCGGTTGCGCTCGGTCTCCCAGCGCCACCGGGAACTCGACGAGGTGGTTGCCACCTACCGGCGCCTGAAGGCCACCGTGTCCGACCTCGAAGTGGCCCGGGAGATGGTGACCGAGTCGGTGGGCGAGGAGCGTGAGCTGGCCCAGATGGAAGTTGCCGCTGCCGAGGCCGACATTCCCCGCCTGGAAGAGGAGTTGCGGCTCTCCCTGCTGCCGCGTGATCCGAACGCCGGCCGCAACGTCATCATGGAGATCCGGGGAGCCGAAGGCGGCGAAGAAGCGAACCTGTTCGCCAAGGATCTCTTCGAGATGTACACCCGCTATGCGGCCTCCCGGGGCTGGAAGGTCGAGGTGCTCTCCTCGAGTCCGTCCGAACGGGATGGTCTGAATGAAGTCACCTTCGTGGTGAAGGGTGAGGAGGCGTGGCCCCGACTCGAACACGAAGGTGGGCCCCATCGCGTCCAGCGGGTCCCGGTGACCGAGTCCCAGGGCCGGATCCATACCTCGGCCGCGGCAGTGGCCGTCCTGCCCGAGGCGGAAGAAGTGGACGTCGAGATCGATCCGGCCGACCTCAAGATCGACGTCTACCGGTCGACCGGCCCGGGCGGACAGTCGGTGAACACCACGGACTCGGCGGTGCGCATCACCCACCTGCCGACCGGCATCGTGGTGGCCATGCAGGACGAGAAGAGCCAGATCCAGAACCGGGCCAAGGCCATGGTGGTCCTCAGGTCCCGACTGTTGAAGGCCGAGCAGGACCGTCAGGCCGCCGAGTTGTCCGAACAGCGACGCAGCCAGGTGGGTGGAGGTGGCCGGTCCGAGAAGATCCGCACCTACAACTACAAGGAGAACCGGGTCACCGACCACCGCATCAAGTTGACGCTGCACAAACTGGATCGCATCCTGATGGGCGACCTGGACGAGGTGACCGAAGCCCTGATGGCCGACAAGCGGGCCCGCCAACTCGCCGACCACTGAACGGTGTCGCCTGTCCTGGACCCCAACGGCGAGCCGGAAGGTGGCGATCTTCCGGCCCGGGAACTCGGCTGGATCGCCGAAGCGGCCGGAGGTGATCCCGAACGGCGGGCGACCCTGATCGGCCGACGTCGGGCTGGTGAGCCGCTGCAGTATGTCCTCGGGGAGTGGTCGTTCCGGTCCCTGGACCTCATCTGCGATCCCCGGGTGCTCATCCCGCGCCCCGAGACCGAGCAGGTGGTCGAAGTGGCCCTGGGCCACCTCGGGGAGTTGGTCGGGACGAAAGTGGGCTCGGGAGACACCGAGGGGGCTCCGGTGAGATGCCTCGACCTCGGAACCGGATCGGGCGCCATTGCCCTCTCGCTGGCGGTCGAGGTGCCGGACCTCCTGGCCGGTCGCCTGGGTCCCGGGGGATCCCCGGCGACCCCTGTCGGAGTCGAGGTCTGGGCGGTCGACCGCAGCGCCGAGGCGCTCGAAGTGGCCACGCTCAACCGGGACCGGCTTTTGGGCCGCGTACCGGAGATCACCCGCAACGTGCACTTCGCCCTCGGCTCGTGGTTCGAGCCGTTGCCGGCTGCCTTGCACCACGGTTTCGACCTGGTCGTGGCCAATCCGCCGTATGTCTCGGGCCGGGAGTTTGTGGACCTGGACGACGAGGTGCGGCTCTGGGAGCCGACCGGGGCCCTGGTGGCCGATGACGGTGTCTCCGGAGTGGGCGGTCTTTTCGAGATCGAAACGATTCTCGGGCAGGTGGAAACGTGGTTGGTCCCGGGCGGGGTGGTGGTCATCGAGCTTTCGCCACCCCAGGCCTATGCCGCCATCGATGTCGCCCGGCGGAGTTCCCTGGTCTTGCCGGTGGTGGAGCGGGATCTCGCCGGGCGATTGCGCATGCTGGTGGCGTTCCGTCGGGCATGATGTCTCCGCCATGACGACGCAACAACCAATGGATGAGTCCGGGACCCGGGCCCGGGTCCTTGACGCCCTGGCCCGTGGATTGGTGGTGGCCATCCCTACCGACACCGTCTACGGAGTGGCGGCCGACCCCACCCAACCCGAGGCCGTCGCCCGGTTGTTCGCCCTGAAGGACCGTCCCGAGGACGTTCCCCTGCCCGTCCTCGTCGGTGGTCTGGAGCAGGCCGAAGTGCTGGCCGGAGAGTTCGAGCCGGCGGCCGCCCGTCTGGCTTCGCGGTTCTGGCCGGGCCCCCTCACCCTGGTGGTGCCCCGCCGACCCGGTTTCACCGTGGACCTCGGGGGGCCGCCGAGCGCCCGGCTCACGGTCGGGATCCGGTGGCCGGACCATGAGTGGATCAAGGAGATCTGCGCTGCCTTCGGGCCGCTGGCGGTGACGAGCGCCAACCCCCATGGGGCTTCTCCGGCCACCTCGGCCGGAGAAGTGGCCACCTACTTTCCCGAAGCCGAAGATCTGGCGGTGATCGTCGACGGTGGCACCTGCGACGGCACACCGTCCACCGTGATGGAGTGCCGGGGACCGGCCACGAGGTGCTTGCGCGCAGGGGCACTGTCACCCGAGATGCTCTCGGCGTCCTGAACCGGACGTGCCGGTGGTGCGGGAAGCCGCCGCGCCACTTGATGCATCGCCGGGTTGTCACTTCCCGGCCGATGGGGTCGTTCCCCGGGCCACCGGACGCCATGACGGGTTCTCGAGGTTGACGATGGCGCCCGAACCGGCGAGACTGTGCACATGCCGTTGTTCGACATGCCCGTAATTACCGCCTGCTAGACACGCACCCTGTCGGTGTGTGTCCCTTGACCGTCCACTTGGTGGGCGGTTTTTCAATTTCCCGGCCGGTATCGCACACCGTCCGGGAGCGGGGTGACCGGGGAAGTACCGTAGGGAAGCACAGCAAGTCGACCTGTTGAGAGAAGAGAAGGATCATCGTGAGCAGTTATCGAGTGGCCGTCATGGGTGGCGACGGAATCGGACCGGAAGTTCTTGACGAGACCCTGAAGGTCATTGCCGCAGCCGGCGTGACGCTCGACACGACGACCTACGAACTTGGGGCGGCCCACTACCTGAAGACCGGGGAAGTGCTCCCCGATTCGGTGCTCGAGGAGTTGCGGGGCCACGATGCCATCCTGCTCGGGGCGATCGGTGCCGAGGTCGGATCCACCGCCGTCCCGGCCGGTCTGCTCGAGCGAGGTCTGCTGTTGCGGATGCGCTTCGCCCTCGACCTCTACATCAACCTCCGCCCGTTCCAGGGGGTGCCGGGGTCGCTGGCCGCCGGGTGCGACTTTGTCGTCATCCGGGAGAACACCGAAGGAACCTACGCCGGCGAAGGCGGGTTCCTCCGGCAGGGTACGCCGTTCGAAGTGGCCACCCAGGGGTCGGTGAACACCCGTCATGGGGTCGAACGCTGCGTCCGCTACGCCTTCGAACTGGCCCAATCCCGACCGGAGAAGCACCTCACACTGGTCCACAAGACCAACGTGCTGACCTTTGCCGGTGACCTCTGGCAGCGGACGGTGGCCGAAGTGGCACCCGGGTTCCCCGAGGTCACCTGGGACTACAACCACGTGGACGCCGCCTGCATCTACCTGGTGGAGAACCCGGGTCGTTACGACGTGATTGTCACCGACAACCTGTTCGGGGACATCCTCACCGACCTGGCCGGAGCGGTCGCCGGCGGGATCGGCTATGCCGCCTCGGCCAACCTGAATCCGGACCGCACCGGACCGTCCATGTTCGAACCGGTGCACGGGGCCGCCCACGACATTGCCGGAGAGAACCTGGCCAATCCCATCGCCGCCATCCACTCCGGGGCCCTGATGCTCGACTTCCTCGGCGAAAAGGAGGCGGCCGGGAGAGTCCTGGTGGCCACCAAGGAGTTCATCGAGTCCCCCCATCCGTCCGACCTGGGCACCACCGCCATCGGTGATGCCATCGCAGAAAGGCTGTAGCCCATGCCCATCACCCCTACCGACAAGATCTGGATGGACGGCGAGTTCGTCGACTGGGCCGATGCCACCGTGCACGTGCTCACCCACACCATGCACTACGGATCCGGGGCCTTCGAAGGCATCCGGGCCTACCCGACGGCCGATGGCGTGGCCATCTTCCGACTCCGGGACCACATCAAGCGGCTGTTTGCATCGTGCAAGGTCTTCATGATCGAGATCCCCTTCAGCGAAGACGAACTGGTGGACGCCACCCGGGAACTGGTCCGGGTCAACCGTCTTGATGACGGTTGCTACATCCGGCCCCTCGTCTATCTGGGCTACGGCGAGATGGGGCTCAACCCGATCCCCTGTCCGGTGAACGTGTCCATCGCCGCCTGGCCGTGGGGGACCTACCTCGGCGACGACGGCGTGGCCAACGGGGTGTCGGCCAAGATCTCCTCCTGGAAGCGCCACGATCCCAACTCGATCCCGACGGCGGCCAAGGGCACCGGGATGTACGTGAACTCGTCACTGGCCAAGGTCGAGGCCCTGAAGGCCGGCTACGACGAAGCCATCATGCTCGGTGGTGACGGCAACGTGAGCGAGTGCACCGGCGAGAACCTTTTCGTGGTCCGCAATGGTCGCCTGCTCTCGCCGCCGTCCTCGGACTCGGGGGCCCTCGAGGGCATCACCCAGAAGACGGTGGAGAAGATCGCGGGCGATCTGGGCCATGAGACGAACTACGAACCGCTGGTCCGCTCCGACCTGTATACCGCCGACGAGATCTTCCTGACCGGCACGGCCGCCGAAGTGGTGCCGGTGCGGGCCGTGGACGACCGGGTGGTCGGCACCGGAAAGCCGGGTCCGTTGACCCAGCAGATCCAGCAGACCTACTTCGCCACCGTGCGGGGCGAGCTCGAACAGTACCGGGACTGGTTGGACTATGTCGGGTGACGGTCCCACCCTGGCCGATGACTCGTTCCGTTCGCCCGGGGTGCGTTCCGGTCACGGGCATACCCATACCCACACCCACGACGGTTCGACCCACACCCACGAACTGACCCCGGGCCAGCAGGCCCACCGGGAGTGGCGGGATGCCGAGCGCGAGGGCCGGCCGGCGGCCGGTCACGGACACGATTTCGACCTGCCCCACCTGCCCGAAGCGGTCGACATCTTCGACACCACCCTGCGGGACGGTTCCCAGCAGGAGGGCCTGTCCCTGACCGTGGACGACAAGCTCCGGGTGGCCGAGCAGCTCGACCACCTCGGGGTGACGTTCATCGAAGGTGGCTGGCCGGGCGCCAATCCCAAGGACGCCGAGTTCTTCGCCCGGGCTCCGAAGGAACTGCACCTTGCCCGGGCCTGCCTCGTGGCCTTCGGTTCGACCCGGAGGGCCGGCGTCCGGGCCGAAAAGGACGAGACCCTTCGTCACTTGCTCGAGGCCGAGACCTCGGCGGTGTGCCTGGTGGCCAAGTCGTCCGAGATGCACGTCGTGGACGCCCTTCGGACCACCCTCGACGAGGCGGTCGCCATGGTGACCGACTCGATCGAGTATCTGCGCCGCCATGACCGCCGGGTCTTCCTCGACGCCGAACACTTCTTCGATGGCTTCAAGGCAAATCCGGAGTTCACCATGCGCATCCTGCGGGCGGCCGAAGAGGCCGGAGCCGAGACCTTGGTCCTCTGCGACACCAACGGAGGAACCCTTCCCTACGAGGTGGAGCGGATCGTCACCTCGGTACTCGGCACGTTCGAATCCCAGGTGGGCGTCCACTTCCACAACGACTCGGCCTGTGCCGTCGCCAACTCCCTGGCCGCCGTGGCGGTGGGGGCCACCCACGTGCAGGGATGCGTCAACGGCTACGGCGAGCGGGCGGGCAACACCGACCTCTCGGCGGCCATCCCCGACCTCTCTCTCAAGCTCGAGGTGGACACCATTCCCCGGGAGCGGCTCGAACTGCTGACCCCGGTGTCCCACCACATCGCCGAGCTGGTGAACATCGCCCCGAATCCCCAGCAGCCCTTTGTGGGCGCCTCGGTCTTCGCCCACAAGGCGGGCCTCCATACGTCGGCCATCGCCCGCCGCTCGGATGCCTACGAGCACATCAGCCCCAACCTGGTCGGCAACGGCACCCGGTTTGTGGTCTCGGAGATGGCCGGACGTTCCACCCTGGCGCTCAAGGCGGCCGAGTTGGGTCTCGAACTTGACTCGGATGCCATGACCTCGGTTCTCGATTCGTTGAAGCAGCTCGAGTACGAGGGCTACCACTTCGAGGTGGCCGATGCCTCGCTCGAACTGCTGCTGCGGCGCTCGATGGGCTGGGTTCAGGACTTCTTCGTGCTTCGCTCCTACCAGGTGGTCTCCGGCCAGGCCGAGACGCTGTCCACCGAAGCCACGGTCAGCCTCGAGGTCCGCAGCGAGGCGTCCGATGCCACCGCCCAGGGCAACGGACCGGTCAATGCCCTCGACGGCGCCCTCCGCAAGGCGTTGGGCGACCGCTACCCGAAGTTGGCCGACATCCACCTTGTCGACTACCGGGTCCGGGTACTTGATTCGGGGAAGGGGACCGGATCGGTCACCCGGGTCCTGATCGACTCGACCAACGGCGAGCGCACATGGACGACCATCGGCGTGTCCGAGAACATCATCGCCGCGTCGTGGGAAGCCCTGGCCGACTCCATCGTCTACGGACTGCTGCATACCTGACCGGTCGGGACCGGTGCACTCCCGGGATGGGGTGCACCGTCCGGGGGCGGTCGGCCATAACCTGAAGAACGGCCGGTCGCATCCGGCCTCCGACCGGTCGTTGATCCCAGTTTTGAGTGGCAAGGAGTGGTGTTTCGTGGCGCAGCCCAACGTGGTTCCCGTGGTCGAGGCCGACCAGGTTCGTCCGTCCTACCAACTCGAAGTGCCACGGGCCTGGACGCAATCCCGGCCGTCGGAACTGGTCGGCCCCCAGCGAACCTCCGGGGGCCGTCGTGGCTATCCGGGGCCCGATCAGGGCTACGCCCTGAAACTGGCCCAACGGTTTGTGGAGCGACTGGACCTCGCCAGCGGGTCGGAGACGGCGGACGTGTTGGCTGGAGCGGTGGCGGTGGCCATGCGCCGGTCTGCCCGTTTCGGTCGGGCCCCGGTGATCCACGACCTGACCTTCGCCCTGACGCTCTGGGGCTACCTCGGTGACGCCCCGGCCGACCTGGTGGTGGTGCGGGACCGGATGTTCCGGTCGGCCTCCCACCACTACGACGCCCAGCGGGACATCGCCGATGCCGTCGGGGAAGACGTCCTCGTCATGACCCCCGAAGAAGTGGGCCGGCGCCTGGACCACTGGAGGGAGTTCCTCAACATCCCCGATGACGGGGATACGACGCCACCCCTCTGACCGGCTGGCCGGGTCTCGTCCACTTCTGGTCGACCGGGGACTCTCTCGCACCACGGACCGGCCGGCCGGACCCCCTGTGCCGCCTCAGCCCTTGTGCTTGAAGCGCCACCGTGCCTTTTTGGCGGACGCTCCGATGAAGTCGCCCACGCCCGGGCCGGGCAGGGACGAAGACGATCCGCCACCGGCCACGACAGGCGGTGGGTCGACCTTGCTGGAGGGGCGGGGATTCGACGGAGAGAACGAGGTGGTGGGTCCCCGGGATCCGCTGTTCGGAGTCGGGCCGGAACCGTTGCGCTCGTCGTCGCCGTCGTAGTTCACGGTGATGTTGTCGCCCAGATGGTTGGAGTCCATGGCCTGTTGGAAGAGGGCCCCACCCTGGGCGAGTGGGTCGACGGCCGGGTCGACCGGGGCCGGGCCGGGATTCTCTCCGGTCTCCGCTGTCGCCTGCTGGTCCCCGATCTCGGCGGCAAAGGCGGTGAGCTCGGCAAAATCGGCATGGGTTCCGCCTCCATCCCGGCGGTCGATCAGAAGCGACGGCGCCGAGACAACCGGAGCACGGACTTCCGGCTCGGGCGAAACCTCCTCGTCGGTCGGCATCGAGTCGATCACCTGAAGCAGGTCGATTGCGCTGCTGACCGGACTCGGGGTCCGGCCGGTCGGGGCAAACATCGACGATCCGGGATTGGGCACGGCATCCTTCTTTGACGGATTGGGGTCTGACGAAAGAACGTCCGGACCGGCCGTCCCGGGCGGGTTGCTCCCTCCGGTCGTCCGGGCCGAAGGGTTGGCGGTGTCCCCCGGGGCCGGAGCCGGCGGGACGCTGCGGGTCATGACCAGGCTCGATCCACTGCGGGCCTGCTGGTGGCGGGCATCAAGGTAGGCGGCGGCGACGGTGGCGAAGGCGTCGGCCGGAGTCGTTGCGGCGTCTCCGTTGGCGGACCCTTCGGCCGGGACGTCGACCCCGGTGAGTTGCTGGGCCATGAGGGCCAGGGCCTCTTCCTGGTCGGACGAGAACTCCGGCGCCTGGGCCGATGTGGCCCGGGCCCGTTGGGCCAGAAGGGCCGCTTCGGCCGTCCGGTGCTTCTCCTCCGCCGCCTCCGCCGCCAGCCGCTCGGCCGCCGCCTTCTCCTCGGCGGCTTTGGCGAGAGCGGTGGGGTGGAGTTCCGGGGGATACCAGAGATAGTCGCTCGCCATCCACCAACCGGGACCTTCCGGGTGATCACTCATCTTTTCCTCCTGGCTGGATGGGGAACGAAAACTCGGCCCTCCTCCGCGGTCGCGGTTCAACGAGCCTGTCCAGATTGTCGGCCGGTTCCGGGAAATACTTGAGCGCCCCCGGAGATGTACGTGGGATCCTGACTTCTCGGTAACTTGGGGGAATGGAAGAAACGACCTTCGCCCTGACCGAGATCCAACGGGAGTTCCGGGACACGCTCCGCCGCTTTGCCGATGAGAAGGTCGCGCCGCATGCGGCCCAGGTCGACCGGGATGCGGTCTACCCCCAGGCCAGTTTCGAGGCCTGCGTGGAGATGGAGCTTCCGGCGCTCGGGATCCCCACCGAGTACGGAGGGGCCGGGGCCGACATGATCACCCAGGCCATCATGGCCGAGGAGATCGCCCGGGCCTGTGCGTCCACCGCCGTGACCATGCTGATCTCCAAGCTCGGGATGCTGCCGGTGATGAATTGGGCGTCCGAGGAGTTGAAGCAGACCTACCTTCCCCGGATTGCCAGTGGGGAAGCCCAGGCCAGCTACTGCCTATCTGAGGCCGACGCCGGCAGTGATGTAGCGGCCATGCGCACGAGGGCGGTCAAGGACGGTGACAGCTACATCCTGAACGGCGCCAAGCACTGGATCACCAACGCCGGCGTTTCGGACACCTACACGGTCTTTGCCGTGACCGATCCCGACAAGGGCTACCGGGGGATCAGTTGCTTTCTGGTCGAAAAGGACTGGGGTGTGACGTTCGGACCCCATGAGGACAAGATGGGCCTGCGGGCCAGTCCCACCGCTTCGGTCATCTTCGATGACGTCCGGGTTCCCTCGACCCACCTGATCGGCGAGGAAGGCCAGGGCTTCACGGTCGCCATGCACACCCTGGACCGCAGCCGACCCACGATCGGCTCCCAGGCCGTCGGCATCGCCCAGGCTGCCATCGACTATGCGGCCGGTTACATGAAAGAGCGCCAGGCGTTCGGCAAGCCGATCGCCGATCTCCAGGGTCTGCGCTTCATGTTGGCCGACATGGCCATGAAGAACGAGGTGGCCCGCACCATGACCTACCGGGCGTGTGCCCTGATCGACAACGGCGACCCGGAAGGGGAACTCACGATGTTCGGCGCCATGGCCAAGTGCTTCGCCTCGGACACCGCCATGGCGGTGGCCACCGACGCCGTGCAACTCCTTGGTGGCTACGGCTACACCAAGGACTTCCCCGTCGAGCGCTTCATGCGGGATGCCAAGATCACCCAGATCTACGAAGGAACCAACCAGGTTCAGCGGGTGGTCATCGCCAAGAAGTTGTTGGGTTAGCCCGCCACTGACGCCACGTCATTCCGCCCTGAACAGCGGTATGGGCGCGGTCCGAGGGGCAGCGGTGCCCAGGGGAGGAGTCAGACCTCTTTCCCGGGCTTGCCTGCGGTGTAGCCGGCGTTGGTCAGCATCCGCCGAAGGTCCACGATCATCTGGACGTCGATGTCCTTG
>CAITPI010000031.1 GCA_903894295.1 uncultured Acidimicrobiaceae bacterium
AAGCACGGCGAACGGTGCCGTCGTCGGCATCACGGCCACGAAGGACCATCTTGGCTACTACCTGGTGACCACCACCGGCCACGTCTACGCCTACGGAGATGCGGTGAGCTACGGATGTTCGTCCTCGCCCACCGCCCCGGCGGTGAGCCTGACGCTCACCAACGACGGCCAGGGCTACTGGATCACGACGGCCAACGGCCGGGTTCTGACATGCGGTGATGCGACCTGGCTGGGTTCGGCGTATGCCCAGACTTCGGGGAGCACCGCGTTTGGCACCGCACTCGGACTGTGGGCCACCCCGGACGGCCGTGGTTACTGGATGCCCACCACGACCGGGCGGATCTTCAACTACGGGGATGCTGTCTGGTTTGGCTCGACCGGTGGAAACACCGCCCTCGGCCGGGCGGTGTCGCTTGCTCCCACCCTTGACGGCCGGGGCTACTGGTTGTTGACCAGCACCGGCCGGATCCTCAACTTCGGCGATGCCACCTGGTTCGGCTCGGCCTATGCCCAAACGGGCGGCAACCCGGCGTACGGAGCGATGGCCTCCATGGCCTTGACCCCGAACGGCCGGGGTTATCTCATCGTCACCAACACCGGCCGGGTCTACAACTACGGCAACGCCGTCTGGCTGGGCTCCACCGGCGGGAGTACGGCCCAGGGTCTGGTCGAAGGAATCGTGGCCCACTAGGAACGGGCCGACCCCGGATGGGCGTTGGTGGGTCAGGCGACGGCACTGTGGCGTCGAGGAGAACGGAAGACTTCGCTGCGGTGCCATTCGACGTGCTCGACGGCCGGTTGGGGGTGGCCCCGCTGGGGTTCCAACAACGGCCGACCCGAGAATCCGAGGACCAGTGAGTCGGCCACGGCTCCGTGTCCGATGAAGTGTTCGGAGACGGCGACGGTCTGGTCCGGCGTGATGCCGATGACCCCCCGGTCGAGCAGTTTGTGGTGGAGCGAGCAGAGCGCCACGGCGTTGTCGATCTCGTCGGGACCGCCGGCCGCCCACCACCGGACATGGGCCGCCTCGATTCCGACCGTTTCACGGCCCAGTTGACCGTCATAGCCGCAGACGGCACATCGGTGTTCATACACCCGGAGTACCTCGGCCCGGAATCTGGGATCCCGGCGTCTCGTGATGGGCCGGAACATCGACGTCAGGTCCATCTGGTCGACATCGATGCCCACGCCGTCCAGAATCTCCTGGTGGATGGTCTCGGGAAAGTTCGCCTCCAACAGGGCGTGGACGACGAGGGCGAACTGGGCTGGATCGGACGACAGCGCTTCGCTGAAGCCGGGCGCCAGATGGCCCCGGGCGTTGCTTCGGGTCAGGTCGCCGATGTTGGAGCCCGGACTGCCCGGTCCCTGGTCACTCGAGACGACCCAGAGGTCGCTCTCGCTGGCCAGGTGGTGGAACGGATAGTGGGACCCCGTCTTGCGGGGTGGCCCGAACTCCTGGAGCAGTGCGTCGACCGGCTGACGGGCTTCGGTGAAGGACACGTCGGTCGGTTCGTTCCGTTGGAGCCGACCCAGGGCGTACAGCAGGAGCAGCGGTTTGTGGGGGGCTCGTTCACCCCTCTTTGTCCATTGGTTGAGCGATGCCATCCGGGCGGGCCAGTTGTCTGGTTCGGCCATGCCGGTCAGCCCTTGACTTCGTGGTCGCTGGATTCTTGCCCGACGCCGGCGAAGGTCAACCTGATGGGCCTGCGTGATGCCACCACCACTCCGGGGAGGTGCCCCAGAAGGGCACAGACGAAACTCGACCGGTGCACGCGGAGGTTCTTCTCCAGCGACTTGTTGGTCAACTCGCCGTTGGCCTGGAGCGAATCCCAGGCCACCTGGATCATCCGGGGTGGGACGAGTTCGGAGCGGTTGTGTTCCGCCGATTTTTCCGTTTCGACCCAGAGCCCGGCCCGGGTGATCGACGTGATGCGGTTTGGCTTGTCGTCGGAGAGCGTGAAGACGGTCTGGCCTTCGTGCACGGACCGTTCCAGCAACGACCAGAGGTCCGGTTCAAACTCGTCATGCCCTTCATCTCCCGAAGGCGCCCAGGGAACAGAGCGTTCATGGCACCAGAGGCCTTCCGTGGTCTCCCAGAGTGACGCGAGGGCCCGGTCGTGGCGCTGCCCGGTCAGTGCCGTGGCAACTTCAACGTTGGTGACGAGCCCACTGGTCAGATTGGAGGAGCCCACGACCGCCTGGCTCGATGTTCCGGTCTGGGTGAGGTAGATCTTGGGATGAAAGGTGCCACCCCGCCAGTTCAGAACCTTGGTTTCCACGCCAAAGCTGTGGGTGAGGGAGAGGGCGGCCGAGGTTCGCTGACGGTCGAAGACCGAAGTGACCAGAAGCCGGCAGCGCGGGCCGAGGGCCTTGAGCTCCCGTTCCAGCAGGAGCACACCGCGCGGGTCGATGAAGGCGGTGGCCACCAGGGCCTGTTCGGCGTGACCCAAGGCGTCCCGAATCGACGAGAGAAGGTTGCCCTGGGGCCACGTCGATATCGATTCCACTTCCACGGTCAATGCA